>CAYTGC010000105.1:0-16297 GCA_964437195.1 uncultured Myxococcales bacterium | reverse complement strand
CGTCGAGCCTCCAGCCGAGACAGCAGCTCGGCAAAGTAGTACTCGACGCGCGCCAGGTTCATCTCATCCAGCAGCACGACCGTCAGCCCCTGGCGAAGCGGATCAGATGCTTGGTTGATCTGATACAGCAGCCGCGCCAAAGGTTCGGCCTTGTAGCGTCCATCGGTGTAGTTGAAGAAACCGAACAGGTCTTGCGGGCTGTCCCAGCTGGGCTGCACCGGAATCGGCAAGAACGACACGCCGCCCAGATCCGCATAGAGTCGCGGCAGCTCGCTCTTTCCCGTCCCGGAGATGCCGGCCAGGATTGTCAGCGGCGCAAGCTTGGCAACCTTGAGCGACGTGTGGAACGCCCGAACCAGTCGAGGGTGGAACGTGTATCCGGCGGCCTCTAGGTCCGTCTCGATACGCGAGAGCCACTTAAACTCTGACTCTGGCTTGATCGGGTTGGGCAGCTCGTCGGGGGAGAAGACTTTGGCTTGTAGCGGGCGCAGCCGCTCCTCGCGCGGCAGGATCTTGTCGCGCAGGTCTTCGCGCTGCTGCTCTAGCTGCTCGATCTGTGTCTTTAGTTCACCCAGACGAGCTGACAGCTCTCCCACCTCTTTGCGCAGCTCACCTGCTTCACGTTGGGCCGCATCGCTCTTCTGCTGCGTGCGCTCTTGCTGTTGCAGCAATTGTGCCTCGACAGCCTGCTTATGCTCCGCAATGCGATCCTTCGCTTCATTTTCTCGACGAGCAATATGCTCTTCCCGCCGCATGCGTTCGTCCGCCAGTGCTTGCCGTTCACCGGCAATGCGCACCTTCTCGACTTCCAACTGTGACTGCGCCGACGCAAGGTCCCGCTTAAGCTGAAGGATCTCGTCGCGCTTCGACGCCAGTTCGTTTCCCAGCGACGCTACAGTCTCCTCGTACTCTGCCAGCTCTTCGTTCGCCTTGGCCAGATCGGTTTCAACCTGCTGGGACAAGATCTGCGCGTGCTTCTGGGCCCATTCGTGCTCTTTCGCGTGCAGCGCTCGTGCCTCTTCGGCCCACTGCTGCTGACGCTGCCCCCGCCACTCTGATTCCAGTAGCGCTTCTCGCTCTCGCTGCGTCTGCAACGTGCGCTCCAGACTCGCGATCCGTTCTGCTTGCTGTCTACGTTCGCTTCGCTCCTGCGACTCTCGCGTGCGTTGCTCTTCTACCGTTGCTCGCAGACTTTGGTTTTCTTCGTCGAGCTTCTGAATACGTTCTTGCCGTTTGGTGGCCAGAGCTTCAGCATCAGCGAGGTCGTGCAGTCTGGTTTCTTGGTCGCGATTTTCAGATCGCAGTCGTCGGAGTTCCTGCTCAAGCTGAATACGCCGCCGTTCCTGCGTCAGACGGGCTCGATCCGCATCCTCGACACCGCGCCGCAGTCGCTCTAGCTCTGCACGCTCTTCCGCATCCAGCTGGGCCGTTTCCAGCTCGCGCTCGTGCTCGCCCAGCTCGCGCCGCAGGTCGTCCACATCCTTGCGCAGCCGCAGATTCTCCGCACTCAACGCCTCTTGCGCCGTCAGCCTGCTTTCGCGCTCGGCCAGCTCCTTGCGACGCCGCTCCAGCTCTTCCAGCGAGACCACGCTGCCCTGTCCCGCCTTCAGGCCAAACAGCTCACGTTCGCGCTCGGTCAGCAGCTCTTCGCGCTCTTTCAGCGTCTGCCGCACCGCAGCGTGTGCCTGGCGCTCTTCCGCAAGCTGCGTCTCCAGCACATCGTTCTTTTGCTTGAGTACCGGCAGCCCGCCCGGCCCAAACGCATCGATCAGAATGCGCAGCTGTTCCTGGTGACTGTCCAGAAAGTCAAACGCCTGCTGGAGCGTCGCCAGCTTGCTCTTCAGCTCCGCCTGATACTGCTGGGTCAGCTCAGCCGCCGCCGCCTGCACATCCTGCGCAATCTGTCCGCTGCTGGTCCGCTGCTGGAGCGTCACCAACTGCTGCTGCAACGCGACAAACTGCTGGCCCACCTGCTTCAGCTCGGGACGCAGCGTGGCATCAATCGCGCTGCGCACATCCTCTGCCGTGGTGCGGGTGCTGAGCGTCCCAAGCTGGGAGTCCACGCCCGTCAGCTTGCGCTGCATGGCCGATAGACTGTCCCGCAGCTCACGGTGCGCTTGGACCGCTTCCTGAATCACACCCGGCGACACTCCGACCTGCTTCTCAACTGCCGACGCAATCCGCCCCGGTGATAGCTCGTCCCCCAGGCGACCGACCACATCGACGAGCTGCTTGAGTAGTTCGCGCGTCTGCTCAAGAAGTGGGGGTGTGACCGGTGTGGGCTGGGGCGGTGCGGGCATGGTCACGCTAGACGGAGACGAGCTGACTTCCATCGCAGAGCGTTGAGCATTCTGTGGTTGCGGCGGCTGGTGTCGACCCTTTTTGCCCATCAAGACCTCGACGAAAAAGAACAGGGAGGAGTCTAATTCTCATTGAATCAGAATCATGCGTTTGACCATTTGCTATAATTTTTTTACTCCAACAATCTCGATTGGCATTTCAATGGGTTCGAAGCCATCCCCTGGGGTCACATAGTGTTGCCAAAGAGATGATCTGGTTTTCTCATCTAGAATCGAAAGGTGGTCTTGTTTTCCTTCTTTATCGTGCTCTATGCTGTCACCAAACTTGATGCCACCTATGTCTGTAATTAAATAGCGGTTATGCAAACGCGGTCCTTTCTCTCTTTCCTTCCAAAAGAAAAATTTAACATTCACCCCCCTAGGAATCTTGCGTGGCAATTTTCCTTCAACCTCACTCTTTAACCAACGGTAGTCTGGGTCCCTATCCTCACCTAATCTGCTATGTACATCGACTTTGACATTCTCTGTCGGTAGAGCATCGCAAATCGCCTCTAATACCTTTGACTTCTCTTTACGATGCGCGCGAAAATGAGGATCAATAATCACAACATGTTTCGATAAAGAAAGTAACGTGTGTAGTGCTGAAATAATAGATACAGAATCTCGATCAACCAACACTCCGGGCACTGTGGCCCATCGCAGGTTGGTCTTGTCGAGAGAATCTCCAGTGAGGATGTGTTCTTTTCCGGAGGCAACTAACGAGATAATAGCCCGGAATTCTCGACGTGGAACTCGTACGTGCTCAATTTCAGCATTATCTAAGAAAGACTTTTCCTTGACATATTTAGCACCTAATCTGCTGGCGAGAGTCTTTCTGTCAATCCTATTAATTCGCTCAATAATCCGTAGCCTTTCTACTTCCCGACAGGTGGAGACGGTTTTAATGTGCTCTCTAACATGCGCACGCCAGTCGGCAGGGAAGTCAGCCAAGAAGCGACCTTCCCATGAGCCGAAAGCATCAAGAAAGTACCGTGCTATTTCCCAACTCGAAATAATCTGAGGGTCAACAGCATACTCATAAAACATCAGAATAACTCCTCTGCGCGCTCGGCGAAGAAGCCGTGAGGCCAACGGTCGATAAACTCGCCTGTGGAATCGACTGGAAGGTGCTTCACCACGACGGGCCCCTGTGGGCTGTCCACATGCAGGACGCGTAGGAACTCGGGTTGATAGCTCGGCGCTCCTTCGGGGAGCGTCCCCGCAGTCGTCTCCCGAATCCGCCGCAGTAGTCGCAGGATGAGGTGTTCGCTGTGCGTCTCGATTAAGAACTGGCGGTCCTTGGACTGCGTGATCAGCAGGTCGCCAAGCTCGGTCTGCATCGCGGGGTGAATGTGTAGCTCTGGCTGCTCGACCATGACAAAGCTGGGGCCGTGCGTCAGCGTGGTCGGGCGGCTCTCGGCGCTGGAACCTCGACGATGCGGTAGTAGCGCAGCGACCAAGATGGGCAGGACTTGCGAGATGCCCACGCCTACATCGCGCGGGGTCAGCAGAATGTCGCTGGCATCACGCACCAGGCGCAAGACCATCTCGGCCGGTGTCTGCTTGTACCGCGGCAAGACCGCCGCTGGACTTGGGGCTGGCGACGCGGGTGGCGTCTCTGCTGGCTTGGCCGTTTTGCCCTGCGCCTTGCCTTTGGCCTTCGTCTTTTTCGCTGGCTCGGGGACGGCAGCGGATGCCGATGCTGGCAAGCTCGCGATGGGTTGGCTCAGGCGCGATTCGTAGCGTTCCAGCCGCAGCTTGGTCTTCAGGCGGCTGAGCCACGAATTGACGGGAGCCAGCGCATCGCCGCGGAACAGGTGGTCCCATGCAGCCAGTCCATCGGACCAGCGGCTGGGGTCGGGGCTGCGTTGGGGGCTGTAGTTTCGGTCGGGGACTGCGCGCAGCGGGCCAATGTAGACCATGCCTGCCAGCACGCTCCTGACCAGTCGGCCAGCCCCCACCAAAATGCGGCTCAAGGTGACCAGCGGCCGGCGGTACTCCGTAAGCCAGTCATCTGGGAGTCCCAGAAAGAGGGTGTGTTCCCAGCTTGGCAGGCAGCCCTGCTGGTTTCGCACGGCAATGACGAATCCAGTATCGCCGCGCTGCGCACCGACCACATCGGACAGGGCTTGTTCCAGGAAGGATTGCCCCGCTTCGTCTCGCCGAAAGACAGGATGGGACGTGAACAGCGCCAGGGATGGCGTCGCCTCTGCGCCCGTGGCTTCCAGCCAGCCCACTGGCGACGGCTCATCATTCACACCCACCATGTACTTGCGCACGTACGGCCCAGTGGAGGAATTCGCTACTTCCAGCTCGACCCAGACCTTGTACAGCTCATCCTGAATGTCGATGGCGAGCCAGGACTCGTCGTCGTCCCATGCATCGGAGAAGTCAGGCAGAGCCACCGTATCTAAGACGACCTCCACTCGCAGACAGACATTGCGAGCGGTATCGCCCCCGTGAACAAACGATGCAAAGCCCCCCAGATCCACGACCTGCCCACCCAGCGTCGTCCTGTCGACATCTGCGTGACCGGCGACGAGCAGCTCGTAGGCGTACAGCAGCGCATGCAGCACCGTGCTTTTGCCCGCATTGTTGGCGCCGAACAGCAATGTCACCGGTGCAAGCTCGATGCGAGTGCGCTCCGAGACGCCCTTGAAGTTCTCTAGCTCGATCGCCGAAAGCACGTCTGCCTCCTACTTGTTGAACATCGAAAGCTGCCCCGCGACTTGCTCAGTCCGATTCAGCTTTCCGCCGAACGCGGCAAAGGACAACCCCGAAAAAAGATTCTCAGACTCAATAAGCCCGGCCCTGAGCTTGGCCTCTAACTGTCTGATCTGTCGTGTCAATGATGAAAATTCCAATTGTTTTCCAAGCGGCGGAAGCTTGATTTGGATCTCCTTGATTAAGCCAAGATTAAGACCATTCATAATAGCTCCTCGATTCGATTCTGAAATTTGGGATAATAGTTCAGGATGCGTAACGAAAGCCTGCGATATAAAATGAGGGTCTGCGATTTCTCGATTCAACGTGATTGTCGCGAGATGCTTCGACGTAATGGATAATGGAATGTCATTTGGAATAACCGCAGATCGCCCCACGGTGCCCATGATCGTGACTATCACATCGCCCGGATTGACAGTATATCTATTTAATTGTCTATATTTATCGAAAGAGATGAACCGCCTCTCACCCCACGCAAAGCGATTTTGAACAGCGTTATCGATGCCAAGCACACAAACGCCCGATTCAACAAATTCGGAATGTTTCAAATCGCTGCCAAATGGCCCAGTCCGCATCGAGTGTTGCGTATCAGCAGCTAGGTCTCTCAAAGATTTTATTGGCCAATGATCGTAAGCCGCTGCCAGGGGACCAACTGTCGACATAAATGTCGAGCGGAGAAGCTGGTCGGTCAGCGCGATGGCCTGCTTCCGCTTCCGCCGAATGGCATCGGCCTTGTCGAGAATGTCGGCGATGCGGTGCTGTTCGGGGAGGGGGGGGAGCGGAACTTCAAGCTTCGAGATTTGGCCAAGGCTGAGATTGGAAATGGTGGCTGTAACTTGGGCTTTCGCGATCTGACGCTGGGCGTCGCCACACGAGAGCCAGTACGCAAGATATCGGGGACTCACGCGAGGCCCGGGCCGAACAATCGCAACTGCTTGGTTGCAGTTCAAAGGCGGCGCTTCCTCTGGCACGACTCCTACGCGCCCGATCGTTCCTGCAATCGAGATCAACACATCGTTGGGAAAGATCCGAGAGCGCGATAGTGCTTTGTCGGTAACTTCGTCAATGTACAATGCGTCATCACTCCATTTCACAGATAGATCCGAGATATTTTCCGCCCGCAGGAAAGGTATTCCTGTTTTTGTGTACAAGTAGCCAAGAGTCTTTGGCGTTGTGCCCTTTGTTACCAGCGTTGCGAGTTCTCCCAACAGAATTCGGGGCGTCGCTGCACTCACAGCATCGCCTCCAGGTCGGACAGTTCCTTCGTAATTTCGTCTTCTAGTTTTCTTAGCTGCGCGATGATTTTCTTCGGTGGGTCGTGCTGGACTTCTTGCTGCCTCGCTTCCTTGTAGCGGTTGATCGACAGGTCGAAGTCCTTCTCTTCAATCTCCTTCACGGGCACCGTGAAGTGCTTCGCCGTACGGCCGGTGTCTGTTTTGGGGTCACGAGCCCGCCAGCGGGCCAGGGCATCAGGGAGGTCGTTGTCCGTGGTGGGGTTGCGCTTGTCATCCAGTGAAAAGCCGTCGGCTTCCACGTCGTAGAAGAAGACGTGATCGGTCTTGCCGCCCTTGGTGAACAGCAGGATGGCAGTCGAGACACCGGCGTACGGTCTGAACACGCCCGATGGCAGCGAGATGATGCCTTCGAGCTGGTTTTCTTCGACGAGGTGACGGCGCAGCGCGACGTGCGCGTTCGAGGAGCCGAAGAGGACGCCATCGGGGACGATGGTGGCGCTACGACCGCCCTTCTTGAGCATGCGCAGGATCAGCGCGACGAACAGAAGCTCGGTCTTCTTGGTCTTTACCTTTGAGGTCAGGCTGGGGTGGACGTCGCCCGCGTCGAGGCTGCCCTTGAACGGCGGATTGGCCAGGATGACATCGAAGCCGCCTTCGGCTTGCTGCGGAAAGTGCTCTGGGAACGAGTTCGACAGCGTGTCCTGATAGTGAATGTCGGGGTTGTCGACGCCGTGCAGCATCAGGTTCATCGCCGCGATGCGCAGCATGGTCGCGTCGAAGTCGAAGCCGTGGAACATGCCGCTTTGGATGTGCGCGCGGTACTTTTCCAGCAGGTCGCCGGTGTAGATGATCTCGCCCGTCTCGCTGTGCAGCCGCCCCTTGGGCGAGGTGTACTTTTCCAGCAGGTACTGCATCACGCCGACCAGGAAGCCCGCGGTGCCGCAGGCCGGGTCGCCGATGACGTCGGTGGGCTTGGGCTCGACCAGCTCGGCCATGAAGCGGATGATGTGGCGCGGCGTGCGGAACTGGCCGTTGATGCCCGCGGTCGTCAGCTTGCTCAGCAGATACTCATAAAGGTCGCCCTTGGCGTCCCCATCGCTGATCGGCAGCGCCTCGATCATGTTGACGGCGGACACCAGCAGGCTCGGCTTCTGAATCATCAGCTGCGCGTCCTGCATGTACTCGCCAAACGTCGTGCCGCCGTTCAGCTTGCGGAAGTGCGGGAACACTTCGTCGCGCACCACGCGCAGCATGTCTTCAGCCGACTCGATATGTCGGAAGCTGTGCCAGCGCAGGCGCTGCTGAAATGGCTCGAACACGCGCTTAAAGGGCTGCTTGGTCCGCTCGGCCTTCTTTTCGTTGCGCGTCTCGGTGATGTCGAGCAAGCGCGCGAACATCAGGAACGAGATCTGTTCGATGACGGTCAGCGGGTTGGTGATGCCGCCGGTCCAGAACTCGGTCCATAGGCGGTCGATGGCGCTCTTCTGCTGCGTGCTCAGGGTACTCATCAGGCGGTCTGCTCGGTGGATCGGGGGGCGAACAGGCGCAGGATGCTGATTAGCTCTGCGGCCTCGTTCGGAAACAAGCCATCCACGCTGTTGCTGTGAAGGGTGGTAAACGGCGGCTCATACACGCGGGCAAGCTCAATGCCGCCGTGCTGCGCGATGTGGTTTTGCAGTAACTGCAAGAAGCGAAGCTGCTGCGCAGACAAGCGGGGGTGCGTGTGTACGAACTCGGAAAACGCGCGATCGACCGCCGCAGCGTCCAGGCCCACCAGGCTGCGAAAGACATCCAGCAGCGACTTGCGCGTCTGCTTGTCGTGCCCCGTCAGGTGCAGGATGTTGGCGCGGTCATCGATCTGGAGGACCAGCTTGGCCAGCGCTTCCAGTTCCTGATCACTGACCGGCTGGCCTTGACGGATGCGCTGGATGGTGGGGTTTGCGCTGAAGTGCGTTTGCAGCACCGATTCGACGCGCAGCTTGTATTCGACCAGATCCAGCCCTTCCAGCTTGGGCGTGTAGTCGGCGCGCACAAAGTCGTCGTCGTCGATGTCGAAGACCTGGGGCGCGACGCGGGTGGTGGTCGACTGCTGCTGGTGCTTCATGATGCCGCGCAGCTCCAGCCGCATGTCCTCTAGGTCGGTCCAGGCGATGCGCTTCCAGATTTCCCTGTCGCGCACCTTGGCGATGGTCGCGGCCTTGGCCTTGACCGGGCTCTGGTTCTTCATCAGCAGCTCGACTTCATCCTCGATGCGCGCCTTCAGATCCAGGAAGGCAGAGCCGGTGGGCCCTTGGCGCAGGAGTTCTAGCTGTGAACGTGCGACCAGCAGGTCAAAGCGATAGGCGTCTTCATCTCCGCGGATGTTGCGCCAGTGCAAAAGGGGGGCAGCGATGGACAGCAGGTCGGCTTTGGTGGCCACGGAGAACTGCGCGATGCGGTCGCCCGTGACCAGCTTTTCCAGCTCGCGATAGCGGTCGCGCACATCAATGGCTCGCGTGTCCATGACCGCCTTGATGTCTTGTATCAGCAGAGCAACCGTCGCCTGAAAAAGCGGCTCGTTCATCGCTTGCAGCGCCGCATCGGCCAGCGCCACCCGCGTCTCAAACAACTGCTGGAGCAACGAACGCTGCGCCGAGGGTTCCTTCTCTTTGTATTCCTCGTCGAAGAACCAGAAGTTCGACCAGTTATCGAAGATCAGGAACTCCTTCTTGTCCTTCCCCGGACCCAGCAGGTTCTTGCACAGGCGCGTGCCACGCCCAATCATCTGCCAGAACTTGACGAAGGACTTGACCGGCTTGGCAAAGACCAAGTTCACGACGTCGGGGACGTCGATTCCGGTATCGAGCATATCGACGGAGATGGCGATGAAGATGGGATGCTTGCGCTGCGGATCGCGGCTCTTGAATCGGTCGATCAGCGTGTCGGCGTACTTGACGCTGTTGTCGATGACGGAGCAGAAGTCTGATCCGTACTGTGGGTACAGCTCGCGAAAGACCTCGGCCAAGTGCATGGCGTGGGTATGCCCACGCGCAAACACGATGGTCTTACCGACGTGGCTGCCCGTCGCCTCGCGGATTCCTTCCTCCATCAGCGTGCGCCACAAGAAACGCGTCGTGTCTTTGTTGAAGAAGCCGCTGTCGATCTGCTCTGGGTCGTAGTCGACCAGGGTCGGTGCGTTGTCCTGCTCTTCAAGCTGCCCCTGCTGGGTCTCGTTGAGCTGGGCGTACTTCAATCCCCGCTCGTGGATCTGGCTGCGCAAGGTGCGGACACGAAACGGCACCAGATAGGCGGGGGCGGAGTTGAGCGCGTCGGTGTAGCTGAAGTGCGCCGTCGGCAGACGATCTTCGCAGCTAAACAGCTTGTACGTATTGCGCTCGATATACTGCACCGGCGTTGCGGTCAGGCCGATCTGAAGCGCATCGAAGTATAGGAACAGGGAGCGGTACTTCTTGTAGATGCTGCGGTGCGACTCGTCCGCGATGATCAGATCAAAGAAGCCCACATCGAAGTCTTCAAAGCACCCCGCCATCGCGGGATAGGTCGAAAGGTAGATGCGCTTGGTGCGGTCACTGGATGTGTCGCTGTCGACGATGACCCGCGGCTCACCGGGCAGGTACTCCTTGAATGTCAGGTCCGCCTGCTTGCGCAGCTCGCGCCGGTCGCACAGAAACAGGATTCGTTTGACCCAGCCTGCCCGCAGAAGCACGTCGCACAGCGAGATGGCGATGCGCGTCTTGCCAGTGCCGGTCGCTTGCACCAGCAGCGCCCGGCGTGCGTTCTCGGAAAATCGCTCACAGACGCGCTTTACCGCTTCGATTTGGTAGATGCGGTCGGCGATGTTCAGGTTGGGGCTGATATGCGAAATCGGCTTCCGGTTCCTGCGCTGGAAGTGCAGGTATTCGAGGCTGTCTTTCGAGTAGAAGCCGTACACCTTGCGGTACGGATACCCCTGCACGTCATCCCACAAGAAAATGTCGATGCCGTTCGTAAAGAAGATGGCCGGTCGCTGGCCGGTCGCCTTCTCCAGACAGTCGGCGTAGAGGGCCGCCTGAGTCTTGCCTTCGGCTGCGTCCTTGGCCGTTTTCTTTGCCTCGATGACAGCCAGGGGTTTGCCGTCATCGCCATACAAGACGTAGTCGGCACGGCCATCGCCTGAGTCTGTGGGCATCCCGACCAGCGGGATTTCCTGGCCAACCTGCTCGGTGCTGACACCGTTTGCCCCCACGTCCCAACCAACCTCGCGCAGCAGCTCGTCAATCAGGCGACTGCGGGTGGTCGCCTCGCTGAAGGACAGGACGCTGGCCACCTGCTGGCCTGCGCTCTTCAGCTGGGCCAGCTCGGCCTGCGTGTGCTGCACCGCTTGCTCGGCCTGCGCTCGTCGCTTCCGTTCTTCCTCTAGCTCAGCAACCAGCGCTTGATGCTGCGCCTCGGCAAGTCGCAGTCTTTCTTGAGCCTCGCGGGCTTTGCCGTTGTTTTTGGAGTCGGACGCGGGTGGCGAGTAGGCGGGGCAATCGGCCCGCGCGCCCCGATCAACCCGAAGGTGAAACCACTGCGCGATCTCAAAGGTCAGCCGCAGACAGTCCAGCGATCGCGCACTGGTGATCGGCGTTCTGGGATGGGCGGCGTGGTTTCCGGCGATGCGAATCGTATGGAACTTCTGGATGATGATCTCAGGAACGGCCTGACGAAACTCTTCGGCTTCCAGCAGCTCGTAGATTTTGTCCGAGAGAGGCCGGAGCCGATAGGCGTCATAGATCGCGAGAACAGCCTGTTCGATGAAGCCGCGCTGCTTGATGAGTGAGCTCGCCGGGTCGGAGTAGGCATAGCGCTCGCCGAACGTCGCCAGCTCGGCCAACACGGGACGGCGTGGCCGCAAGAACTCAAAGTTCTGCGAAGTCAGCGCGCTGTCCGTGGGCCCGCTCATGTCCGCCTTCTATATCAAGATCCCTGCCAACCCGTACCGACTTTGTACTTAGCGAGCCAGTTCGACAGCGTCTGGTAGCTGGGCAGCCCCACCAGCTCCGCCGCTTTGGTCTTTTGCCCCTGGGCCTCGGCCATGGCTCGACCCAGGTAGTGACGGGCCACCTCTTCGATGAGCGCGGGAAGGTCTAGACCGTTTCCCAGTGGTCGCCCCATTACCTCGGGGCGACGGTGGGCTGGAACGGGAAGTAGCGCCTCGCGGGCATCGTCGACGGTAATGCCGGTGCCATCACTCCACAGCGCGACGCGGCGAAGGGTGTTTAGCAGTTCACGCACGTTGCCCGGCCATGAATGAGCCAAGAGAAGATTTCTTGCGCCCGCAGTTAGTTTCTTCTCTTGGTAGCCTGGTTCCGAGGCTGCCTCGCTATTGATCTGCCTCAGAAAGCGATCGATGAGCAGCGGCAGGTCCTCTCGACGCTCGCGCAAGGGGGGAATATTGAGGACTGCGACGGCCAGACGATAGAAGAGATCTTCTCTGAACCGGCCAGCGACGATTTCTTCGGTCAGGCTGCGATGGGTGGCAGCCACGATGCGAACGTCCACCTTGCGAGAATTGGTCGAACCGACGCGATGGACTTCCCCCTCCTGCAAGACGCGCAGGAGCTTCACCTGAATCGCCAGGGGCAGCTCGCCGAGCTCATCCAGAAACAGGGTGCCGCGATGGGCGCTCTCGAAGTAGCCGGCGTGGTCCCTGTGCGCGCCGGTGAACGAGCCACGCTCATGGCCGAATAGCTCTGATTCGACCAGCTCGGGTGGAATGGCACCGCAGTTGACCGCCTTGAACGGGCCCTGGCTCCGAGGGCTGGCGCAATGAATGGCCCGGGCCAACATTTCTTTGCCGGTGCCTGATTCGCCCTCAATTAGGACGGGGACGTTGCGAATGGCTACGCGCCGCGCCCGCTGGATCACGCGCGCCATCGTTCGGCTGCGGTGCAGGATGTCGACGAACTCCGGCGCTGGCGGAGAGGTCGCGGTACTTTGATTTCGAAGCTGCTCGTCGCGTTCCCGCAGAAGGTCGGGCAGGAAGTCGACAGAGATGTCAAACGGCAGGGCAACGGTCCGCACACCATGCCCACGCGACGACTCGATCAGCTCGGCGGGAAACCGCGTCTTGCCAAGCAGGATCCACACCGCCGCCATCGCGGGCGTACCTGGGCTCAGGTGAAACGTCAGCTGGGTTTCGCGCGGCTGCCCATCGAGAGCTTGCTGACAAGCTCGCACCGCAGCTTCATAGATCTCGCCAAACTCCGTCGGGCCACTGAGCTTCTCAGGTCGAACGTGTAACGAGGCAGCCGTCTGCGGCTGTAACCAAGCCACGTAGGCATCGACCTCGTGCGCTGGATAGTCAGTGACAAGATAAACCGCAGAGTACTGCCGAGCGGTCACCGCCTGCGCGATGGGGCCGAGCCCCACGTCTGCCTGTTCTGTCACCGCGCGTAGGTCTGTGCGCCCGATCCAGCAAACGAGTACGCTGCGCATCATTTCCAAGTATAAGAAATCTTGTGCTCACACAAGGTTTCGTTTGTCCTGGGGTGGGCCGGGCCGCCAAGAAATGTGGGCCAATTGGACGATTTCTCGTCGTCGTGGCTGGGTTGGCACGGATTGTGAATTGATGGGCAGCCATGACACCTCAAACAAAAGAAAGTTCGCTCACGGTCTCTGTCAACACAACCCCTGACCTGCTGCACATCGACATCGCAGATCGCCGCAGCGACATCATCGCGCTGTTCGGAGAACTCCAAAACGCACAACAAGAGCAGCTTGCGCTCGATGCCTGGTCGATCGGGATGCGTGCTCTTGGCAACGCGCACACCCAGGCGCAGGAGTCGCGACTGAAGGACGTTGGGCAGTCGCTGATCGCAGACATCGACCGTCAGCTACGTACGCACGTCGAGAGCCAGCAGCGGACGGTCGGCGATGTGTTAGCCAAGTTCTTCGACCCGAAGGACGGCCACGTGTCCCAGCGACTGGCCGCATTTGTCGATGACCAGGGTGCGCTGGCACGGCTTCTGGCCAAGCACGTTGCCCCGCAGAACAGCCTGCTGGCCGAGACGCTGGCCCGTCAGGTTGGTGAGCAAAGTGCCCTGTTCAAGAAGCTGAGCCCCACCGATAGCGAGGGTCTGATCAAGACCCTGGAAGCGCAGCTCGCTAGGGTCATGCAGTCCGGCCACGGCGAGCTTGTGAAGGCGCTCGATCCCAATGCACCCGATGGGGCGGTGGCGCGCTTTCTGCGGAGCCTGCGCGACGAGCTGAAGAGAGCAGACTCCGATCGTGCCCAGCAGCTATCGACGGCCTTGTCGGCGCTGGATGCCAACAACGAGACCTCGCTCATCAGCCGACTGGCCAGGGAGACTGAGCAGGCGCGAGAGATGGTCCTCAAGGCCGTGAATCCAGATACCGCAGACTCGCCCATGGCCAGCATCAAGAACACGCTGGTTGCGCTGCTCAAAGAGCACGCCAGTTCGCAATCGGAGCTATTGCGGCTTCAGCAGAGTAACCATGAGCAGATCGCGAAAGACATCCGCGAAGCACTTGCTCGCCTGGAAACACGCCGCAACCATGACAAGCGAGCCCCACAGGGCGGGCACTCATTCGAGTCGAGCGTGATCAGCGCCGTGGGTGAGGCGCTGCTTGGTGCCCCCTGCACGCTCGAAAGCACCGCAAATACTGTCGGCAAGCTCGATCGCTGCAAGAAGGGGGATGCGGTCGCTCGGTTTCATGCCGAGAGTGCGTTTGCAGGGGCGGGGGTGGTCTTTGAGGCCAAACACGATAGCTCGTTCACTGCACAGCGGGCGCTCAGCGAGCTTGATGAAGCACGCAAGAATCGCGATGCCAGTGTCGGGGTCTTCGTGATGGCAAAGTCGCATGCTCCCGACGGATTCCCTTCGTTCGCCCGGTACGGCACGAATGTCCTGGTCACCTGGGATGAGGACGATGCCGCCACAGACCCATATCTTCGAGCCGCAGTATTCTTGGGCATCGCCCTCGTCAGCCGCACTCACAGCAGCGCGGAACCCGGAGATCTCGATGCGCTCCAGGACATCGAGCGCCGACTGGAAGCTGAGCTCAAGCGGCTTGAACGAATGGAGTCTTGCACCGATTCCATTCGCAAGAATGCCGACACCATGAGCGAAGAGATCCGCAAGGCGCGCAAAGCCTTGGAGCGCCTGATCACGGATGGAAAGAGCACCCTGAGCGCGCTTCACATCGACTTGTACGATGAGGCGGCAGAACGATCGTCGCCGATCTCGATGACACATGCTTCGATCCAATAGCCAGGCGAGAGCTGCCCTCGGTCATGCGGGGTACGGTCAGATCTCCTCGGGGGCTGCTTCGTAAGTGCGTTCCAGACTGTCGCGCAGCACTACTCCAGACGTCGAAGACGGCTCCGCGGTAAGATCGCAAGGCACCACTGCCTTTGAGGTCGATGTTCATGGACCAGACCCCGTTGGAGCAGCTCTGCACCAGCTTTCATCTCCCAGCGGACCTACTCGCAGCCGCAAGCCCGAAGGTCGTGATTCCAGAGCCCTACGTCCCGTTCATTCCCGAAAGCTGGAACCGGGTGTTGGTTTTGGCGGAGGCCCAGAACCTGTCGGCCACCCACAAAAAGTACCGAGACAAGCTGCTCGCCATGACGCCGGAGACGCGCATTCGCCGTTTGACGGCGCGCACAGATCGCAAGCTCGGCATCAGGCCCTGGGACGATGGGCTCCTGAAGATTGCCGTCGAAGTCATGCTCGGCTGCCGCGCCGAGGAGACGGCCGTCGGAAACGGTGTGTTCTGGTCGCTCATCGATCGAAAAGATCGCAATGTGAACCCGACACCAGCGATGGTCGATCACTCGGCCAAACTCTGGGGAGAACTCCTCCATCAGCTTCGTCCGGAGTTTGTCATCACTGCGGGCGCGATTGCTCGCAGCGTGATTGCCAAACTCCCAGAGGCGGTTCCTTCAATGCAGGTGCTCAGCGTTCAGCTCCCGTCGCCACGGGTGTTGTCGACTCTGAGCGGTCTATTCGACGGAACAGATTTGCTGCGTCATTATCCCGAAGTTGCCGCAGTCCAAGCGCGGCAGCCCGGCTGGTTCAAGGTGAAGAACAAGGTGTCGAACTCACGTCTGGTCTATGCCTGTCACGTTGCCAGCCGAACACGTGGGCAGACCCAGAAGTCGGGCACGAAACCAACCGCCCACGGCGTCAAGGTACGCTGATGCCCAGCAATCGCACAGCGAGCGGGGGCGCTCTCATAGAGCGCCGTTGAACCCAGCCCAGCCACTTCGTTCCCTGATACCATCCGTCGCTCGCATTGCCTCCAGGGAATCGTCCCTCGCTATTTCTCGACGATCCCGCCCGCACAGCCTGTCCGCCTAGACGACGAATTCTCGTCGTAGAATCAAGGACTTTGGATTCGCAGGGAACGGCCAAAATGGCCTTCATGTGACTCTTTCAGACGAAGCTCCGGCCTGTGACCTACCTTGAGCTCGCTGCTGAAGTGACCTGCTGAAGGGTACGGCGCGGTCTTTCTGTCCTGGGCGCAGAAAGAGCGTTCGCCGCTCTGTCTGTCAGATATATTCCGCGGCGGATGAGGTCCCAATGGTAGCTCGGTTGCTGCTTGGAATTCTGCGCCTACTCAGCCGCTGCGTAGTTGCGTTGATCCGCCTCGGCGTCCTCGCCCTGCGTACCCGGATCGGCCTCGCCACGCTGGCTCTCTTCTGCGTGTATTTGGCAACGCAGGGATGCAGCAGCGCCCCGCTGCGAGTGGGCACATTCAACGTTCGGGAGTTTGGGACCAGGACAGATTTGGTTCGTTTGACGGAGATCCTGTCGGAGTCGGATTCGGATGTCATGGCGGTCCAGGAAATCCAGCGTCCGGATTTGATGCCACATGTTGCAGCGCGACTGTCCGAGCGGAGTGGTCGCCGCTACCAGGCTGTGGTCTCTGACTGCGGTGGCAAGCGGACGATGCATGTCGGATTTCTTTACGACTCTGCGCGTGTGCGTTTGGAGCGAAAGCAAGAGTTCC
>CAYTGC010000104.1:0-16828 GCA_964437195.1 uncultured Myxococcales bacterium | reverse complement strand
CGGGCGGAGGGAATCAGGAGGAATCTCGGGCCGAAGCCGGGAGGCGACTGTTTGTTTGTATCGACAATTTCGCTCGTCGAAGGACTGGCGAAAAGTTCACTGTTTTGCACGTCAGCGCAAGCGCCCGCGTCGCGATGGCCGCCGCTTTCTTGGCCATCCCTCAGGGCCGCCCCAGATCCTTCATGTGAGCAGAATCGCCTTTCCATCGCCCGCCACCGCGATGACCTGCAAGCGACTCGCTGCTACGGTCGAAGCGATGCGCCCGCTCGCTGACTTGGGCAGTAAGACCGCCGAGACGGCTCAACTCCTGCCTTTCCGTCAATCTGGGCTGGGCGAATCCCACCGGCACACTGCCATGTGGTCATCCTTCCAATAGCGGACGGAGTCTTGCAGCAATTGCCTCGGCATCACTATCTGTGGTCGCGGGAATGCACCGGGTCGGTGCCATTACCTCATCGCCGGCCATGACTACCGCGACGAAGTCATTCGTCAGGTGCCAGACCATTACAGCGCGGCGGTCGCTTACCCTTCCTTTGTTCATGAGATCCCAGTCCACATCATCCGGCGGACGAAGTCCCTGCTTAGCCAGACCACGCCCGAGCGGCTGCCAGGACTCATCTAACATGTCTAGGATTTCATCCCAGCCACTGCTCCGCTCCATTGTCGTCTTGGGGCGGGCGGGTAAAGCAGTGTTCGGTGGGGACACGGCCGCATGGGCTGCATCGTCAAACCAGGTTGGCTGGTCTCGCACAATTAACGCACGCTCCTTGTCAAGAAGGATCCGGCCCAGCCGATAGAAGTGGACTGTCATGGCAGCGCGGTCGGTCAGGTGCCCGAATGGGATCACGAAGACCTCAAATCCTCGCGACCGCAGCTCTTCACGAATCTCTTGGTCTCGCTTCTTCGTCGCTGCGTTTCCATGCAGGCCGGTGCTCATCCCATCGAGGTAGATGCACACACCATCACTGCGTCCGATCGGGTCGGAATAGTAGACATCTGGCTCTGTGGTACCCAACGGCTTACCGAGATCAATTCCGTGATGCCATTTCCCATCTGGAAATCCAGCCCGAAGAAGGAGCGTCCGTAGCGTCGACTCTGCATCATTGGATGGCTTTGTACCGCTGCTCACCGTCGGAAGTTGTGCAGGAATGTCATTCTGAAGGGCTAGCCGTCCTCCCAGTTGTCGGAGTATTCCAAGTGCGGTGTGCCTATTTAGATGCCGGTGGTAGTAGGCATTCCGGAAGTGAAGGAGGCAGTCGATACATGCTGTCTTGCACACACCAGGACAGCCTGAGACGAGTTCCTGAGCCGCAGCGACGACCTCATCAAAGCGAGTGATCATCTGGTCGAGTAGGCCCGAGCCACCAGGCATGGGGTCGTACAGGAACATGTGTAGCTCACCATCGCGAGGTACAGCGAGTAGCTGTAGATCCTCTTGCTCCATTTCAAGAACCTGCGCAGCCCCCTTTCGGAGTGACTCCATCACGCTATAGGCTTCTTCACGGCTGGCGCAGCGAATCAAGCACAGTGCATCCGCAGTTACATCCGCGAAAAAACCAACCGGTGCCATTTGACGACCGCACCGCTCGTGATGCTGCTTGGCAAATTCATCTCGATCAGCCTGTGAGGCCATCGGTGACCGACTCTGTCCGCAAACCAGGCACACCGGGTAGCCGAGTCGTCCACCATCGCGAACGAGGCTGCTGGCCCCCACGTTGACCAGTCGGAATGCAACCGAACGGAGCGCCATGAGCTCTCGCGGACCCCAAGCATAGACTTGCCCACCAGAATGCCGACCCTGATCATACCCGTACACTGACACGCCGAGTTGGAAGCGGTAGTCCTCCTCATCACTGATATGAGAGAAATGCGGCAGTTGCACATTACAGACCGGGATCGCATGCAGTGCAGCGGTGCCAAGCCCGGCGCTCCCTGTCAGCCCAGTCGTACCGATCTCGCTCACTTCTTCGTGACCAATGTCGACGCGGAATAGCACCGGCTCGACCAGTTCCTCGAACTCAAAGAAGCGTGGCAGAAAGCGATGTCCGTTGGCATAGATCAAGTTGCCCGGCACATACTCTCGCAGAGCCAGCGCCGTTGATCGTCGAAGTTCCCAGTCGCGGATGTCGGTGCTGTAACGAGGAGCTTGATAGGAACCAATGACAGAGCCCGTATCGAGCCCATAACCAGGCAAGAAGCCTTCCGCTGCCAGCACACCATAAGTATTGGTGTCGTCGTATCCCTCAGCTTCACGACGATGACGCGACCGGAGTCCCTTCAGTCGCTTGATCAGTCTGTCGCATCGAGTACGCAGTGCATCCTCATCGGGGTCGAGTGTTCCCTTGCGGGTTCGGATGGTGTCCAGCCGCTCCATCTGCTCTAGTGCCCAGCGTAGTCGGCGGCTAAGCCGCGCGATCACTTCAGCCAACTGCGTGCCAATGTCAGAAATGTATCCCCGTAGTAGAACTGGCTGAACTACTAGGGATGCTTCCTCCGGCCACCCCTGCGAGAACACCTGCTGCACGGCGGTCAGGAGTCTGGACGCGTGCTTGTGCGCTGCGGCGCTCAGGGGAGTCACGTCAAATGGAACAACTCGGACGTCTCCTGAATCGTCGAAGAGGTAGCTTTTCACCTGGTTTGGGAAGCCGTGCAACAGCCCTTCGGCGACCTCCTTACGGTCAGCCTCGCTCAATGGACTGCCCGTGCGGGCGAGTTGATGAAGCACACTTAAGACGGTCGCGTGTACATGCTTCCGAACCATGGGCTCATTGCGCAGGTTGAAGCGCGGCGGGAGGATCACCCCCTGCAACATCTTCAGGGGGCTGGCGAAGTAGGCTCGGTCGTGGCTGGCACCACGAGCATAGGTCAGGTTTACCGCCATCCGATGACGGCGGCCTGCCCGCCCTGCTCGCTGCCAGTAGTTCTGCGGTAGCGGTGGCACGTTGCGCATGAGCACGGTGTCAAGTCCGCCGATGTCAACGCCCAGTTCCAAGGTCGGTGTGCAGACCAGTGCATTGCACAGCTCGTTTTCGCCCTTGAACGCTCGCTCTAGTACTTCGCGATCCTCGGGGGGGATCTGCGCGGAGTGCTCGCGCGGACGGATCATAGCAAAGTTGCTATCGAGCATCATCAGGTCGTAGTCCTCAGCGGACTCAGGCTCGTCGACAAGATGTCCCTGACAGCGCCATGCCAAACACGAGTTCTTGGGCAGCGTTCGAACGTAGGCCCGGCGACAGGTGTCACAGCGAAAGACGCCTTTGTGAGATAGCAGGCGGAGCCGGTCACCATCGACTTGATAGACTCCGGCGCAGCCAGGTAGTACGCGGCCTCCATAGCGGACCAGAGAGACAGGTCCGAGCAGCTTCAGATCCTCGGTAAGCATCGCCCAGAGTTCAGAAAAGAACTCATCCATCTGTGCTGGCAGAATCCCCCACTTGCGTGCCGCTTGTCGCGCCGCCGTATCACCACGATCACTTAGCCACTGGCGTACCCGTGCCGAGTTGTCTCCGCTATCACGACGGAGCTTTAGGCCCTTCGGGCCTCCTTGAAACATCGGGAGATAGCCCTTCGCGATGGGCCGGTCACCTTCACGGAAGTAGGTAGAGTAGATTTTGCTTTCGCGATCCAGTAGCAAGTTACCGCGCCGCGCCGCGTCGAGCAGACCTGCGATTCCTGAGACCAGCTCTTCCTCTTTGCATCCAATCCGGCCAGCCCATGTCGAATAAAAGCGATGCGGAGCGTTGAGTCCTTGGTACTCGACCAACAGTCTGCCCCATGGTTCTAGTCCGATGCGCTGTCGACCGCCGGTGGCGACCTCGCGTAGCACCTGGATGCGAAGGTAAAACTTGCGTTCCTCGGCGTGCTGGTTCCCTGCGGATTCCTTACGTTCCGCACGCCAGACTTCAGGAATGAGAGCGCGGGAAAGGTCATCGTCGTGATCGAGCAGATCATCGAGCCAGGCCGTCAGGTCTCCGATGGAAACCGGCCCCTTGACGATCCGCTCATGCATGAGGGCTCGCAGACGGTACCGCCGGGCATGGTCTTGCATCCAGCCGGCTTGGAACGCCGCGTCCTGGCGGTTGTCGGCGAAAACCAGCAAGCGTCGTCGCTCTGCATGCTGGATCATGCTTTGTGCCAGCACATGCACATCCGACACCGTGACCGCTCGAACTGGACGGGCGGGTTCTCGAAAGTCTCCGAGCCGCCGTCGGCCAAGTGCGCTACATGACACACAAGATGTCAGATACCCCGGATCACTGTCCCGCTGCCGTACCACATAAAGCAGCGCCAGCGAACCAGGGCGTTGACAATCAAGACAGCGAGGTGGTGCCGTGTAACTGGTTGGCGCTCCCGGGGCCGGACCGGGATGCAATGCCCCGCAGTAACGACAAAGAAAGACCGGAGCGGTGTTGCGCGGTATCCCTGCGCTCGCATCCTCTTCGTCCGGTTCATCATCGACAACCAGTCGATCCAGTAGCACCAACCGTTTGCCACCGAGCGTTGGGTCGAGTTTGCGCCAAACGGAGCCCACACCTACAGCTTGACCACCCGAGGGTCGCTTCTCCGTGAACTGGAAATCCTGAACGTGGTGTAGAAAGTAGTGCTGACCACACGTTGTACATGTGGTGACATTGAGACGAAACAGGCCATCTTGGTGTTTCTGCTGGGCGTGGTTTTGGGTGGCATCCTCAGCGGACAGCCAGAGCCGTGGACACTCGGGGGCGCCAGGCGGAGGAGTCGGGAAGGTCACTACCGCACCGCTGACACCGCGAACGAAGCCATGGACGACCGGTCTCAGAAGGGGTCGTCCATCTTTGCGCGAAGCCGCTCCGAGTGCCAGCCACGCAAGCACTTCTTCCTCGCTCACCAACCTATGGAGCTGCAGCCCTAGCTCGGCGACCAATTCATCGAGGGGGCGCGGTTGGTTTAGCAAACGCGCCAACTGATAGACCACATCATTCTGCGCTAGCTGTTCATAGAGACTCTCCAGCTCGCGACGTTGCTCAATGGGCTGGCCGGTCATCGCTTGAAACACGGTGCGAAGCAACTGTAGTGCGACTGGCTCGGGCGGCTCCTTTTCAACGCCTGACACTACCTCCAAGATGTTCTTCAAGTGAACGGCGGGATCTCCCGGTGGTGCGATCGTAGCAACCCGCTTGTTTGCCCAGCGGTCGTCCTCAAACTGCTCCCCCACCACGGCCACGTCCGCCGCTGCAACGCCAAACAGACGTGCCGCAAAGTCCTGTCCATTCAGCGAGCTTCGCTTTGGATCCACCAGCGTCGCAGATGTTGCCACACAAACGGTCTCGCCCGGCTGCCGACCGCAGAAGGAGCGCAGGCGACGTACCAAGCAGGCGGTCTCAGCTCCGATCGCTCCAGTGAAAGTGTGCGCTTCATCAAAAACCAGATACTCCAGCCGAGCTCCATCGAATAGCTCAACATCCTGGTGTCGGGTCAACAGTAGTTCTAGCTGCTTCACGTTGGTCAGCAAGATGCGCGGCTGTTGGCCCGGTAGGCGCATCTCCTCACGAGACGGGCGCTCTTCACACGGATGCACCGCGTGAGGCTGCTTTTGCTTGCGCAGACGTTCTTGGGCGGCCCGATAGTCAGCCCGCGAGGCCCCCGATGGTAAACGGACTCCGGCTACATCCGATACTCGCTGGGGCGTCTTACCGACATACATGCCAAAGCTGACGCCTGTGCCTGCTAGCAGCTCGCGCAAACGACCCAGTTGGTCCTCGGCCAGCGCGTTCATCGGGTATACGAGCACCGCCACGATTCCAGGCGCCGCTCGCTCATCACGGAGCTGGAGACATCGGCTGATGATCGGATAGAGAAAGCACTCCGTCTTTCCCGATCCGGTGCCGGTGGACACCAAGGTCGTTTGGCGCCGCCGGACGATCGACTCGATGGCTTGTTCCTGGTGACCGTAGACGTTTGGGTACGGAGCCAGGGAGGTCATGAGCGGGTGGAGCAGCCCCTCTGCAACTAGCTCTGCCACCTGTTTTCCCTTGCGGAACGAGCGGCTCAGGCTGACATACGGGCCCTTGAGCAGCGGCGTTTGCCGAGTGAGCTCCATGCTAAGGAGCTGCCGCATCTGAGATAGCAGGTTGCTATCGGAGAAGGGGTAGGTCGCAAGTTGGTAGCGCAGAAAGTCGCTGACGATTTTTTCGGTGAACGTGATCGGGTTCAACATGGCTCGCGGACCTCTCGTGGGCTGCCGCTAGGTCAGCAGCCCTCAGCCGGTGTTGGGTTCGCTTATACCGCGTTTGACCGATGGTGGAACTAGCGCTTTGCCTTGGACCAGTCCTCATCTCGCCAGCCTTTGCTCTTGAGGTGCTGGGTCAGCGCTGCTTCGATGTTCGGAATCGGCCAATAGGACTCGGCCTTGATCACGTCGAGGATTCGACGCGGAACCTGGTGCTTTAGCGTTGAGTGGTCGTTGATGAACTGAAGATAGTCGAAGAAGCTCTGCCGAAACTCACCGTAGGCGAGTGGGTCGTCCCAGATTTCCGGCATCGGTCCAGCAATGAATGGCGAGCTGAGTCGCTGGCGCGAGTCCTTACTCTCAAGATTCGCGAACAGGCGGTCGAGGAAGGAGTTGAAAGCCCCGGGGACTTCGAAAGGCTTTCCCGCTAGTTCTTTGGGTAGAGACACCTCTCGTTCCGCGAACATCTTCTCCGCCGCCTGAACGTACTTCTTATAGCGCGCCAGGATTCCGCCTTTGCCAACGCCATCCATTGCCTTCTGGAATCGATCGAGCTTCTTCTCCTTGGCATCCGTGGCGGCATGAAGTTGCTTGGACAGCGCAACTGTGAGTGCTGCTGGAACCCAGTAGCCGTAGCAGGTCTCCACGGCGAAGCGCTTGATCCGGGTTCGGGCTACTGCCTCCACTTCATCGTCGTCATCGCTGAGGCCAAGAGCCCGCTTCACGTTGAACGGGCCGACTCCCGGCTGAGGGTCCGAGTCGGGAAGCCGGATGTCCACGAGCTTTCTGCGCTGACGGTCTGTGAGTTTTCCAAGCAGTGCCGTGAATGGGTTGAAGGTCAGCGGTAGCTGGGCCGAGGGTTTGAAGTACAGCGCACCGGTTCGGAAAAACTGGGTGAGGCTCTTCGCTGGCCGGTCCAGCGCCTCATCGTCCAGCGGGCGTGCTTGGTCCCAGACCGAATTGAAGTACTCCTTGAGCACCGCTGGGGCGTCGTGGAGGCTTAGCAGAATCTCCTCGTTGCGTTGCATCGCGGCCATGGTTGCGTTGGCGGAACCGACCCAGGCCATGAGCCGCTTGGCCTCTCGCCACAGGAAGAGCTTGGAATGAAAGATTCCGTCGACAAAGGCGAGCCGAATCTGTGTATCTGGCACCACCGACTGTAGCTGGCGCTGCAGCTTCTTCAAATCCTTTAGCTGTCCCCGCAGACGTGAGCCCTCCAATCCGTTAAAGACGAGGCGAATCCGGCCAAGCTGTCGCGAGATGCGGGTCGGGTCGAGCAGCCTTCGGCAGAACACCACATCGTAGTAGGCCGAAGCGATGCAGATCTCGCGTGCTTTGCCAAGCGATGCCACAAGCGTGTCAAGGCTTAGCGCACCTGCGTCCCGTGAATGATGTTGGCAGGAGTGAAATTGAAGGCTGACATCAAAAGTTGTCAGGATAGACGCGGAGTGGTCGGACGCTGACATGCGGCATCCTCCTCAATTCTTGGCTGGTCGACGACGGCCAGGCTTGGGCTCTGGGGGCGTCAGTGCAAACGCAAACGCGGCCTGAACAGCAGTCGGTTCTGCGCTGGTTGCAGGTTGTTCGACCGACGCCATTGCTGCCTGGTCTGTTGCGGGAGGCGGCGGTGGCAGCAGCTTGCTCAGGATCTCAGCATGGCGGGCGCACTCTGCCCACGACTCCTCCACCCCCTGGCTGAGCTGCCAATCGAGGAAGCGAGTACCCAGCCGAGAGGCGACCGGCTGCGGCTCTTGGGCTCGATCATCATGACCGAGTCCGTAGTCGGCAAGACGCAGCGTCTCGGGCAACATCCAGCCCTCCCCATCGTTCTGTTCCAGGAATGCTTTCAGTCCCAGCCGCTTGAGATCATGAAACGCGACCAACGACAGCACCGTATGCCGCAGCTCCGGGTCCATTTCTTTATCGACTCGCCAGAATCCTTTCGGGTCCAGAGTGCGCGAGAATGGTTTGTCACAGACCTTCGCTATTGGATGGTCACAGTCACGCAGAATCCAGGCAAAATCTTCAATATCAAGCCCATACAGATCAGCGACCGCCGCATCAAGAATCGATCGCAAACGAAGTCGTTCATGCGGAGTGATCGCCCATAGTCGTCGCCAGGGCCACGCCGACAACCATGTATCTGATTCTCGCATGTCATGCCAAGCTGAAGCATAACGCGGCGTTCCGCCTGTCAACATGAGGGCCAGCCTAGCAATCGTCGTCGAGCGAATCTTGTTTTTGGCAATCAGTGGCATGTCTTCAATAACAAACCAGCTCAAATTAGTTCCTCCAAGACGCATTCGCATCTGATAATCATAGACAAAGCCATTAAGCACGGCGGAAATCATTAATGCTTCTCCTCCTTGACTTTGTCTAGGGATCAGAAAAAAGAGACTATTGCCAGCCGGTGAGTTAGTTAATGCCACGCTAATCAATGTCCGAGTATCTGTGGTTCGCGCAATTGGTCGATATGCAACTTTCCACCCTCTTTGCGTCTTCTCTGAAGTACAATAATTTTCAAATGAAATCAGGTACTGCGGGCTAGCTAATTTGGCTGAAAATGGGATCTCCTCCCACTTGGCCTTAAGACCTGTTCCGCTGATCCATGCTTTGGCCGCGTGGTCAAAGCTTTGAATCATAATCCCTTGATGCAGTGGTAGTGAAACATCGCCATCAGGACCAATCCATAATCCATATTCGTTAGACTTATACCCACGTTCTTCCCACTTTGTCCGCGTGAGGAAGAGTCTGGAGTCGTTCGTCATGTGAAATTCGGTCGCGTACTGAATTTGCCAACCTTCGGGCGACTGATCTCCCAGCGGTACACCGTTTTGATACAGTTTCTCCAAGACTCGCAGATCCTGATTGCTCACAATCTCCAGCAGCGCAGAAGAGCTGGGGCTGAATCGTGGGATGCTGTCCGCGCGGAGGGGCATATAACTGTCTTCCTGCTCGATGTCTCGCTCGGCCTCATGGATCTCCGGAGAGTCGCCAGGTCCCAGTCGGAAACGTGTGCGGATCGTCTCTGTCACGCCGCCTTTTTGAGCGAGCAGGATCACCATCTTGAAACTGTGATGGATGTTGCTGAACACGAACCGTTCATTCTGAAATGCGTACAGATGCGTCCACTGGCACTGCCCAAGCAACAATAGCCGCAGTTCGAAGGCTCCCTTGTCGGTATAGATGCCCGATGGAACGATGAAGCCAAAGCGGCCTCCTGTCCGACTCAGAGCATGGGCTGCTTCCAGAAACATCTTGTAGGTGTTGATGTCGGCAGAGCCCTGGTGACGGAAAGGGTGTTCGGGGTCCGCATACCGCAGTCCTTCGCTGTGCCTTTCGCGGTGTTTCTGCCAGGCCTGATGCAGGCGTAGGTTGTCCTTTTTGGCGTTCTTGCCGGAACTGAAGGACCAAAAGTCATAATCTTTTTCCGTCGCTACCGGCATTCCAAACGGGAACCCTGAGTAGCGGGTCCAGTTCGACATCGCCTTCATTCGTGCGCAGTAGCGGATCCAGTCTCGCTCATCCTCTGAGGAGCGCGTGAAGTACTCATCCTGATGCTGAAGCGCTTCCTGCTTTCCATAGGTCCGGTAGAGCGGATCGAGGTTCGAAAAGAACTCCATCGAGTTCGGCTTCTGAATTTCCCACGGCGGGTTGCCGATGACGGCATCGAAGCCACTGTTCGGCTTGGCGAAGACGTCTGGAAACTCCAGCTCCCAGTGGAAGAAACGATGCTGTCCTGCCAACTGTCGCGCCACCTGCAGCGCGTCTTCATCTGGATCCAGGAAATCGCGAGGCAACGGTGCCAGTTCAAGCTGCTCAACGGGCCAGAACCACAGCGCGCACCAGGTATCGAAGGCCAGTTTCAGCCGCTGAAAGGCTGGGTTGTCCTGTACCTTCTCGCGATACAGAGCCTCTCGCTCCTCGGTCAGATGCACGCTGAGCTGATGGATCTGCTCGAACACGGCCAAGGCCTCGTCATGCAGACGAACGGGCTCCTGAATGATCCCTGGCAGCGGCATGACGGCTTGGCCAGCCTGCGCACTCAGGTACGACTCCAACAGGGCCTTGAGATCGGGACGAACCACTTCATCGCGGAACTCCTTGATCTCGTACGTCCACTTGTCGCCATGCTTTTTGACTTGGTTCTTCTTGTCGGTCACTTCCCGGTAGTGGTGAACGAAGCGGTTGTGAGTTTTGTCGCCGCCCTCTCGTTCCCAAGCCCGTGCCGGGTAGTCCTGAAAGCGGTCAAACCAGCAGCCGACCAGCGCGTTACCACACTTTAGTTTGTGGTCCAGAAAGCCAAACGGGAGCCGACGGTCCATGGTCTCGACCCAGAGCGCCATCCGGGCCAGCTCGACAGCCAACGGGTCAAGGTCGACACCATAGATACACTTCTCGACCAGATGTCGCTTTAGCCGAGCCCGCAGCCGTTCCTCAAACTCCGGATGGTCAGTAGGAATCGGCAACGTCTCCTGCGATGGATGCTCATCAGGCAAGCCATCGGCAAGACGACAGATCGTACGCTCTTCATTTTGGACGAATCGGCCGTGGGCATACAGGCTCTGCACCAGGGCATCGAGCAAAGCACGCAGAGCCGAGATCAGGAAGGATCCAGACCCCATCGCCGGGTCACAGACCTTGACGGACAGAATCTGCTCGGGCGTCTTCGGATGCCACTCTGTAACCGTTGTCAGACCCGTCTTTTCATCATGAACTTCGGCCGCAGGCTGATGGGTGAGAGGTTGCAGTGTGCGCCGCGCCGTCGGACCGGCAAGCTGGGGCCGGGTGTAGAACGTGCCAGTGCCTTTGCGGGTTCCTCCCCAGCGAACCAGATACCACTCTCCTGGAAGAACGATGCGTTTCAGCAGGGCTCGGGCTTGGGTCTGGACATCCCGATTGTATTGTTCTCGAACTCGCGGGTCGCTGTCCTTTTTGCGCGGATATTTGACGAGACCTGCGGCTTTGACCGCCTTCTCCGCCCAGAGCTGGGCCCGTTCGCGCCACACCCGCGCTTCATCTCCGTGCGCGAGACTGACTGAAGGACTGTCAGCATCAGCGATTGGTTCGTCTGGCGACTCTGAGAACTCCGAGGACTCGTCGGATTCTTCCTCTGCGGACTCTGTCGTTTCGGCAGCCTCTTCGGCATCCTCTTCTTCTTCGCCTTCGCTAGCATCAATCTTCTTGGTGCTCTTCTTCAGCTTGTCCAGCAGACCCTTCATGTCTTGCTCGGTCATGCTGTCGAGGTGCTTTGAGAACGGCAGCACGGGCTGGTCGCCGATGTTTAGGAACACCATCATGTCGTGTTCCTGTTCATTCTTGGGTGCCCGCCGTAGCTCGAAGTCGAGCAAGCCTTCGTACAGGATGCCGATGTACTCCGAAGACAGATCGGAGAAGTCGACTGGTGCTTCGACCCAGATGCTGCCCCGTCCCTTCTGCACTTTGACGCGGCTGCGACACAGTAGCTCTAGGATGAGGTGGACGATGGAATCACTGGGACTGTTTGACGGGTGCTCGAACGCTGCAAGTGCCCGGAGAATCGGGTCGTGAGAGTTGGCTTCACCCGGCAGAAACAGACCCCCACCATAACGAGGCACCGGGAGTCCTTCGTGGGCACAGCCGGAATACACCAGCCGGAACAGTGATATCAAGCGGGGCCAGGAGCTATGATTGTGCCGAAGTCGCTCTTCAGCACGGCCCCCAGCCAGACGGTCAAGCTGTTCCCTCAGCCCCTGAAGTCCGTAGCTTTGATGATAGATGGGATTATCACGTGGCAATAACCCACGGGCCTCAGCGAACAGAATGACCACGCAGCGCATAATCAACCGAGTGGCTGCGATGTAGATATCCCGCTCCCCAACGCGAAGCGGGCCAGCCTTTTCCAGCCCATCAAGGACCGGGTTGGATGCCTGGATCAGTACCTCAACAGCGCGTCGGACTCGCTCGCCCAGTTCAGTCGACAACTCGGCCTGCCCCTTGCGGGAGGCCAAGATCGCCGCTACCAAACGGGACGACGCTCCGTCCTTGACCGGAACCAGGGCATCGCGGCCCAGAAGGATGCGCAGGGCATCGACTTGCAGAGAGGCTCGTCCTTCCTCGAACCACAGGTCAATGTCCCATTCACAAAACGCGTCGTAGTCACTGCCTGCATGGATCAGACGCCACTGACGACCGTTTGTGCAAATCGCAACCTTGAGGTTCTTGCCTCGCAGCCACTCGATGACCTGCGCAACCGTCCGTTTGCTTCGCCCGATGCCGAGCCGCACACCGCCGGTCGCGTCACGCCCTCCGCTTCCGGTCCGCTCCTCGCCCGTGCCGATCAGATCCACAAAGACTGGCAGCACGGTCCCATTGTGTCCTAGCCAGATCCGACGCGGCTTGATGGATGTGCCTGCGATGCCGCGAAGCGACCAACTCGCATCTACCGCGCTACCTTTGTGCCACTGCTGCTTGTCGAACAGCAACAGTTCCTCTAGCACGGTGTCCAGAAGCTCTCCTATCTGCACACTGTCCCCGTTCTGGACTCTGACCACGTCACGGCGGAGCCGCTCGATGGAGCCAGCCGGGACGTTTGGTAGACTCTCAGAAAAGTAGAGCCCGAGCTTGGACGGAGCGATCAGCAGACCCCCATGCTTGAGAGCGGCCCACCAAGGGAATCGATCGAGGATTTCAGCGAAGCTCACGATCGGGCCTCCGGCAGGCGGATTTCAATCGCAACAGGGAATACCTGGACGTGACCATGCAAGGTATAGCGACGCGGCAGAATATGTTCCAGCACTCGCACTTGCTCTTTTTCGAGCAGTTCGATCAAGTCTTTATAGTGGCTCGTGCGACGGGAGAGCTCGGCTTCCAGATCGAGGAGCTCTGCCTTTTGCGCACGGTTGTCGATGGCGAACAGCTCCCCTTGACGCATTTCCTCCACAAGGCGATCCCGTTCCTTGCGTAGTCGCTCAATGCTCGTCTCGCTCATGGCGCGCTCTACCTCTTTCAATCGGTTCCGGAACCGCTCGCGCTCTTCCCTAAGAGATACGGAGGACTGTTCCCTGAGGAGCTTTTGCATCTGTGCCGAAATGGTTTTTGTGTGTGCGCGTAGATGTTGCGGTACGTCTCGTTCGACTTCGATCCAGATTGATTGAGCGGCACCAACAGCTTCACGGCTGGCGAGTAGACGCCCTGGCTCACCGGGTACGCAGCGGTCGGCAGCGGGGGCCAGATACGGTAGCGCGGGCTGCAGTTCGCCACCCTGGATGGGGAATCGGAGCGTCCGTACCCAGTGGTGAATGGCCTCACGCAGTTCGTTGACCGCCAATTCCTCAACAGTCAGGAGCAGCAGCGCATCGGCATTCGGAGGAAGCTCCGTACGAGGGACCATTCGGACGGTCCAGCGGCTGATGTCGAGCTCGTCCTTGGCCCCGGGAAAGCGAGCCCGTGCAAAGGTAGCAAGTGCCTTCTGAAAAATGGGGTGGCCAAGGTGAAGCAGGACGGTGTCCTGGGCAGGACGGAAGACGGGGCGTCCATTCGTGGTTTCTACGAAATGTTGCGGGTCGAAGATCAGGTGGGGGAGAGCCCCCGGCTGAGCGCTGTTCAGCGGAAGGCGCAGACAATCGTCAATGAGGGACTTCCACAAATGTGGCAGCGGAGCATTTAGCTGCATTCGTCCATGGGAATCGGGTCCGGTCATCCGGGGATGTCCCATGCGCAGGCCGAGTGCGACCTCGAGTGAGCGATGGAGATTGACCGGAGACAAATCTATGTCACGGCGAAGAGACAGAAGCCTCTCGAATGCCTGTGAACTTTCATCGCCCATTGGTCGACGCGGCAGCGCAGCGCGGCCTTTGCGAGCTTCAACCTCAAGGTCGAGTGTCTGTGCCACTCGGTCGCAGTCCTCTTCATCGTCAAAGCGGCGTTGGAACGCCGCATCGAAGACCTCGCCCATGGATCCAAGATCTTCACGGATAGCATGGACCTTCTTGACGACATGCCCAAGGAACTGGAGGTCGGCATCTTCCTCACTGGTGAAGTGGAAAATGCTCACATCGCGAGCTTGTCCATGTCGGTCGAGACGTCCGTTGCGCTGCTCCAGCCGGGACGGGTTCCAAGGTATTTCGTAGTGGAGCAGATAGCGCGCTGACTCCTGAAGGTTGAGGCCCTCAGATGCTGCATCGGTCGCCACCAACACCCTCACCGGATCAGCGGCGTTGTTGAACGCTTGCTTGATCTTCTCGCGGTCGGCCTTTTTGTCACTCAGTCCGTGCCCCCCACCAAACAAGACGCGCACAGCCTGCCCTTGATCCTTGAAACTCTCGCGTAGGCGCTGCTCCAGATAGTCAAGCGTCGTCTTGTACTCGGTGAAAATGATGATCCGCTCGTCAGATGCCCATTGATCGCCTCGCCTGATCTTCTTGCGTAGAAGGTCGAGCAACCGATCAAAGCGAGCATCTTCCTTCGGCCTTCCCAGGCTGGGGTTATCGGCATCTTCTGGGGCGTGTAGTCCCAGCTTGGCCACGGCTTCGTCCACTTGCTGGATCGGGCGGGCAAGTACATCAGCCAATGGCCGAAGCCATGCACCAACCGTACGAACGGCATGGCGGGCGCGTCCCTCGCGCTCCAGATCGTCCTCAATATCCTCTTCCGTGCTTCTTCGTGCGAGGTCCACGTCGTGGGCTGTTGCCTCCGTCTGCGCCAACAGCCCCTGCTTCAAGCGAAACCACGACTCTGCGAAGGTATGAGGACAGGAAAGCAGACGCTTATTGAGTACTTCAATGGCAAATGCGCCTGCTGTGCGCTCCGTGTTTCGTCGAGATGTGATCTCAGCCTTCACTGCTTGGCGAAATGCCTGAAAGGCAGCGTGCAACGCTCGCTCTCCTTTCCCGAAGAAGAGCGGCTGCGGGTCTAAGAATCGTTCCGCGAAACGACGAGGGCGTTTGTGATCGGCATCGAGCTGATTGATCTCACTTTTTAGCCGACGCACAACGGTGTGCTCGATCCGTTGCCGCTCGGCGGCCGAGAAGTCCGGTACCTGAGTGAATCGAACCGGGTCCAGCTGCTCCAAAAGGCCAGAGAAGCAACGCGTATGTCCGTTGTGTGGCGTCGCGGTCAAGAACAGCTTGTGCTCAAACCATGGGCTGATGGTTCGAAGCATCTTGGAGAGCTCGCTGTCGTCACCGAAATTCGAGGGCATCAAGTTATGTGCCTCGTCGACAATAAGCAAATCCCAGGGCAGCTCGTAGGAGTCCTTGGTTTGGTTTCGACAGATGGAGACAAACTGCTCTAGGACATCAGGCTGCCGCAAGTAGTGGTAGGACGTAATGATGCGCTGGTAGGTGCGGAACGGATTGACATCGAGCCCGAGCCGTTTCTGAAGAGCATGGGTCTCGGCCCGGTCGATCTGATCGAAGCTCAGCGAGAATTTGTCGCGCATCTCTTGCTGCCACTGGTAGCGCAGCGCTGCTGGACAAAGAATGAGCACGCGCCGAATGCGACGGCGGATGATGAGTTCAGAGAGAATCAGGCCGGCTTCGATGGTTTTGCCAAGACCCACATCATCAGCGAGCAATAACGAAACACGCGGCATTTGGAGTGCCCGCAAAAGAGGCTCAAGCTGAAAGTCCTCAACCTGCACCGCCCCGAAGAGTGGCGAGGCGATGGGCACGCTAGCGATGCCGCCGGCGCCATCAGGTGACAGTAGCGGTGCCAGCGCGCTCCATCGGGCACCCCATACCAATGCGTCAAAGTCGGCCTCCGGCATTGGTTCTTGCTCGCTGACCTGAGGCAGGAGCGTTGGTTCCACCAATGACGCCCCGTACTCTCGCTCCCAAATCACCGTATCTTCCGGCGAACCGTCCCCAGCCGTATACTCGACACGAACCAGATGAAGGATGCCCTCAGTGGTTCTGCTGTCAAACGGCGTCACCGCAGCAACGAGTCCAAGCCGATTGCGCAACCGGGCCAACATGCCCACCCTTGGCAAGGCCGGAGACGGCTGATTCAAAGAGGTATCGTGCCGGGACGCGAGCTGAACCATGCGTCGCTCGTATCACGAGCAACCGTCCTTTGTCTGCGATGCTTTCAGAGCAGCGCTCTTTTTCTTCGTCCACCGCCCGAGGGGTCTACAGATGAGCAGAGAGACTTCACTTCGCTGTCATTACGTCCCCGTTCGGGACCGGCCACTTCCATTTCCAACATCTACTCGCCGTCCGGGTCTCACAAAGTTGCGTCTGCGCTCTGCCATGCCTCCCTGGCCACCACCCGTCACAAGGCCAAACAGGAGTCAGTCGAAGGCAAAGCGGTCACGGACGTTCTGCATGGATCGAACCCTGAACCGACAGTTGTGCGAATCCTCGCCAGGCTACGCACGGACGGGCACCGAGTCCTGCTCGGCTTGATTCGGGCGTAGCATTGCCGCCCTCGTCGCGGTGGCCGCTGCTTTCTTGGCATTCCTCCGCGCCGCCCCAACTCCTTCATGTGAGCAGAATCGCCTTTCCATCGAGCCTCGCCGCGTCGGCCTGCAAGCGACGTGCTTCTCTTGTCGAAGCGATGCGCCCACCGACTTGGCTGGCGCCGTCAGACCGCCCAGCTGGCCCAACGCCTGCTTTTCGGCTGGGCTGAGACGGGCGCATC
>CAYTGC010000103.1:0-16927 GCA_964437195.1 uncultured Myxococcales bacterium | reverse complement strand
CTTTGGCATCAGGATGGCCGGCGAAGCTGCTCAAGGGAAAGCGAATGCGTCCTCGCTGATTGGGAAAACAATCGGCGGACGGTATACGATCAAGTCGGCTATCGGCTCTGGTGGGATGGGCCACGTCTACAAGGCCATCCAAGCGCCGATCAACCGCGAGATCGCAATCAAGGTCTTGCGGGTGGACCTGGCGGGACAGGAAGGCGTCACCGAGCGCTTTAAGCGCGAAGCGAAGGCCGCCAGCCTCATCAACCACCCCAACGCCATCACCATCTTCGACTTCGGAGAAGATGACGGAATCCTCTACCTGGCGATGGAGTTTCTCGCTGGGGAGACTCTTCGTCAGCGGCTCCGTCGCGAACCCGCCTTTACGGTGGACCAAGCCCTCGATGCGTTTGAATCGATGGCTGGTGCACTCGGCGCGGCGCACAAAGTCGGTGTTGTTCACCGCGACCTCAAACCGGACAACATTTTTATCGCCAAGTTCGACGCGGCGGGCGAAGTGGTCAAAGTCCTCGACTTCGGACTGGCCAAGCTGCTCGATCCCGGTACTTCCGCGCCGGAAGATCAGCTGACGCGGCCCGAGCTGCGGCTGGGTACGCCTCGGTATATGGCGCCCGAGCAGGCGCTCGGGATTCAGCCGATCGACTCGCGCTGCGACGTGTACGCGCTGGGCCTGCTGCTGTTTGAGATGATTGCTGGGCGCGCGCCGTTTACCGGTGAAGACGGCATGGAAGTGTTGGCGCAACGGCTTCGCAAGGAGTCGCCAAAGCTGTCCGCGATCGCGCCGAACAAGAACTTTAGCGAGCAAATGGATGCCTTTTTGGCGCGCATGCTCGAGCGGGATCGCAACAAGCGGCCTGCCGACGCCAACGAAGTGCTGATCCAGATCCGCGAGATTCGCAAAAACGGTCAGGTCTATCGGGTTGACGACGAGGAAGAAGAAGACCCGATGACGCTGAACGATCAGCCGGCGGCGTCGGGTCACTATCGTCGAACGAACGCACCTGGGCAGCCACAAGGGCGTCCAGCGAGCAGCCCAGGCCGTCAGACAGGGGTTGGAATTCCGGCGTCTCGACCCGGTCAGCAGCGGGGTGGCGGCGGGATGATTAGCCTCGATCAGGACGATGATCTGGCTGACAAGCGGACCGTCCTGGTCGATCCGGGGCAGGACATGGGTCCGCCACCGGCGCAGATGATGGAGCAGCAGCGTGCCATGTCGCTGTCCCAGACTCCAGCGATTGGTCAGTCGCAGCCACAGCTCCAGCCCTACGGACGGCCAGGGCCTGGTTCGATGCCGCCCGGGATGTCGCAGCCTGGTGTCGCCTCTGATCAGACGGCCCCCCATGCGTCTTCGTCGGGCGTTGCCAGCGAACCGAAGAAAAGCCGTCGTGCCCTCTTCATCTTGGCGTTCGTGCTCGCGCTCTTGGCGCCTATTGGTGCGCTGGTCTATCGCTACGTGTTGACCAACAACAAGGATGTGGATACACCGCCACCTGTCGTTGAAAAGCCGAAGCCCAAGCCGACTCCCGAGCCGCCCAAGGAAAAGCCGAAGTTTAAGCTCAAAGTGACGGCGAACAAGCCCATCGTCCTCAAGCGTGACGGCAGCGCCATTGGCAACAAGGCGAGCTTCGAGGAAGAGATCGAGAAGAGCGACACCAAGAGCCACTTCTCCATCGCCACTCCGGGCTGCAAGCCCAACGAGTTTGACTACACGCCGGTCGAAAACAAAGACATCACGATCAAGTGCGGTAAGAAGAAGTAGCCCGGTCCCCAGCGGGACTGAACACTGCTTCCACCGCTGTCGCGGCACTCCACTGACCAACCTTCCCCGTCCGGTTCCACCTGAGCATGCGATCGTTGCTGCCCAAAGTGGACCGCTGCCCCACCGTGAATGCTGCGTCGCAGCAAAAGCTATGTAATAGTTGGCGATAGTACGCGTACGATGAGCAGAAGACAGAACGATTTGGCCACCGTAGCCTCGGCAAAGCGGGCACGAACCGCAGATCCGCTGGCCGCTCGAATGAGCAGTGCAGTGCTCATCGCAGTAGGGCTACATGCTGGGTTGGCCGTTTACGCATATCACCATCCCCTGCCGCTCGGGCCGCGCAAGACCGGGCCGATCATCGTCGATGTCGTGGTTCGCAAACCGCCACCGCCGCAAGAGCCAGACAAGGTCGAGACTCCACCCCCTGTTCCGACGCCGGTGGCGCCGGTGGCCGTTCAGCCGCAGCGTCCGACGCCACTGCCTCGTGAACTCCAGCCGGTTCAGCGACCAGAAAATGTGGCAAGTGGCAGCTCGGCGATTTCCGTTCCAGTTCAGCCTCCAATGCCGCCCGGGGAGACGGGTCCCACGGGGCTACCGAAAGGTCCGCTGGTGCTGTTTCCGAAGAGCCTCGGTGGTGTGGTTGGTGGACCCGCTGCTGGGGCGCCCATCCCCAAGGGGCCCGATCGGCTGTTCAAAGACGAACGCCTCGAGGAAAAGAAAGAGCCAGACTTTGTGCTGCTGGCCGACAAAGACGGTGGCTACAAGTCAGAGACCAAGAACTTCATCGCCCACATCAAGAGCGACGGGTCGATCGACTTCGAGAACCGGTTTCCGATCGGTTTTCAGAAGGGCGGGACGTTTAGCTTCGACCTGACGGAGCTGGCGATGCGCGGAGCGAAACAGGATCCATATCACGCGGAAAAGCGACGCTTCCTCGAGTTTTCGGACAAGCTGCGCACCGATCTTCGCAAGCGATCGATTCAGGAGCGACGGGATTCTGCCTTGGCGAGCTTTTCGCGTGAGCTGCACGGCATCTGGAACAGCGGTCGTTCTGCCGCTGCGCGACGTCGCGAGCTGTACGAAAAATGGGCAGACTGCTCTGACTCCAAAGAGGACGTACTCGGGAAAAAAGGCCGTAACGCCGTCGAAGACTTCGTCCGAACGTACCTTCCTTCGGGAAGCCCCGACGCTTTCACCAGCGAAGAGCTGTCCGAGTTTCGCCGCGAGCGTGGACAAGAAACCCCGTTTGATCCCTACCGTGAGAGCAAGTAGGTCGGACTGGGCTGACCTGCTTCCCCCCACGACGACATACTTCTTCGACCAGCCTACACATCGCTTGTGTTGACTCGACAAGTTTCGACTGCCCAGCGCCGGTCACTCTGTGATAGGAAGCATGGATGGCCCGAGAGGGCAAACCGAAGGGGTGAACATGAGCAAGGTCAGAGCCGAACGCTTGGTGCTCATCATCGACAACGATCCGGTATTGAGCGAACGGCTGCGTGCTGTTCTCGCCAACTATCACTTCAAGGTTCAGCTGTTTGCCGACGGCAATGACCTTCTCTCTGGGCCGCAGTTATTTCCCGAGCTGATCGTTCTTTGCATCGATCCGAAACGGCTCGGCTGGGCGCTGTGCAATCGCATCAAAAAGACAGCCCAGTACGGCTCGATTCCGATGATTGTCACGTCGGCGGAAGCGACGGACAAAGACATCGAAGATCACCGCAAGCTGCGCACGCGAGCCGACGACTATCTGCTAAAGCCCTACAGCATCGACGAGCTTCTGCGACGAGTAAACGCGCTGATCGGCCTTGTGCAAGCCGAAGAGGAAGAATCTCTCGACGAGACTTCCATCGAGGAACTGTCAGTCGATGATGCGATCGTGGAGGAGGAGACAGTCGGCGGTGGGGCGCAGTCAGGCAGTCGGCCTTTCGGGGATGCCGACGATGACTTCGATCAAGAGACGGAGTCGGCCTTTGCTGCGCTCGGTGGCCCCGAGCCCATCGCTGCTCGGAGCGCAACATCCGGGAGTCGCGCTGCGGCGGACGTGAAGTTACCGGGCTTGACGGCAAGTGCTTCCGAACGGCCTGCACCCGGTGCCGCTGCGACGGAAGCGGGTACGGATGGTCCCACCAAGCTGATCGCAATTGATGGCGGTGGGGACGGATCTGCTCCCGATGTTCGTTCGCTTCAGCAGGCACTCGATGTGGCGCAAAAGCGGCTGCAAGATGCGCTTGCTCAGTCGGCCTACTGGCACGAGCAGCGCGATCAACTGGCCTCTGAGCGTGACTTTCTGTTTAGCGAGCGCGATCGGCTGCAAAAGGAACGGACCGACCTCCAGCGCGATCAGTCCAAAGCGATGAGCGAGCGGGATGGCCTCGTGGCTGAGCGCAATCAGCTGCTGATGGAGCGCAATGCGCTGTCTGCCGAACGTGAGCTTTGGCAAAGCAAAGCGGTCGAGCCGTCGATGCTGGCGGAAGCAGAGGCTCGCTGGAATGCCGATCGCGAGAAGCTCATTCGAGAACGTGATCAGCTCCTTGCCAGCTTCGATCGCATGGCAGCAGAGCAGTCGGGTCGCGACGGAGACCGGGCGGCGTTTCTGGGGGAAAAAGAGACCCTGCAAATCGAACTGCGCAAGCTGGAGTCGGAAAAGTCGCTGCTGGCGATGGAACGAACCAGGCTTGGCGATGAACAGCGACGGTTGACGGATTCCGAGGCCCAAGTTGCGGAGCAGCAAAAGCGCCTGGAAGACGAGCGGACCCGGCTTGCGGAGGAGCGCGCTGAACTCGACGAAGCGCGCCAGCAAAAGGGGCAGAGTGCGGCGCTGATGAGAGATCGCGAGGTGATCAACCTTCGCGAAATCATCAACAAGAAGGACAAAGAAATCCTCGATCTGCGCGACTCGGTCGACTTCAAGGAACGGCAGGTGCTGGATTCGCGAGAAAAAGCGCGCGAGCAAGAGCACAAACGTCGCGAGCTGGAAGAACGGCTGCTCGGCTTCGAACGAGAACAGCTTGGCCTGCAAGAAAAGCTCGATGCTGTGTCCGTCGACCGAGAAAAGTTCCTCGAGAGGGAAAAGAGCCTAAAAGGGCGGCTCGAAGACGCACAGAAGAAGCAGCAGCGTTCCGACGACGAGATTGCGACGCTGCGGAAGCGGCTCGAGGGCGAGGCCAGTCGGCTGCTGGGCGAATTTGCCGAGGAAAAACAGCAGCTCATCGGGCAGCACGAAAAGCGAGTGGCCGAGCTTGTCAGCGAGCGAGAGCGGATCGAATCGGAAGCGAAGGCTGCACTGATTGAGCAGCGGACTGCGGCTGAGTCGGCGCTGGCTCGGCAGAAGGCTGATTTGGAGGCCATACTGGCGAGCGAACGAGCGCAGGCGGCGACGCGCCAGCGAGACTTCGAGACCCAGGCCAGGGAAGCGCAGGCGCAGCTGGAAGCGACCTATCAGCAGCGCATGGCAGAGCAGATCGCCACCGCTGAGTCGGCGCTTGAGAATGAGCAGCGGACAAACAATGAGAAGCTGCAAAAGCTTGCCAGCGAGAGAGACTCGGTCCTGTCGTCTCTGCGTGACCAGATTGCAACGCTGGAATCGCAGCTGGGCAAGCAGGCAAGCGATCACGCAGCCCTGTTGTCGCAGCTAGCGCAGGACTGGGCCGCCAAGGTCGATCGGGCCGCGGCGGAATCGCGCGAGCTTGGCGAAAAGGCCAAAGAACAGGCACTCGCGTCTCTTGCCGCGACCCACCAGGCGGCTCTCTCAACGCTCCGTCAGGCTCACCGGGATGAGCTGGCGCTGCAGACCGCAGAAGTGAACCAGAAGCTCGATCAGTTGCGCGCCGAGCAAGCCACCAAGCTCCGCGAGGCCGAGCAGACCTCGACGGGTGAGCTTGCTGCGACGAAAGCCCGGATGCAACTACAGTACGAACAACTACAGCAGCTCCTGGCAAGCGAGCGAGATGTTCTGGGTCGGCAGGTCGCGACGCTTGAGCAGCAGCTTGGTGAGCTGCGCGGTCGATATGCGGCGACGGAATCGAGTCTGGGCAGCCTGCGGATTCGCTTTGACGAGGCCAAGTCGGAGCTAGAGACGGTCCGTGGCGATCTGCAGACGGCGAAGCGGCGCGAGAGCGAGATGTCGGCAGAGATTGCCACACTCGAGCAGCAGGTCCAGCGCGCATACCAGCGTCTTGTGTCCGACGAAGATCAGCTAAATCGAGTGCGCCGAGCGCTGGTGATTGCGATGGCTGTTCTGGACGAAGGGCAGGGCAGTGAGACGCCGAGCTCGCAAACGCCGGTTACCGCTTCTGAAGACGGTCCAAGCAGCGTCACTCCGCGGACCGAGGAATAGCTACAACGAGAAATCTCCACCATCGTCTTTGGCCGACAGGTTCTTCCGAATCTGTTCGCTGGCCTGGTCGCTTGGCGGGGCGCTGGGCTCAAAGGTCAGCCGTAGCCACATCCCTTCCCGCGATTGCTTCGGCAACACTGAGGCTGGGAGCAGATAGGCTTTCCAGTCCCCGTTCTCATCTCGCAAAAGCAGCTTGGCCAGTCCCGACTCAATCGAGTCGACATACGCCAGATCGTTGGCGGGCGCCTCCGGTCCACTCATGGCTTGCAGTCTCCTGATGGCTGTCGTCCGCTCTGCATCGCCGCTGCTCGGGTTGGATAGCTGACCCGATTGGTTGGAAAGATTCGTGCGACTGACGGGCAGCTTTTCTTGTGAAAAACCTTCGAGTTGCTGCTCGCAGCATACCCTTCTTCTGGGGCTGTGGCGGGGACCGGCGTTGGCGGGCTGGGTGGCGTCGAGTTGGGCGTTGGCGAGCCTTGTCCATGACGCTGTTTGGTCACTGGCGGTGCTGCCTCGATTTTCACAGTCCACGGCTGACCGTCGTTGCTCACCGCTGTCAGATCGCCTTGCAGATCGGTGCGATAGATCGTGGCGCCGACCGCTGCAATTCGACCCATTGCGTCTGCCGTTGGGTGCCCGTAGTCGTTGCCTGGTCCCACCGAAATGAAGGCCAGCTTCGGTGACACCGCGCGCAGGAACGCTTCCGTCGAAGAATAGCGACCGCCGTGGTGGGCGACCTTCAGAAGCTCGGCGCGAAGGTCTGGCTGTCCCTGGGGACGTGGGCCGAGAAGATACTGCTCGGTTTCGGGCTCTGAATCGCCCGTCAGGAGTGCAGTGCGTCCTCGCCATGCCAGCCGGACCACCACCGAGTTGGCATTTACGTCGGAGCGCGTATTGGCCAGAAACGGGCTCGGCGGTCCAAGCAGGGTCAGTGTCGCGCCGTCCCCAATGTCGATATTCCGTCCTGCCGTCGCGTTTTTTACCGCGATGCCTTTGTCGGCCAGAAGTTTCAGCAGGGCGGTGTACGGGGGCGACGTGCTCGGATAGCCCGCATCGAGAAACGTCCGCACCGGCAGCTGCGAAACGACCTGCGACAGTCCGCCCAGGTGATCGAGGTGAGGGTGCGTCAAAATGATGAGATCGAGACTGCTTACTTGGCGACGCTTGAGCGTCTGGAGCAGTCGCTCCGTGCCTTCTGGCGGCCCACCATCGACCAGGACAGTCTTCCCTGTCGGCGAGACGATCAGGGCTGCATCGCCTTGCCCCACCGAGATCGACATCACAGAAAGCTCGGCTGCGAGCGCCGGATGGCCCAGCAGGACGAGCAGACACCACAACAAAAAAACACGCTGCAGCACAGAACCACGATACCCAAAGCTGATTCGACATGGTGAAGCCTTGTCGGCTGGGGTGCTGAAAAGTTGTGTGATTGCGCGGACTTGGGTCGTTTTTTTTGGCGCTAGCGGTCGGCCTCGGTTTGCGGCCAAAGCAGGGCGAGAAGTGCCGGAAGAATCATGAGCGCCGCAATCAGGCAGAAAAGCACCGCCAAAGCGCCACTAATCCCAAACTGCCGCAGCCCCGGAAAGTGAGCGATGAGTAGAGCCAGAAACCCGGCCACCGTCGACAACGTGGTGAGCACGATCGCTCGTCCCGCCGTCATCATCGAAGTGCGCATGTCTCGGCTGGTCTGATAGCGGTGGACCAGGAAGATGTGATCATCGATGCCGTATCCAATCACCAGCGGAACCGCCAGTAAGTTATATAAATGAATCGGCATTCCGAGGACGACCAAGCTGGCTCCAAACAGCGCCCACGCGAGCGAGAGCGGCAGGAGCACGGCCAGCACCGGACGCAGCTTGCGGTAGTAGATGACCAGCAGGCCCGTCACCAACGCGAGCGATGCCAGGGTGATCTTCAGCAGATCGCGCTCAAGCAGGTTGCGGAGCTGGGCTTCGAGAAGTGGCATTCCAGTGATGTTTCCACCCAGCGGGCCATCGGCGACTTGTTGCAGTTCAGCCACGGTCTGCGTGATTCGCTCGTCGGCTGGTGCGAACAGATAGACGGCAACCATTCGTCGTGGCTGTGGGCCCGGCACTTCGGCAACGTGGCTGCGGACCAAGAATCCCAGCTCACTTTCGGCAAGCTCTGACAACCGGAGTGACGGGATGTGATTGGGATCTTGGGACAACACCTTGAGAAAGTCAGAAAAGGCAGCGGAGTCGAAGCCAGCTTGCTCGAGCGCGTCTTGCAGCCTGCGGCTGGCGTCGGCGAGCCCAAGCGCGGCTAGCTTCTGACGGCGTTCGGTTTGGGTTCGCTGCGATGGCGCGAGCGTGCCGATGGCCTCGAAGCCGATCAGGGTGTGGTTCTGAACAAGTCGCGTCGCTTCCTTCTGCCACTGCTCGGCGCGATACAGGGCTTCGTCGGGGTCGCTTGATTCGACGAGCGCAACCAGGAAGCGCTGGTGTTCGCCAAACCGCCGCGACAGCTCTGTCTGGGTCCGGGCCGGCGGCATCTCGCCAAGATCGATGCTAAGCAGATCATGGGCGACGCGAACACGGCTCATCAGCGGCAGCGAAAGAACCAGCAGTGCGCCGGTCACCAGAAGCACCGGGCGCGGGCGTGAGGCGAGCCAGGTTCCAAGCACTGCAACCGCCGAGCGTTCCTTCACCGTCGTTGGCTTGGCGCTGTGCCAAAGTCGCAGCGGCAAGGTCAGGAGCAGTGCCGGGAACACCGTCAGCATCGCCAAGCAGTTGAGCAGCAGACCCACGCCAGCCAGAAGACCAAGCTGGTTTAGTCCACCGAAATCCGACAACCCACAAGCGAGAAAAACTGCCGCCGGTCCAAGCGTCGCCACGATTGCAGCCCCGCTCATCGAGACGGTTGTATGCCGGACGGCGTCGGCGTGCGGTTTTCCTGCTGCGATGGCGAGCTGCAGTTCTTCGCGAAGCCGAGAGTAGAGCTGGATCGGCAGGTCGATCCCAATCGCAACCAGAACCGTTGCGAACGCGAGTGATACGCCGCTAATCCGCCCAAACAGCAGTGCCGCCGCGATCGCGGTCCAGATCCCCGCCAGGGACAGCGGCAGCAGCACCCACGGCAAAATTCGCAGGGAACGGAAAAACAGAGCAAACAGCACCAGCACGGCTCCAACCGACAGCACCGTGGATAGCGTCATGTCCTTCTCGATCCACATGCGGAAATACGGAGGGAAGGCGTAGGCGCCAGTGAACGAAATCTTCGGCCTGTCCGTCGCTCGGAAGTCCGATTCGGTCACATCAGCACCGAGCGACTTGGCAATATTCGCTGCGTCGTCGAGCAGCTTCTGGTCGCGCTCCCACTCGAGCGGTGCAAAGCGCGGACGAACCTTGATGATGAGCGCTGTGCCGTCGGCTGTTCGCAAATAACCAGACGTCGCATCGACCTTGAGCCCGGTGCCAAGCCGCTTGGTCAGAAGCGGTATCAGATCGAGCGGGTCCGCTGTAACAATTGGGGCCATCGCCGAGCCACCTGGCGCGGACAAAAGACCACGCAGCTCTGCCGCCCGCTTGGTGAGTGCTTCGGGCGCAATCCGTCGGCCCAGCTCGGCGATGTTGTCGTCATCCAAAAGCAGCAGCAGGTGGTCACGCAGATAGCGCAGCGACTGGCCCGAAATCCGGTGCGTCACCTGCGCCACGTCGGGATGCTGGCCCAACTTCTGCGAATACTGCTCGGCAAACTCGGTCAGCTTGGCCGGATCCGCGCACGTCACCAGGACGACCAGCTCCTGGCTGGCGACCATGTGCTTGCTGTAGGACGCAAAGGCCTGCGCGGCCTTCGACGAGCGCGGCAGCAGATCGAGCAGATCTCCGTGCAGGTTTAGACGGCGCAACAGCGGCGAGATGAGCACCGTGACAAGCAGCGTCACACCGAGCAGCACCCGGGGCGCGCGCAGCAGACGATCGAGGACAGACATGACCTGGCGTTCTAATCCCCAAGCCGCCCTGGGCGCCACTGGTTTTTTGTGCGCCTGCTGAACCGCGAGTCGCTGAGATCAGTGCCCGTTCGTCAGCGGTGTGCCGTGAAATGCAACCAGCGCCTCGACGATCGCATCTTGCAGCCGCTTGGCGATGCTCGTTTCATCGACTTCGTTGACGAGGATCGAAAACGCCAGCGGCGGACGGATGGGCTGCTGGGCTCCCAGCGGTGTTCCCGCGTACCCAGACAAGCACGATACGCCGTTGAGCGTTCCAGTTTTCGCCCGAACGTAGCGATCGGCTGGCGTGCCACCCATGCGATGAGCGATGGTTCCATCGGCTCCCGCCACAGCCAGGGATGCGACAAAGTCCGCAGCGATTCGGAAATCGCGATACGCCGAACGCAGAAGCGTCACGACCTGCACCGCTGAAAATCGGTTGCTATCAAACAGCCCCGAGCCATTCACCATCTGGTACTTGCCAGGCATGATGCCGAGCGTTTCCAGATAACGACTAACCGCTTGCAGACCTTTCGGCCAGGAGCCGGGCTTGCCCGATGAATCGGCGCCTAGCGACTTGAGCACTTGCTCTGCGGTGAAGTTGTTCGACCGTTTGTTGATGTCTCGTACCAGCACACCGAGCGGCTGTGAGTAGTGTGTGTCGAGCAGTGTCGCTGTGGGTGGGGCGGTGCCACGACTGACCTTGCCGACGACTTGGATTCCTCGTCTGGTCAGCAAATCAACCAGCGTGGAGCCCGCGTAAAGGTCGGGATGTGCCACGCGCTTGTGGAAATCCATGCCAGAAGTCTCACTGGAGCGGATCGTCCCGCGAACCCGAACGATCGTCCGTTCACGACCCGGAACCGAGTCTTTTTCCTCGCTGGCATCGACTAGCAGGCTGGTTCGCCCGTTGGAAACTGTGCGCGCCTCGTTGACGAGCGCGATGTACGCCGACGGTGGGTCGAGAATCACGCGCGCGGGTTGTCCCTCGACCACTGCGGGCAGCACGCGGACGGTGATTGCGTTGCTGTTGAGTGAAACTGCACCTTGGGGCGCTCGATAGGCCGAGTCCTGGTTTTTCTGCTCGAACGCTGGGCCTACTCGCTGTTCGTCGAAGAAGCTGTCGTCGATGAAGACGTCGCCTTTGATCTTCTTGACCCCTCGGATCGTCAGTTCATTGGTCAGTTTCCACAGATCCTCTGTCGACAACCACGGATCTCCATAGCCGCGCAGATACAGGTTTTTCCACTCGCCCGCCTTGTCGGCCTTGTCGCGATCGCCATAGAGCACCGTCTTGAAGCGATATTCTGGACCGAGCAGGGTCAGCGCTGCCGCCGTCGTAAACAACTTCACGTTCGAGGCGATGTTCACCGGCAGATCGGCATTTTTCCCATACAGAAGCTGTCCGCTATCGAGATCGAGCACCGCGATGCCGATCCGATTGCGTCCCGGCATCAGCAAGTTCAAAAGCTGCTCGATTCTCTGCTCGAGCCACTTCTTCCGCAGCGTTAGATCGCCTGGAGGCATCGACATCGGGGGCAGGGCCGGACCGCCGCTCGACTTTTCCTGTTCCGACGGCATGCCTGGTCCGCTCGGGGTCGCTGCTGCCGTTCCTGGGGCCGGGTTTGTCGGCACTGCGCTCGGCTGTGCTGTCGTCGGGGCTGCTACTCCGCCAGGTTGCGGTCCATTCGGCGGCGCTGCAGTCCCTGGTTGGACCGTCGGCACTGGTGCCTGTGCGAAAACTAGCCCGTCCAGCGCGCCTGCTGTAGCGTGACCCATCCAGGGATGGGCGGCAAACAGCCCAATCACAAGGCCAGCGAGGCGTGCAGCACGTCGTCCAGTCCAAAAACTGTTCCGCTTTCCGTCAGACAGACGGTGAAGAGGGACCAAGAACATACCGGCAGACTAGCAAATCGCGCCGGGGCTTGCGTCTTTTTGCCGCAAAGCTGCTGCTTTGGTCGCTGATTCTTTTGGGGTTACCGACGGGATGCCGCCGTCAGCAAATTCCAAAAGACGAACTGGTTGTCCTGATTGAACAGCCGCCACGGAACATCGACCCTCGCTATGCGACGACCTCGTATGACTTCAAGCTGGCGTACTTGTGTTTTGCTCGGCTGGTGTCCGTTGACGACGACTCGCTGCGACCCCGGTTCGAGCTTGCCGAGCACGTCGAGGTCAAGTCGGTGTCCCCTGATCAGGGGATGACGGTTGAGGTGACGCTGCGCGACGCGAAGTTCTCAAGCGGCCAGCCGGTCACCGCGGAGGACGTACGCTATTCGATCGAGAAGCTCAGCGACGAAAAGACCGGCAGTCCCTCTATGCGGCGGCGTTTCGTCGACAGTGGGCTCGTTCGTCCCATCGAAGTCCTTTCGCCGCGCAGCCTGCGGATGCGCTTTGCCAAGCCACCGGCGTCCTACCTGACCGATCTCGACTTTGGGATCATGCAGCAAGGCTCGGCGGAAGCGGGCCATGCAACGCCGATCGGCGCGGGTCCGTTCGTTCTGACCGGCGAAGTGGGCGAGGTGACTCGCTTTGATCGCAATCCACACTTCCATGGTGGGCTGCCGCAGATCGAGCACCTGACGGTTCGGGTCGTGCGAGATGCAAACTCGCGGCTGTTGTCCCTGGTGGGTGGATCTGCCGATTTGACGCAGAACACGGTGTCGCCGCTGCTGTTCGATTCCGTCGAGCGCTGGAAAGATCGGCTGCAGCTTCAGACGGCTCCGTCGGCGCTTTTGCTCTATCTGGGCATGAACACCGAGGATTCCCGGCTCAAAGATGCGCGGGTCAGGCGGGCGCTGGCGCTGGCGATCGACCGCGAGCGAATCATTCGCACCAAGCTGCGGGGCAAAGCGACGCTGGCGAGCAGTCTCCTTCCGCCGTTTCACTGGGCGTTTCACAAACCAGCGACGAGCCTCGACTACAACCCAAACGAAGCCAAGCGCCTGCTCGACGAGGCTGGGTTTCCCGACCCCGACGGACCGGGCGGAAAGCCAAGGCTGACGCTACTCTACAAGACTTCCACTGATGCGCTGCCGGTCGCCATTGCGCGCGTCATCGCCGCCCAGCTTGCCGAGGTGGGCATTGCCGTCGAGCTGCGTCCGCTCGAATTTCACCTCTTTTTGTCCGACGTAAAGAAGGGCAACTTTCAGCTGTACACGCTGTCGTCGGCGGAGATCGCCGAGCCCAGCCTCTTCCGCAACTTCTTTCACTCGTCCTACATCCCGAGCGCCAAAAACCTCGACGCGGGACTCAACCGAATGCGCTATCGCAATCCAGCGCTCGACGAGCTGCTCGATCAAGGCAGTCGCGAAATTGATCGTGAGCGGCGCAAAGAGATCTACGCCAAAGTGCAGGACTTACTGGCTGCCGAGGTGCCGATGCTGCCGCTGTGGCACCCCGACAACGTGACGGTGGCGCGAAAGGTTGTGACTGGATTTCGGATGTGGCCGACGGCTCAGCTCAGTGGCTTGTCGTCGGCCAGCAAGACGGGGCGCTAGGCGAGCCTTCGACTACTTCTTGGTCCCCGACTGATCGTCGTCGTAGCGATCGACCACCAGACCCTTGCCGCTGTAGCGATTGTCCGACTGTCCACAGGCGGGGAAGTCATCCGGCTTGCCATCGCCGTTGCAGTCGGGCCGCCGCCACTTGCCCACGAGTTCAGGGTGCCGCGGCTCATTGATGCAGATCGCTCCCGTCGGAGTCCACCGAGCCTCGATGTCCCAGTCCGTCTCCGGTACGTTGATGGGCGGATTCAGGTAATCGTAGATGTCGATGAGCGTACCGTTAACGGTGTAGCTCTTTCCTGAACCACAGTAGTCCGCGATCATCATACGAACGCAGGATTGATGATGATCAGCAAGAGATATATCAGTACATTTTCTCTGTGAGCCTGCACCGGTGCAGCTAGTACCATTGGCCCACGGTCTGTAGCCCATCCAAGTACATTTGGCTAGAGGCCAGTCATGACAGGCGAATGTGACAAAAGATGGTTGATTTACTCGATTTACTGTCTTCGAATCCCATCTGTTTGCCAAGAGAATAGCTCGATCTGCCGAGCCGGTTTCAGTTTGGCACCAAGACTGCCATGCCGCGTCAGCTGGTGCCGAGGCGAGCTTCCAACTCAGCGAGTAAGTCCAAACGTCGTTGGCTTGGCCTTGCGGTAACTTGGCCCTGGGATCCAGCCCGGAAGCGCCAAATTTGATCGTATATACCACGGGTGCAGACGTGGCATTGGCCTGATAGCTATAATGTAGCTCCAGCCCCTCTACACTTGAGCCACGGAACAGTTTGTCGCCTACCGCAATTAGAAGCTCGCTGTTATTTAGCGCTAGCCCCGTGACAACAGCGTTTGTCAGTCCACCGCCTGTGTAGGTGGCTGATGTGAGCGTCAAACCTTCGACGCCAGTGCCGACGAGACCGCTCCCGTTGATTCCACCAGAGTTGATCCCGCCAGAGTTGATCCCGCCAGAGTTGATCCCACCAGCGTTGATCCCACCAGCGTTGATCCCACCAGCGTTGAAACCCGATGAATTAAATCCGCCTGCGTTGATGCCACTAGCATTGATGCCACTAGCATTGTACCCAGCGGCATTGAATCCATTTGCGTTATAACCCATCGCATTGATTCCGCGTGTCGCCTGGACACGGTAATCGCCGGCGACCTGGTCCTGCTGTGGCGTTGGGCATCCACTCAGCACACCCAAGGCAAGCACAAATATGCCTACACGCTTGTCAATAGACATGGCATCCTCCTGGCTGGGGGGCTTTTCACCCCTTTTTTCCTACTTGTATCAGCGCGTCCAAGTCATGGACCGGATAAGTTTAAAATGTAAAAGAATTACTCGGCAGGCAACGGGGGATGGTGTAGTTTCTTCTTAGTGTCCGAAATTGCTTAGATCTTTTAGATTGATTAGTTAATAATGAGAATATTGGCTCACTTGAGAAACTCTAGCGATCGAGATGATAGTATGAGTGATGTTTCGACACTGAAAAGTGATAGATAGTGTGCCATCTTATGCGTGAAAAGTGATCTATGTCACAGTTCAGAGCCGTCAGCGCATTGAACGCGGGAAGCGTTCAACATGATCGGCGGAACACTCTCAACTGGGCTCGAAGGATGCACAGACACGAAGCCCCGCCATTGAATCACGCCAGCCTGGGTCTGCAACGACTCGGTTGGCGACATTAGCCGTCGATCGCGGTTGCCAGAAGGCTCCACTGCGGAGGATGACAGTTCCTCTGTTCACCGATGACGTAGCCCACTCAAAGGCGTTCCCCGACATGTCCAGCAGGCCGAAGGGACTCGCACTTTGCGGATAGCTGCCGACCTCATCCGGACCTGCGGTCTTGCCATTTTGACCATAAGTTTCGTCAAAATTTGCGTCACTAGGATCAAGTTTATTTCCGTGTGGAAAGTCGCGCTCATCTGCACCTCTGGCTGCGCGTTCCCATTCGTGTTCTGTACAAAGGCGAGCGCCTGGGAGTTTGCCGGTCTTGGATAGCCAACCTATGTATCCAAGTGCATCTGGAGTATTGAGTGATGTGATGGGGAATAATCGCCAATCTTGCTTCTGCTTCTGCTTTCTGCTCTTATAAATCCAGTCACCATTACTGTTTGATTCAGTCATCTCAGATGCATGCTGTATTCTTAAAATCCAATTACCATTTGATGCCTTTTTGATGTATACAGGATTTTTTTCATCAGAAATCATCGGTTGCTTAGAACGTTCTTCTGGAGTCATGGCATCGATGTATTCAAGCCAGTCTGTCACTGTTACTTCTGTTTTTCCGATGAGGTATCCGGATGTATGCACATAGTGAAGAGGAACAGTCGTTAATGCAGAGGCGCGAATTAGCTCATCCGCTCCTGAGCCAAAGCGAGATCTTCCCGGTGGTATGTAAATGTAACCTTTAGGGAGGCTTCCCGATCTTGGTAGTGAGAATTTTATTTCTTGTTTCTCTCCGCTGTTTGTTTGAATTGGGTAGGCGATTTCTTCGAATCCTATTTTTGATATTTTTAATAGGTAAGATCCTGGTTTTAGCTTTATGTTTTTTTCTTGTGATATTCTCGATGATTTTATGTGATTAAGACTGAAGTGATTGTTTCTGTCTTTTGTATATTGATAGATTTTGTAATCGGCATCGATAGGCAAAATGTCGATGTTGACTTCGGCTTCTTTGAATAGTTTACCCGTGAGACGACCATCCTCTTCGTATAATTGAAGTCTCTCTGTTGCATCGATGAATCTTGACGTTGCGTGGGTATCTTGTGCAAGGTTGGCACTCGCAAACAGAATCTCGCTCAGAGTCTGCTTTACTTCTGAGCGACTTGAGTCGAGCGCAAATCCTGCTTCGAGCGCATGCTCAGCTTTGCGCAGCAGATCCACAGCGTCATTCCCCGCTTCCAGGGCTTGGGCCCACAGCGCTTCGCCTCGGTCTTTGTCCATGGCGTCGAAGGCGGCATAGGACTTCTGGCGGAGGTCGGCAGCTTCGGCGGCTTTCTTTTTCGCTTCTGCAAAGATGGTCTGGCCGCGCTGTAGGTAGCTGTCGACCTTTTGGCGCTGATTTCTGGCGCTCTCAATGCGGATTCCGGCCCAGATGAGCACGAGGATCGCCGGTATCGCGACAAGGAGTGCGCGCCTGATCATCCGATTGCGCTGGGCTGCGCCACGGCTGGCGACGATGAACGCGCGCTCTTTGGTGGTTACATCGCTGTCATCGAGAAGGACCAGCTCGGCAAGCTGGCGTTCGCTCCACAGCGCTTCGCGGCTCTTGCCCAGGCGATGCCACTCACCCGCAGCCTGCTCGAGGCGGCCCTTGACCTGGCGGCTCTCTGCGGCTTCCTCCAGCCAGTGCTTCAGCGTGT
>CAYTGC010000102.1:0-16963 GCA_964437195.1 uncultured Myxococcales bacterium | reverse complement strand
GCATGGGCGCCTACTATCTGGCGACGGCGTTTGATGAAATCTGGATGCAGCCGTCCGGGGACATCGGCCTCGCGGGTCTTTACCTTGAGTCGCCGTTTCTGCGGGGTGTCCTCGACAAGCTTGGCGTCAAGCCACGGATGGACCAGCGCAAGGAGTACAAAAACGCGATGAACATGTTCACCGAGAAGGCCATGACGCCTGCCCACCGCGAGGCCATGACCAAGATCGGCGAGAGCATCTTCAACCAGCTTTTGCGGGGAATGGGCGAAGCGCGCAAGCTTTCTGCCGACGAGCTGCGTGCCACGATCGACAAAGGGCCGCTGCTTGGGGCGGAGGCGGTGACGGCGAAGCTCGTTGACAAGCTCGGCTACCACGACGAGTTCTACGCAGCGGCGAAGCTGCGCGGCCAAGGGGCAGAGCTTCTGTACCTGCACAAGTACGCCGAGCGGGCGGAGCCGCTTCACAAAAAAGGTCCGCGGGTGGCGCTGATCTATGGTGTTGGTGGCGTGGTCCGCGGCAAAAGCTCGGTCGATCCGCTGTCGGGCGATTCCTCGCTCGGATCGGACACCGTTGCGGCTGGTTTTCGGGCGGCGATCGCTGATCCCGCGGTGAAGGCGATCCTCTTCCGCGTCAACAGTCCCGGTGGTTCCTACGTCGCGTCGGATGTGATCTGGCAAGAGGTTGGACGGGCGCGCAAAGCAGGGAAGCCCGTGGTTGTATCGATGGGATCGGTTGCCGGATCCGGTGGTTACTTCGTGGCGATGGCTGCGGACAAGATCGTCGCTGAGCCAGCGACCATCACCGGATCTATAGGCGTGCTCGGCGGCAAGCTTGTTCCGGCAGAGCTGTGGGAGAAGATCGGCCTGTCCTACGACGAGGTCCACTTTGGCAAAAACTCGGCCTTCTTCTCGATGAACCGCGACTATTCACCGGAAGAGTGGGCGCGGCTCCAGTCCTGGCTGGATCGCATCTACGAGGACTTTACGAGCAAAGTCGCCGTCGGTCGCAAGCTCGACAAGCAGAAGGTGCTGCAGATCGCCAAGGGTCGCATCTGGAGCGGCGAGGACGCCAAGGGCCTTGGGCTTGTTGACGAGCTAGGTGGTCTCCATACCGCGCTGTCGCTGTGTAAGCAGCTTGCCAGCATCAGCGACGGTCAAGATGTCGAGCTGAAGACCTATCCGCGCGACAAGGGGCCCGTCAAAGCGATCGTCGATAAGCTCTTGCACAAAGATGCCGACAACTCGGAAAAAGAAGCTGCGCCTGTTCGCGTGCAGAGCGATTCACTCGACGCGGCGCGACGGATGATTCAGACGGCCAAGCAGCTCGGACTGATTGGGAGCCAAGACGTCCTGACGATGCCTGCGGTGGAGCTGGGGCTGTAGAAGCGGTGCTTGTCTAGCGACCGGGCGTTCCGCCGCGGTCTGTGCTCGCTTGCCAGCCGGTGGGGGCACTCCATTTGTCGACGGTCCCACTTGGATCGATGATCTCGATCGACCGACCTTGCCCATCCGCGAGCGGATACCACTTGTCGTTGTAGGTGAAATCCAGAATCGGGACGTTCTTGCCAAACGTGAGGAGAACTCTCTCTCCGCCGTTGGACAGCTTGTCCTTGTACTGTCCTGCGATGGCAATTCCGGTCTGTCCGTAGCGTGCGCGGAAGTCGTCGATGTTCTCCACCACGACGATGCGCTGACCAGGGGCAAGCTGTTTGATCATTCCATCTGCAAAACGGAAGGAGACTCCGTCGGTGATCGACACATTGCTCAGATCCACAGAAGTGGTGCCGATGTTCGTGATCTCGATGAACTCCTCTGCCAGATCTCCCTGTGGATGGAAGTGCAGCTCGGTCACCCGCAAGCTCTGGGTCTGGATCGGTGGCTGTGCGGACCCTCCAACGGAAAACTCGATCGGCGCAGACCAGCGACTCCAGCGTCCGGTGTTGTCCATCATGCGGACGCGGGCGCGATGAACACCACCAACCCGCAGTACTTCCGGGGGAATGCTGATCGTGTCAGCAAACGTGGTAAGGACTGGACTTTCCCACGCGGCGTCGATTTCGTAGTGTCGAGGAGTCCGCAGATTGGGAGCCGTACCAACCGGAGTGACTTCAGCGACACGCCAGCGCATCGCACCAAATGTTGCAGCACCTTGCGGATCGGCAAACGCACCGGTCTGGAAGCGAATTCCGTCGAGCGGATAGCCGCTCTGACCCACATACGCAATGGTAGGTCGTACAGGAATGTCTGGGTCAGCGCTCTCTGTCGCGAGCTGATTTGCACCGTAGCCAGTCAGCGTGAAGTCCTTTATGTATCGCGCCATGCCCGCGTGGTCGGCAGAGACCAGCGTTCGATTCACCACACCACCACGGAAAGATGCGCTGGCAGGATTGCGATAGAACGCGCCTCTGTGGGCAGCTGCGGTGCGTGGATGGTAGTTCCACATGGCCTGATCGAGCTGCGCAAACGATGGCATTGCAGGGGCTGAAGGAATCCCAACAAACTGAGCCTGCTCGTCGACAAGTGCCCCCAGTTCCTCGTTTGTGAAGAGCAGATCGGAAAGCTCGCGGGCGCGATTCCGATACTCTGTCATGAGCTCCGGCTGTTGCAGGATCGAGTTCTGCAAATTGATGACGCCCGACCAGTGCGTAACCGGCATGTAGAGCATGTCCAGATCCCACGGCATCGGCGTCCACAGCTTGGTCTGCGGATTCAGATAGATGCAGTGGTTCCATCCATCGCGCAGGTCCATGTTGTTGACGATGCGATCGGTGGATCGGAATGCGTAGTACGCGGGCAGATTCAGATTGCTTCGCCACCAAGTGATTGGCTGACTGGCATTGAAGCCGTTTCGGAACGCGTCGTAATCCGAGGAATCAAGTGGTGGAAATGGGCCCTGATTCCGCTTGTCTCCCTGTGCGCCTTCCACTTTGTAGACATTCCCATCCGGCAGATTTCTTTCGTCGAGAAACGGTCCATCTGTCTGTTCGATCGTGCCGTAAAGTCCCCACAAGTCCCCGCGGTACTGATCGGTCGCGTTCTGTTCCTCCGCTTCGTCAATCACGCGGAAGTGCAGGTAGTTCATGTGCGGAGACACCGTCCCCGCAAGCGCATACAGGCGGAATGCCACACTCTCATCCAGACATCCCATGCCGCGATTGGGAGGCACCCACGGCGTCGCGCATCCAGACAGATTCATCGTCCGCCAGCGGGCCTTGTATGGCTGGCCAAAGTCGTCGCTGGCCTGAAATTCGTGGCCGCGACTGAAGTGAAAACGCCACTTGTTCTTGCCTGACACGTAGGTCGAAAACTCGCCGCGGTTCTCAAACTCGATGTGATCGTAGACAATTCCTCCCGAGACCATCGTCGCGTAAAAGTGCCCGCTCTCATAGGTCGAGTCGTACTGACTCTTCAGTACGTCAGACTCCAGCGCGATGAGGTGATAGATCGGCAGCCGTGCCATCACGTCCGATCCAAAGTCGATGACAGGGGTGACTCCCGGCTGGCTGGCGCCGCGCCAAGTGGGAACGCCGTCATAGACAAGCAGTGCGAAGTTGGGCTGCGGATCGTCAGGGTAGGGCACTTTGAGCGCAACAGACTTGCCATCCGTAGCGGTGATTCTGTAGCGGATGAGACGACGGTGTTTGGACAGACTTGGATCCAGGAGCACGCTGTACACACCGTCAGCGGCAACCGCATCACCTGCCGTTCCATCGTCCTTCATCGCAACGGCTGTCCAGCTCTGCCCATACGCTGGATCCGTAAGCCGAACGTAGCTGCCGGGATCGACCAGCTGGTATTCGAGCTTCACCGCCGAAATTCCATCGCTGTCGCTGATTCGCGCGGTAATGGTGATAGGCTCCGCCGTCCGCGGCGTAACCGGACGATGGTTCACATTGTCAATAAGAGGCGGTGTATTGGCTTCATATCTGGCATTGGGGGCCCCAGGCGTCGGTCCGCGATCCGTTGCGGTTGCGAGAAGCCTCGCTTCCACAAAGGCGTCGTTGCTTCCAGCCAAGGACTGATTGTGCAGCTGAATTGCGAGGACATTCTTTCCCGGTACGAGAAGCGTCTTTGCCTCACCGAGATCGAACGGAATGAACTCCTGGCTTTCGACCGCAGTCTGCGCCAAGGCATTGAATGCGGGCGATGTGCTGGCCATGTTGAAGCGTGCAACATGGGTTCCGTTCAGCCAGACGTTTATCCCATCATCAACCTGCGCTTCGAGCAGAAGCCGTCCAAATGCCTTTGGATCTGTGACGTTGAATGCGATGCGAAGAAAGACACTGCCATAGCTACCGCTCATGTCGGACAGGACTGTCTTGAGGAATGTCTCTCCGTAACCAATGGGAGTCTGCCCGGACAGCCAGGTGCTGTCATCAAAGCTGTTCGTTCGCCAGGCCGTCGTTGGGGTTGACGCTTCCTTGGTTCCCTTTACGTATCGCCACGTTGCCGCGGTGGGAACCAGTGCCGTGACCGGTCCCATCGGCGCCGAGAGCCGCCAGCTTCCACCGTGTTTTCCATCGAGAAGCGGACTGATCTTTTCGATCGAGTAACCACCGTCACCGCCCCCTGTCGGCCAAGGAAAGCCGCGACCATAGCTTACTTCATCGCGGCGACGGCCTTCCGGATCGCGCAAGATCAAGGTATCGCCCCCACTGCGGAGTCCTCCGGTGTACGGTCCAAGCGCTTTGGAATATCCAAAGCGTGTTGCCATCACCGCTGGGTCTTCCGCCACGACGACATAGCCACCGGGCGGAAGTGCGGTTCCATTCGGAAAGGTGAACTCGATTCCGCCGGTGATGCGCCAGCCTGACAAGTCCAGCGTGCTGTCCGAAACGCTTAGCAGCTCGACAAATTCTTCTCGGCTGGTCTTGTCCGCTGGTGAGTAGTGAATTTCATTCAGAACCGCGAGCTTTGGTAGTGGCGGATCTTCCGGGGGCGCAACGGAGAGGTCCGCCGCATCCATGTCCGCAGGCGCGGTTGTCGAGCTAGGACTACAGCCAAGAAACAGCAACCCACATAGAGCGAGAGAGCATAAGCCAAGCAGTGAGCGGTTCAACATAGCTCATCATCGCGAGCCTGCAACGACATGACAATCCGCGCGAGGATGTGCTGTCCTTTCAGCTACCTGGAAGGAGTCGGGTCACCTTGCGTAGTAGGCGCGGACACGCTCGTGGTCACGAACCGCATCGTGGACTCGGTTGAGCTTCGGATACGCCGCAAAGACCGTCGCTGGAATGTGGTCGACCTTGCCGCCAAGGAACCAGCGAACCGCCATGTGTAGCTTGATGTCCACGACATGGATCTTGTCTCCGGCAAAGTACGGTCCCGATCCAAGCTGTCGCTCTGTCTGCTCTGCCCACACCGGCAGGAACGATGCGACAAGTCCCTCGCGGGCACGGCGCTTCTCTTCTGGATCTTGGATTCGAATCGTAGGTGAGACGTGGGCGCGCAGGTCTTCCACATGCTGCATCATCGCTTCGTGCTGGGCGGCTTCAAAGTCATCGCGGGGATGCAGTCCGTGCCTGCGTCCGATCAGCACCAGAATCGCGTTGGTCTGCGCAAGCACCGGGCGGCCAGACTCCTCGTAGGTAGGGAGTCCGCCAAAGGGGGTCTTTGGCTTGAGCGCGGGCCAGTCCGCAAAAGGAATCCGCACATCTTCAAAGTCGACACCGGCCACCTGAAGTGCCAGACGGCATTCTTCACCTCGACTCACCGGAGCATCAAAGTAGGTCAGCTTGGGTTTGTTCATGCACTGTTTGTACTGTGGCAGCGCCATCCGATGCGAGAACTATTGCCGCAGGGGGTTCGATTTTCCTTTTCGGAGAGGATCGTCCACGACTAGTTCGGACCGCGGATGATTTGATAAGATGATGTTCGGATCATTGTCCCTGCGCGGGATGGACGTTCGGATCGCCGCCTTCTGATCGCTTTCACGACTTGGATGTCGTGTGGTTCGGCAAAAAAGGAGAGAAGATGGCTCGTGGCAGATCCCTTCTTCGCAGAAAGCTGCATGCAATCCATTCTTGGCGCTCTCCTGGGCGGCTCAGTCCACGCAGAGATGCCTTCTTGCGGGGGCTGCTTGATTCCAACGAATCGGCAGCGTGGCTGACCGATTCCCAGTTTCGCTTCCTGGCTGGCAACAGCGCGTTCAAGCGGCAGCTGACGACGGCCCTTGGGCGCGCGCCGGAGGTTGGTGAGTGCCTGCTTGAGCTGCCCTTTGAGGAATCCCTTTTGGCCGAGTGGAGGCGTACATATGAGCAGGCGTTTGCTGGGAAGACCATCATTGTGGAGAGCCCGCTGCGACTGCAGCCTGAAGCGAGAGACTTTGAATACCGTCTGCATCCGGTTCGTGATGGCAATGGCCAGATCTATTGCGTTGCTGTGTTTTCTCGCGATGTCACAGAGCTGAAGCGGACGCAGAAGGAAGCGCAGCTGCACAGTCACATTCTGCAGAACTTGCTGGAGGGAGTCTCCCTGGTGGACGGAGCTTCCGCTCGGATTGTGTTTGCGAATCCAGCCTTCGAGCAGATGTTTGGTTACGGTCCAGGAGAATTAATTGGGAAGCACGTCTCGATCCTCAACTCCGATCGAGAGGAGAAACCGGCGCTGCGAGCCCGACGGATCTTGGATCAGCTGGAGGCCAAGGGGTACTGGAGTGATCGGATCTGGAATGTGCGGAAGGATGGCACCCGTTTCCTCTCGCAGGCTTCCGTGTCCGGTCTTGTTCATCCCCAGTTCGGCAAAGTGTGGCTTTCGAAACATGTCGACATCACGTCTCATCACGCCACAGAGCAGGCGCTCCGAGAGTCGGAGCTGCGCTTTGGCGCGATCCTAGAACATGCGCCGATTTTGATATCCGCCAAGGACCCAGAGGGCACGCTGCTGTTTGTCAATCGCTGCTTCGAGCTGATCGCTTCCGGTGCATCCCAAACATGGGTCGGCAGAAACGTCTTTGACCTCTTTCCGAAAGACGTGGCCACGGTGCTGTGGGCAAACGATCTTGCTGTGCTCGCGAGCAGAGAGCCCGTTCGGGCAGAGGAAACCGTTCAGCATGCCGACGGATCCTGGCATACGTATCAGACCGTGAAGTTTCCGTTGTTCGGGGAAAATGGCCGGGCATTTGCCGTCGCTGCGATCTCTGTTGATATCACCGAGCGGCTGCAGGCAGAGCGAGAGCGGCGAGTTCTGCAAGAGAAGATGATGGAAGCGCAGCGGCTGGAGAGTCTGGGGGTCTTGGCCGGAGGAATCGCCCACGACCTCAACAATCTGCTGGTTCCGGTGCTTGGCAATGCACGGCTTCTGCAGTGCATGAACAGGGAATCCGTGGGGGCCGAGGAGCTTCTCGAACAGATCGAGACCAGCGCACGCCACTGTCGAGATCTGGTGCAGCAGATCTTGGCCTTTGCGGGGAAGGGTCGAATCGTCACACAGCCCGTGAAGCTTGATCGGCTGCTCGAAGAGCTGATTCCATTTCTGCGGGCCAGCACGGACAAAAACGTTCGACTGGAACGGTGTCTCGAATCGGACCTTCCCTCCGTGGATGGAGAACCGGCCCAGCTTCGACAAGTTCTGGTCAACTTGATCATCAATGCGGCAGAAGCGCTCGCAGGTCGCGCTGGGCTGGTAAAGGTTCGGATCCGTCGCTGGTCCAAAGACGAAGGTCCTCCGCTGGGTTCGACCGTTGATGGTGGTGTCGTGCTGGAAGTCAGGGACAATGGTCCTGGCATTCCCAAAGAGATCATCGATCGGATCTTTGATCCCTTCTTTACAACCAAGGCCACGGGCCGCGGACTCGGTCTTTCCGCAGTGCTTGGCATTGTCAGATCACACGGTGGCACCTTGGTTGTTGACAGCGAGCCAGGGAAGGGAACCACGTTCCGAATCGCATTCCCTGCGGGTCAGGTGCATGAAGAGCCGCCAGCGGCCGATCCGATTGTGCGAACATCTCCCGGGACCAAGACCGTGCTTGTCGTAGATGATGAGCCAACGGTGCGCGAGACTGCGGTGCTCCTTTTGTCACACCTTGGCTACCAGTCTGTAGGCGCAGCATCGGGAGAAGATGCGCTCATCCGGCTTATGAATTCTCCGACCGAGATAGATTGCGTCCTGTTGGATCTGACCATGCCGGGACTGTCCGGGGTAGAGACACTCCAGCACTTGCATGAGCTTGCACCGAAGCTGCCTGTCATCATCATGAGTGGATATAACGCAAGTGAGGCGTTGTCTGCGCATCAGCTTGCTCAGGTGTCGGGAGTCTTGTCCAAGCCGTTCCTACCCGAGGATCTCGGTGTGCTTTTGGAGGGAGTCTTTGCCCGGGAAAAAGCCGGAGTGGGAAGCTCCTAGCGCTGCGGCAGAGCGCGGGTATTGCACTTCACGGCGAGACGTTTGCGATCAGCAAGTAGGCCGGATTCTGGCTGCTTCCGACGACGAGATCGGGGGTTCCATCGAAGTTCACGTCCTTCACAAACAGTGCCTGCGCAATGCCCGGCTGCTGTGCGCTGAGATCGATGGTAGTCGCCGCCGCCAAAGTGCCAGTCTTGGTTCCCAAAAGGAGTGCCAGTTTGTTTTCAGTTGCGCTGCTTGCGAATAGATCGAGCTTCCCATCGCAGTTTACATCGACGAGCTGAACTGTGCGGGGCATGACTCCAGTGGAAACGATGACCTCGCTTGCGAACAGACCGCCACCTTTGCCACGCAGAATCGCTACATTTTTTTGTCCGACCAGACTTCCTATCACGTCGGTATTTCCGTCGCCGTCTATGTCTCCTGCGGCAACGGAATACGGGGCGGCGGACACCGCAGTCTGGGAAAGTCGAGCAAACGCAGTGGGTCCATTTTTTTGCCACACTTCGATGACTTGGGCGCTGCCTCCGGCCACGATCAGCTCGGGCTGTGCATCGGCGGTCACGTCTGCCAGGGTCACCAGCTGGGAATTTCCGGGCAGTCCTGTGGCGACACTTGTGGGGCCAGCCAGTCCGCTCGCACTGCCGCCAAGAAGATACAGCGTTCCACCCAGTCCAACGGCCAGCGCATCCTCTTTCCCATCCGCATTCAGATCGTCACTGGCGACGCCACGCATCGGCTCTGGCATGGCAATCGAAATCGCAGAGAGCACTCCGCGCCCGTTGTTCAGGAGCAGCCACAGCCGAGGACTTGCAGCGTCTGTGATGATGAGATCGAGGGCTTTGTCTCCGTTTACATCACCGACGGCGGCTTGAAACAGATTCCCCAAGAGCGTGATCGGATTTGACGTTGTGAACGATCCATTCCCATCGCTCAGGTAGCTGCGTACAGCGCCCGCTTCGATGCCGATGACATCTGGGTCTCCATCGGCATTCATGTCTTCCAGCAGGATCTGCTGCGGACTGGCAGAAGGGGGCGCCGGCAAGACCTGCGGCTGGTTGTCAAACTCAAGCGGATCCAGGGAATAGTAAAATGCGCGCTCTTTGCTGACTCTCTCGAAACACGAGCTAATCACTGTGACAGGCGATGTGCCGCAGGAACTCAGGCTTGCGGACAGTCTGCCGCTCAGCTGACTGGATGTCTCTACGACCACATTGTCGAGCGGCGTTCCGTCGATTTCGACGCGCATGTTGCCTTGAAAGTTGCTTCCAGTAATGGTGATTTTCTCACCGCCAACCCGACTGCCGCTCTGTGGTGTGACGGACTCGAAAGCAATCGCCGGACAGCTGGGTGGTGGCAGCGGAACGCAGCGCTCGGTGCTGTAGTCACACTCTTCAGAGTAGGAGCAGATGGCCGGGGCAATCGCGCAGTTCTTGGGATTTTCGACGAGCGATCCCTTCCACAAATCGGTACAGCCTGCGCTCTGCTGAAGAAGAGTCAACCCAGCAACAATGGATAGAAGTCGTCGGCGACGAAATATCGACATATCCAACTCCGAGCTAGGGTGCTTTTCCGGGGAGCACATTAAGTGTGTATTCACCAGCCGCACTTCTTCTGGATACGAACAAATCAGGGAAACTGTCTCCGTTGAAATCAGCGACCGCGAATGGGCCATTGGACCTGATCGGATTGATCTGATCTTGCAGGACGAAGTGTCCGAAACCGTCGTTCTTGAAGAAAGCGCTTATTGGATCTGTGATTCCAGAACCGTAGTGATTGATAATCAACTCCGGGCGGCCATCGCAGTTGATATCGAAAGCATTAAAGTCGAGTATCTGATTGGCCACGTACGGAAACCCAAAGTCGATATTTGCGATATCCCAACGACCGGGTTGGTTTAGCTGGACCGACAGCCGGGACACCGATTGCGACAAAAAGGCCAGGTCGGTGCGACCGTCGCCGTTCCAATCACCAGAAAGAGAGGCCCGATACACAGACGTCCCCGGCGGTTGCGGCAGCTCCATGGTGCTTATGTTGCTGCGGTCCCACGAGGCGTACATCAGACTGGGACGCGCCTCCAGGGTGAGCACGATCTCGTCGTTTCCGCCCGCCAGCACATCGGCAGTCGCCAGCGAGCTGAATTGGGTATTGGCCAGCACCGTCGACTGGGGCGTTCGCGACCAGCCAGCGAGGGTTTTGGTAAACACCATGATCGAGCTGGTGGTGGAAGGAGCCGAGTAGCGTGAGACCACGATCAGCTCGTCGGTGCCGTCGTGATCCAGATCGGCGGTGGTGAACAGCTGAACCGGATTTCCGAGTTGATATGAGGGTTGATTTTGGTATACCTGGTTTTTTTCATCAAAGACAACGAAGTAAATGCTCTTGTTTGTGTCACTAGATAGCAACACATCAGGTCGAGTTTGTCCGGCGACTCTGGCTGCGGCTATCTGATCTACACTTGGTGGTAACCCTTGAAAAGATACTGTGTAGGGCCGGATCTCATTTTGTGATTGATTTGATATGAGGTAAACGCCAAAGCTGGTGCGAGCCAAAATATCTGGCCTGTTATCGGGATCGCCATCGTAGTTGCCGACCATCAGCTTTGAGATGGGGGTTTGATAGCTGCCAATCTGGCCCTCTGGAGAATAGACGTACGGCTCGAACAGATAGGCGAACGTGCCGGACGCCTTGAAGTAGCCTCCACCTGGTCTTGCGAGCTCCACATCGACGAAGCCGCAGCGACCAGGGGCACGAGGGGCCGTTCCCGTCAGGTGTCCACTCGGATCAAGGCCAGGTGACAGAAGGGCCTGACCACCGAACTTGGCGGTGGTGTCCGTTGTGAATCCGACTCCGGCCACATCGACGCGACCTCCCGCGTAGGGAACGAAGGGGGGAGTGATGCTGGTGATGCGAAATGGCGGCTCACACTTTCCGGTCTGCATGTTGCATTCTTGCGGGGCAGTGCAGGTCACCGTACTCGTCGGTGAATTGCATCGCGAGGGATCAGGAACTGCAAAGCCCATCCACAGCGATTCACAAGAAGCAAGCAGAGGGATGGCGGACAGGGAAAGTACCTTGGTTGCATTCGACAGGCGGCGATCCAAACGGAATGGGATGGTGGTCATGGGACACTCCTTATGCGAAGAAGTTGGCCGTTGGCTACGGGATGAACCCAAGCCGCCAAGACAGACCTGCACTTCCGATAACTGGTTGTCGGATCGCGAAGTCGGGAAGCGTGTCCTGATTGAAGTCCGCAAACGCGAAGTCACCACCCGTCGAGGGCAGCGTCTGTGACACCACATAGCGACCCATGCCGTCGTTCACAACCAGTGTCGTATCGGCCATCGGGCTCGCTGCAGCCGGAGGACTGATCACGAGGTCGAGCAGCCCGTCGCAGTTTACGTCATACGCCTGCATGATCGGTGGAACAAGCATTCCTCCTGCTCCCGACTTGATTCCGGTTGCAACAGAGCCGATGGGGGTCAGCTGGGAATTGCCGCTGTTCTTTAGGAATGTGACGACCCCGTCGCTGCCACAGATCGCCAGATCTGCGATTCCGTCGTGATCCCAGTCCGCAGCGAGCATGGTGATGACTGGGGACGGAGGAGAGTAGGTCGCTAGGGTCAGCGCGGGGATTGCTTTGCTATCGGATTTGCCGAGCCATAGCTTGCTGTTGATCCCATTCCCAGTCACGACATCTTCCAGTCCGTCTGCGTTCAGATCGAGCACGGCCATCGTTGTCATCGTGACGGTACCGGTTGAGACGCTGTTCAAATTGTTGGTCCCACCTCCGCTCACGAGGCTCAGTGTCGTGAGGCTGGGGCCTCCTGTGGCCTCGGTGGTGAGCAGCACCAGTTCATCTGCGTCCTTCCCATCAAGATTGATCGGGGCCAGATCGCGAAGGGTCTTGCCGAATGCCGCAGCCATTGTGGGGTTGTTGCCGGGGCTTGCGACCATGACGGAGTTGTTGTTTCGGTCGATGAAGGCAACAGGTGCAAAGCTGGTACCGGTGCCTGGGAATGAACCAGTGGCGAAGCGAATTCCCATCGAAAACTGAAAGCCGCTCTGCTGCAGAACAAGCTGCCCCGTACCTTGGTTGATCATCCAAAGCAGCGTCTTCGGAGTGGCGACCACCAGATCTGGAGCCCGGTCCCCAGTTACATCGGCAGCGGCAATCTGGGTCACTTCTTCCAGAATCTTTTGCGTCGTGTTGACGGGTGCAGCGCTGTACGGTTCAAACTTGTACATAAAATCGGTTGGGCGCATGACCGGGGGGAAGCCTGGCCGGTTGACCTCAACGGACACACGACCACAGCGACCGGGTGCGCGGGGCGTACTTCCGTGAATTGTGCTTCCATCGTCTTGGGTCATCTGCTGGAGGATCGGTTGACCTGCAATCTTGACGACCGTGTCGGGTGTGAATCCAGATCCCCGGATGTCGACAGACTCGCCTCCGCCCGTTCTTCCAATGTTTGGGAAAATTCCCAGGTAGGAAAAGGAATCGACAGGCGGAATCGTCTTCGCTTCACACATCCCTGTCGATTTGTTGCAAAACTGCGCGCTCGAGCACAGGGTGGGGGTATAGACGCAGGAACCGGGGTCTCCAACGGAAAATCCGTTCCAAAGGGAATCGCAGCCTGTGAGTGAACAGAGAGACAGAAGTGCAATCGCGGAAAGCGAGGATGGAAGCGTTTTTTTAATATGAAGCATATGAAAGTCCTCTATTTAGTCGGTTGTTCGGGTAAGCGATAGGTTTAGGCCGGGAAGCAACAAGGAAGCCGTTGGCTTGGGCGTTCGGGTACGCGACGGAATGCCGATGAGAAGGAGTCCGCCGACAGCGGTCAGCACTCCGCCGGTGGTCAGCGCGATCCCTTCGGTCTTGGTGTCGTAGTAGCGACGGCACTCGACTCCGGGGGGCGGGGTCGGAACACAGACTCCGTCAAAGGCGAATGCAGACATTCCGAAACCGAACATCACGCCGCCGCCAACAACGAGCGCACTGCCGGTCAGGATGCGCCACAGCGGCCAGCGATACTTTGTGACCGGCTTTGGCGATAGGGGTGCGACGGGAAGTTTAAGCGGTGCCGGTGGCGGTTCGTACTCGCTTGGTTCTGGTTCGACCTCGCTGGGTGGTGGCTCGGCCAGCGTCGGTGCAGCGGACGGAATGCTCCTTGGCTGCACAGCCTGCAGCGCAACGGCCTGTGGCACATCGTTTTGTTGGGCCATGCTCCACGCCGGGGCGCAGAGGGAGGCAATGCCGAGCAGACATGGCAGATGGCGCATCGCGTCGTGAGCCCCCTTACGTCACTTCCGCAACTTCCTATTTTAGTTCGGGACGCCGCCGGTTGCCCGCATGTCGTTGCGACAATTGACAGCCCGCCCAATGTTCCCGCACGCTGAGCGAGTGAAGATCTATCTGATTCGTCACGGGCACGCAGTCGATGCGGATCACCAGCTTTCTGATGGCGAGCGCTATTTGAGCAAAAAGGGACGGCGCACGGTTCGTGAAGTCGGCAAGGCGCTGCGCAAGGCTGGGGTGTCTGTCGATGCTGTGCTTACGAGCCCGCTGGTCCGGGCGGTTCAGACGGCTGAGCTTGTCGTCGAGCAGCTTGGTTTCGACGGCATCATCGAGGTTCTGCCCTCCCTTGTGCCGATCGGTCCGATCGAGACCAGCGCCGAAACGATCCGTGGGCGGGCGTCCTCGCTCGTCGTGGTCGGGCACGAGCCCAGCATCTCGGCGCTGGCGGGCCTTTTGACCCGGCAGGGACACTTTCCGCCGATGCGCAAGTCGCAAGTGGTTTGCATACACGCCGATGAAGCGGTGTGGACCGTCGACCCCGACCGACTTGATCCGGTCGCCCTGTAACGCAAAGAACTGTCGTTACGAAAGCGGCAGCGTGGCCCGGTCCTCATCTGGCAGGTCGAGCAGTCGCCACAGATACCAAGTCGCGACGCTGCGGTACGGCGCATAAGGCGATCCGAGCTGCTGCATCTGTTTGGGCGGCGGCAGATCGGACAGCCCGTGCAGAAGCTGCACCGCTTTGCGCACCCCGAGATCGCCGACCGGCCAGACATCCAGCCGACCCAGATGAAACATCAGGAACATCTCTACCGACCAGCGCCCGAGTCCGCGTACCGACGTCAGCCGCTCGACCACAGCCTCATCATCGAGCGCGTCCACATCGGACAAAAAGTGCGGGTCATCGATGAGTTTTTGGCTCAGGTCGCGCAGGTACGACACTTTCTGTCCAGACAGGCCGCAGCCACGCAGCGTCTCGTTGCTCTTTTGCATGATCTGCTGCGCCGTCGGAAAGTCCGGGCTGTCCCATAGACCACGAAAGCGTCCGAAGATCGTTGCTGCCGCTTTCCCCGAAAGCTGCTGGTACACGATGGATCGACAGAGAGCTTCCAGGTGGGTGAGCTTTCGCGGCGGCGCCATGGCAAAGGGACCGACTCGCTCGATGAGCCATGCGATCTTCGGATCGCTCTTGCGCAGCGTCGGCAACACCTGCCTTGGCAGCTTCATGACATCCGGCTTTGTGGCTTTGGGCATCGCAGAAACTCCTGGCCTGTCTGCAGGTGGGGAAGGGGCGCTGATTCTAGCCTTGCGCGAGCCGCATGGCTGCGGTACACGCCCTGCCAGCCGATTTTTCTGCCATGACCGTCTCGACCGCGAATGCTGGGGATGCTTCTGCCGAAACCCGGTCGCTGCTTCCCGGTGAAAGAGCCCACGACGCTGCGATGATGCGTCTTGCGCTGCATGCCGCCGAGACTGCACGGGGTCAGACCAGTCCGAATCCGCTCGTCGGGGCTGTGGTTGTAGATGAGTCCGTCTCACCGCCGGTTGTGCTCGCTTCGGGGTTTCATGCCCAAGCCGGACGTGCCCACGCCGAGGTCGATGCGCTGCAAAAGCTCGCTGAGTCTGGCCATCGCGCCGTCGGCAAGACGATCTACGTCACGCTGGAGCCGTGCAATCACGTCGGACGGACTGGCAAGTGCACCGACGCCATCTTGGCTGCGGGGCTTTCGCGCATCGTGATTGGAACCGGCGATCCCAATCCTCTCGTTGCTGGCGGTGGGGCGGGGCGGTTGCGCCAGGCTGGCTGCGAGGTGGTTGTCGGGGTCTGCGAGCGTGAGTGTCAGTGGCAAAACCGTGGCTTTTTGCGCTGGATTCGCTCGGGGCGGCCCCAGCTCTTGCTCAAGGCAGCGGTTTCTCTCGATGGGAGACTCGCACCGGGGACGCCGGCTCATGCTGTTGCTGGGCCGCGCTGGCTGACCGGGAAGGCGGCGCGACAAAAGGCCCATCTTCTGCGCTCGGCCTGCGATGCGATCTTGATCGGGGCACAGACGGTGCTGGCAGACGATCCCCAGCTGACGGTGCGGCTGCCAGAACGGGCCGTTTCCCGTCAGCCGCTGCGTGTGGTGTTCGATGGGGCTTTGCGGGTTCCTGCGGATGCCAAGATGCTCGGGCCTGGGTCGCTGGTTCTGACGGCAGGGGCAAGCCTTCTTGCGCGGACGGATCTGGTATCGAGGCACAAAGATCGCGGCACAGAAGTCATCGCACTGCCGCCACCGTCGAGCCCTGATGTCGCATCCCGGCGCGGCGCATCGACGGACATCGATCTGCATGCCGCGCTGCATCTTTTGGGGCAGCGTCAGGTGCTGTACGCGCTGTGCGAGGGCGGCGGTGTCCTGCATGGCGCATTCCTCGAGGCCGGACTGTACGACGAAGCGGCCCTTTTTTTTGCACCGCTCTTTCTTGGGGATGCGGGGGTCCCTCTGCTTCGACACTTGGCATATCCCGACGTGACGGCAGCGAGCTTTATCGAATCGCCGCAGTACACCCAGCTTGGCGCGGACTTTCTCGTCACCGGGGCACTGCGCCGTGGAGGCTTTGCTCCGTCTGTGTGACGGGCAAAGGAGGATGCTCTTGTTTACGGGCCTTGTCGAAGACCTTGGACGGATCACCGAAGTGTCACCGCTGCCTCGCGGAAGCGGTCAGCGGATCGGTATCGCTGCGCCACTTTTGTCGGATCCGATGCCGCTCGGTGCGTCGCTGGCCGTCGATGGTGTCTGTCTGACTGTGGTGGCTTCCGCCCCGGGACAGGTGGCTGTCGAGGTCGGCCCGGAGACGCGCGATCGGACGACGCTGGGGGAGCTGTCTCCGTCGCGGGTTGTGCATCTGGAACGAGCACTCAAGGTCTCTGATCGGCTCGGTGGCCACATTGTGACCGGCCATGTCGATGGAATCGGTCAGGTCGAAAAAAGTGTACCGCGCGGGGACAGTTGGGATGTCACCATCGCAACGCCGGTTGCGCTTTTGCGCTACATCGTCGAAAAAGGGGCGATCTGCATCGATGGCATCAGCCTGACGGTCAATGTTGTCTCGCCGCGCGGTTTTTCAGTGTCGCTGGTGCCGCATACGCAGGCGCACACCCACTTGGCGAAGAAAGCGGTTGCGTCGGCAGTGAACCTGGAAGTCGACATCATCGCCAAGCACGTCGAGAAACTGATTGCGGCGTATCGTGTCGCACAGCCCGAGGGGCTGTCGCTGGACAAGCTGAAGGAGTTTGGTTTTGCACGCGGGGACTAGTACAAAAGATCGGGCCGTTCGCGTC
>CAYTGC010000101.1:0-17067 GCA_964437195.1 uncultured Myxococcales bacterium | reverse complement strand
ACGCGCACGACTCGAACACTTCGGCCTGCACGTCGAGATCGAAGCCAAACTCGGGAATCAGCCCGGCTTGCTTCATCGCCCACAGCTTCATGGCGTTCAAGAACACGCTTCCATCACCCGGCGCACCGACGAGGATTGGAATCGCCAGCCGATGACAGGTGGCAAGCAGCCCCGGAGAAATCCCGTTCTTCTGTTCCTGCTGGGCATAGTACTTCCCGAGGAGAAACCGCAGCTCGGTGCCCGTCATCTTCTTCTGAAACTCGGGCTGTAGCAAAAGTGCCGTCAGGAAGCGATCTTGGTCGAGCAGCACTTGCTCGTCGAACGCCATGTCGGTCACGCGGATCGTACCCTCGTCGCGCAGTGCCCCATCGTCACCAAAAATCGGCACTTCGTGAACCGGATCGCGATGCCCGTCGAGCGAGCGATGTCCATCGTGATAGCAGACCGCATCTGTCGTCGATAGATACGCAATCCAGCCGGTCTCGAGCAGCGGATTGAGCCACGTCTGGTGCTGACCCGACACCGTCACCGGCCCAGCGATCGCCACCGTCAGAGGACATCCCGCGCCGATCGCCGCGTCGAGAAGCGTGTAAATCCGACGAAGATACGCACCCCCAAACGCCGGAAGGCAGTGCAGAAACAGCTCGTCGAGCGATTCCACTTCATCGACGCGACGTGTGAGCACGGTGCGTCGTGCGGCGTTCTCATTTCCCGACGGAACAGCGCCGTCTGAAGGTGTCTGGCAAGGATAGCGGGGGGTCGTCATTTTGGGCGCACTATAGGCAAAAAGCCGCGCCCGAGGAAAGTGAAAGCGCTACTTGATTGCCGACGGTGGCAGCCGAATCGACAGCTTCTCGCCAAGCTGACCAAACAGCCTCAGCCACTTGAGCGACCGAGTCGAGTCGGTGCTGCTGAAGTCAGAGCGCTGGAGCTGATCGCGATACACCGTCTGAAGCAGCTCATAAAACGTGTTCTGGGTGCGCCACAGGTCCACCGTATGCGGTGGCGTCAGCGCCAGCGTCACTGCATCGAACAGGGCTTGCAGGGCTTTGGTCGAATCTGGCGCCTCGCGCAGCTTGTCGGCCAGACGCTGCAAAAGACCCTGCAGGGCAAAGTTCAGCGACGAAGAGTCTAGCTTGACACCGCTGCGCAGGATCTCGTCGAAGAGCCGACGGATTTCGCCAAAGTCAGGACTTTGCGAGTTTAGGTGCGCCAAAATCGCCGTTTGAAGCGACTGCTCGGCAGCGGTCTTGAGCGCCGACGGCAGCGGCGCATTTAGGTCCGTCAGAAAGCGAAGCAGCGGCGCATGGGTGTCATAGATCTTGCGCAGCTCGCCATCGACTTCGGCCCGCGTCGAGCGCAAAAGATCGTCGAGAATCCGCCGCTGGTCATCACGAAACAGCTCGCGCAGCGAATACGTTGCCGCCCCGAAATAGCGATCGACCATTCGAAGCACCGTCGGAAGATCAGCTCGCTCAAAGGGACCGACGAGGTTTTTCCGCAGCTCGGCAAGAAACTCTTCGCCTCGCGTCTGGGTCACTCCGCCGACGAGGTTGTGATCACCAAAGTGCAGCACCGCAAAGCACAGATCGGCGGATTCCTGCGTCACCGGTGTCGACACCAGCGCCCGCCCGAACGCCAGGCTGAGCCGCCCCGAGCGAAGCTGCTGCTGCTGACGCGGTTCGACGTGATAGCCATAAATGCTGATCGGCTCTGCGTATTTTTGAAACAGCGACGTGATGGCGTAGTGCGCAAACGCCTTGGCCAGATCGACTTTGCGAGGACGCACCTGGTTTTCGTACAGCCTTCGACCGTTGCCCACCGACGACACATTGCTTTCTGCCGTCTCCAGTACCGCCAGAAACGCCGGTTCGACGTCGACCTTGAGCGCCGTCTGCGCAAGCTGGATCGCCCGTGCTGCATACAGCAGGTTTTGCAACGGCTCGACGCCGGAAATGTCATCGAAAAACCAGGCACAGCTCGTGTACATGAGCAGAAGGTGCCGCTGCATTTCGAGGAGCTGAAACACCCGCGCTGTCTCGTCGGGCGTAAGAGGTCGCTTGACCTGGCCGCGCAAAAAACGGTCGCGGACGGCTGCTGATCCGTCGAGAATCACATCGATATACGCATCGCGAGCTCGCCACGGATCGGTCAGCAAGTTCGCGGTGGCCTGCTCGTACAAAGGATTCAGTCGATCGCGAAGTCCGTCGAGCGCAGCACGCAAGGGCGCTCGCCAGCGCTGATGCCAGCCCGGACTGCCACCGCTGTTACAGCCGCAGTCCGACGCCCAGCGCTCGACGCCGTGTGCACAGCTCCAGGCGGTTCTTTCGCAGATTTCCACCTCGTGGGTCGGTGGGAACTGGGCCAAAAACTCACCGTAATTGGTCAGACGAACGCCGTCGGTCTTCTCGATCGTTCGCAGGGCAAATGCCAGCGCCATTTCGCCGTATTTGTGGTGATGACCATAGGTCTCGCCGTCGGTAGCAATGTGGACAAGCTGCGCCCTGTCGATGCCCTGACGGAAACCGCGAAGCAGCCGCTCCGCGAGCTTGTCCCCGTGGTTGAGCAAGTGCTCGAACGCCACGGCACGCGAGGTCTGTCCGTCGTAAAAAAACACCGCGATGCGTCGTCCCGACGGAAGCAGGACGTCGTACGGCATCGAAGTATCGATTCGACCGCCGCTGACGTCGGTATAGGTCGACTCGCCACGCCGACGCACACCCTTGGCTTGGTGCGGCGCCAGAACGGTAAAGCGGATTCCTTCTTTGGCCAGCGCTTCAAGGCTGGGAATGTCGACTGCCGTTTCAGCGAGCCACATGCCTTCTGGCAGTCGGCCAAACCGAAAGGCAAAGTCGCGAACGCCCCACACGACCTGGGTCTTCTGATCGCGCGGATTGCACAGCGGCATGATGGCGTGGTTATAGACCTGCGCCAGCGCCGAGCCATGCCCGGAAAAGCGAAGCAGACTCTGCTTGTCGGCAAGTAGGATAAGGTCGTACACCCGACGAACGTGCGTCGCCATCCACGAAAGCAGCGTCGGCCCGAAGTTGAAGCTGATTCGCTCGTAGTTGCTGACGATGCTGGTGATGTGGCCCTTGTCGTCGAGGATGCGCGCGTAGGCGTTGGGCTCGTAGCACTCGGCGGTGATCCGTTCGTTCCAGTCGTGATACGGAAACGCGGAGTCTTGAACCTCGATCGTGTCGAGCCACGGATTTTCGCGCGGTGGCTGATAGAAGTGACCGTGAATACAGACCAGTCGTGGCGCGGCTTTCATCAGGCGAAGTCCTGCCCAGATGCTATCACCAGTCGCGGCGCCGACGCTTTGCGGTATTCTCCGCGCGATGCTTGTGCTGTGCGGGCTCCTCCTCATCGGTTTGCCGACGGCGCTATCGGGCACCGTCGCTGCCGATGCGGGCGCCGAATACGACAGCAATCCCGCACGTGTGCCAAGCGACGGTTCCCTCGGCGAGCTACCGACCGGCGCACCGCTCGTTCGAGGACTGGTCTCGGGCAGCCTGGCCTATTCTGGCCCCCGACAGCGGTTGCGGCTCCAAGCGACGACGACCGGGAAGGTGTTTTTCACGCCGGACCAGCAGAAACAGAACGTGCTCGTCGCGCAGTTTGGTTACGAACATGGGGCACGCTTCGATCGACTGCTGGTGGGCGGATTTGTCGACTACTACGATGCGTTTCAAGCAGCAGCACCGACGTACTTGTCGCGAGACTTTCGGTCGCTGTCGGTGGGAGGCCGATTTCAAGGCGCGAAACCGCTCGAAGACGGACATCGAATCGACGGTGGCTTGCAGCTAAACGGGCAGCTCTTTCACTACAAACCGGACAGCCTGCAGAGCTTTTTCGGTCCATCGCTGCTGGCACGATTCGGCGGTCGGATTCACAGCGGCGATCCAGATCTCGGCCACGACTTCGACTTGGCGGTGTGGGGACGCGGTGACTTTCGCGTCTATGGTCCGGTGCGCGCCGATGTCTTTCTATCCGCCGGGGCAAGTGTGCAGTGGCAAGGTCCGCTGCTGGTCCAGCTTGGCTACAGCGCGCAGATCAACTTGTCGACGATGGAACTTGAAAGTTACCAGCGGCACCTGCCGTTTTTGAAAGTGGCGTTTCCGATTCCGGGCGAGATCTTTGTGACGGCGAAAGCCCAGCTCAACTTGGTCAAGGCCGCGCCGGGACTGACGGTACCGCTCCAGAGCATCGACGAGGACAACCGCAGCTTGGCGCTCCTCGATATCGAAAGGCCGCTGCCGAAAGGCTTTTCCCTCAGCGTCAGATACAGCGGCTATTTCAACCTACCCAGCGACGGGGTATCGCCCTACCAGCGTCACACCGGCCTGCTCAACGTCAGCTATCGGTTCTCACGCTGAAGCGCCCGCTCAGTCGTCTTTGAGAATCGCGATGTCGTCGTCTTTGAGAAGCTCGGCATCCGAGCCAAGGCGCGGCAGCTTGCTATTGCCATTGGCCCGGTTTGCCGGATTTCCCGTCGGATTGATCCGCTGCAGCTTTCCAACCGGCTGCGGCACGGCTGGCACGGTTTTTTCCGGTGGCCCCCCGATCGGGACCATACCTTGCGGACGCGTCGTTGCCACTGGCCGAGTACCTGCGTCGGGAATCTCTGTCGCAATCAGACCACTGTCTTGGATTACGATCACCGGCGCACTGCCAACGACTCCGCCATCAGACGGAAGCTCGCTTGGCCGTGGCTCCGGCTGGAGCGACACGGTCTGGGTTCCCGACTCTGCTTCGTCGAACCAGACCTCTTGGTCACGATACCCTTCGGCGCGCAGGACGAAAAGCTGTCGCCCCGTCCCCTGCAGGATCGAGTGCGTCCAAGGTGTCGAGCCCATCGCCTGTCCATCGGACTTCCGAATCACCTGAGCGACCGGTGACGACGTAATGTTCCAGTAGACCGGCTTGGCCTTCGCGGCAAGAAGCTGCGGATACAGCTTGAGCCCGTAGGGAATGCTAACGCCGATGCCGCCGAGAACCACCACCATCAACAGCCACGAGCCGACGCGTGACTTGGAGCCGGTGGACACGGGTTTTGCACTGCCGCTTTGCGCCACGGCAGGGCCAGTCACCGAGGGTTGACTGACGGAGCTTGAGCTTGCCGCTGGGGCAGGCGGCGCATCAACCGTCGGAGCGCTTGCCGAACCAGGGCTCGAAACGGCTGCCGTCGATCCCGTCGACTTCGTCCCCGCCACGACCACCGGTGCCGATGCCGTCTGCCCCATCTTTTCAAGCTCGGCCGCAACCTGCGACATCGTGGGCCGCTCGTGGGGCTCCTTGGACATCATCCGATGGATGAGCGCGGCCAGCGGCTCAGGAACCCGTGGCTCGACGTCGCGCAGCGGCTGCGGCTGCGAAAAGATGTGCATCGCCATCACTTCGCCCGGGCCTTCGGCGCGGAACGGAACTTTGCCGCAGCACATGCGGTACATCACAACCGCCAGCGAGTAAACGTCGGCTTTTTCGGTCACATCGCCAGCCCCTTTGCACTGCTCGGGGGCCATGTACGTCGCCGTGCCGAGAACCAAGCCCGTGTTGGTCTTGAACTCTTCCGCGCCAGGGCCGCTGTAGTCGGTGATGACCTTGGCAATGCCAAAGTCGAGAATTTTGACGCGCTCGCCGCCCGCCACCTCGGAATCTGGCACCAGCATCACATTATCTGGCTTAAGGTCGCGGTGAACGATGCCCTTGGCGTGGGTCGCGGCCAGTGCGGACGCAATCTGACGACTGATGCGAAAGATGTCGGGCAGTTGAAGCTTGCCGCCGAGATTTCGCAGCCGGACCGAGAGCGGTTCACCGGCCAGATACTCCATGATGATGTAGGCGGTCCCGTCGGGAAGGTGACCAAACTCATCGATCTTGACGATGCTCGGGTGGTCGACGCGGCTGGCGGCCTTGGCCTCGTTGAAAAAGCGCACCTCGACCTGTGGGTCAGCGGTCAGCTCACGCCGAAGCAGCTTGATGGCCGCCTTGCGCCCCAGCTGCTCGTGCTTGGCCTCCCAGACGGAACCCATGCCGCCCTGGCCAATCTTGCGCACGACGCGGTAGTTGCCGATGCGCTGTCCTTCCATCGTCTCGATGCTCCTCGCTCTCCATCTGTGACGGTGCGCTTGCGTCTCAGCCTCGGTTGACAAAGCCGCCACGCGATCCTTGCCGTGGCTGCTCATCGCTGAGTTGCAGCGCCTCTGCCACGCTGCGATGTGCTGACAATCTAATGGTAATCAAATTAACGTAGAATTTCCTGATATAATCAGTGAAGCGATGATTTCTGCCCTGTTTGCCGGCATCTACGGTCACTTCTCGCGCACACTGCTGCTGGCGCTCCTCCTCGGGAGCCTGACGGCGCGCAGCGCGTCCGCCAAGGGCGACGCCGCCGAGCAGCACTACAGCCGCGGGCTCGCATATTACGAGAGCAAGGACTACCCCAAGGCGATTCGCGAGTTCCAGGCTGCCTACAAAATCCGACAGCTCCCGCGCATCCTTCTCAACATCGGACAAGTGTATCGCAAGCTCGGAATGGCATCGACGGCGCTCCGCTTTTATGAGCACTACCTGCGCGTCGATCCCAAGCCCAAGCCCGAGATCAAAGCCGAGGTCGACCGCTACATCGCGATGACACGAGCGATGCTCGATCCGCCGGCGTTCGAGGAAGCCGATGCGAAGTCCGCCAAGGCTGCTGCCGCTGCTGCCGTGGCTGCGGCCCCATCGAATGTGACGCCGGTCGCAGTCTCGGTTGCCGATCCTTTCGACATTGACCCACTGAGCAAGCCGACCGAGGGAAGCAAGTCCCACGGCGCAAAGACACCCGGGGACAAGACGGGTGCTGACAAAACAAATTCGGCGGCGGCTCATTCGCAAGGAAGTTCGCCGACAGCCTCGCCGGGTGTCACAGGTGTGAACACGGCCGCGCCCCCGTCGGCAACCCCAGAACTCAAGTCGATTCTTCCGACTGCAACGGGAAGCGAGGCAAACCAAGCCTTGACCCAAGCGCCGCCGATCGACAAGTCGACCCAGAAGCCGTTCTACAAGCAGCCGCTGTTCTGGGGCGTGGTCGGCGGAGTCGCTGCCGCGGTCACGATCACGGCAATCGCCGTCGGTGTTTCGCAGAGCAATGGCGTACCAGCGACTGTTCTTTATCCAACCAAATAGGGCCACGTAGGAACGACATGCGCCGCACCTCTTTTTTCCGTCGTTTGCTCCCCGCCTCTTTCCTCGTGCTCGGCGTCGCATCCTGTGGCGGACGACCCGCCAACATGGTCATCGTCGAAGTGAGCGGTCTTCAGCCGCGCATCACCGAGCTATATGTCACGATGCAGCTCGACGACGTGGCCGCAAAGAATAGTCGCCCGATCCCCGAGAGCGGCAACGACGGATTCGTCGTCTATCAGCAGATGGAACGCTTCGGCATCGAGGTTCCCGATAACACCCAGCGCATCAGCGTCGACATCAAGGGCTATGACACCGCGCGCAGCGTCGTGAGGCAAGGCTCGGGCTCCATTCAGCTGAGCCAGAGCCGCGACCTGTCCGTCGAGCTGGTCGCGCCCTAGTCCCCGCCAAAGCAACCTGACGCCGCCCGAACTGTCCGTTACTCCCCGTCAGCGTCCGAGGAAAAGCAGCTTCCGAATCGACTCAACTATCGATGCGCGCGAGTTCGGCTCACCGCTCTGCGTCGACTGCGGCGTCATGTCGCGCAGCATCCAGACGTTGCCTGCCTGATCGCCAGCGCACAGCCAGTCGCCCTGCGTCACCACCGACAAAAATGGCGCACTGCCGTAGATGGTCTCTAGACACATGCCGCTGTGCAGCTCCCATAGCTTCAGCGTGTAGTCGAGAGAACACGAGACGGCGCGTCTCCCATCGCTGCTAAAGGCGCAGCTTGTCACCGGCGCGATGTGGCCAGACAGACGCAAAAGCTCTGCCCCAGTCTGGATGTCCCAAAGCCGCAGCGACTTGTCGTGTCCGCCGGATAGCAGCCGCCTTCCGTCAGCCGAGACTGCGCACGCATTGACGGCTTGGCTATGACCGATAAAGCGAGTCACCTCGCCGCCGGTTCGCATATCCCACAGCACCAGCGTCTTGTCTGCCGACGCTGTCACCAAATGTACGCCATTTGTCAAAATGGCACAGGCGTTGACCGCGCCGGTGTGTCCGACAAAGCGAAGCAGCTCGGCGCCCGTCTGAAGATCCCAGAGCCGCAGCAGCTTGTCACTCGCTCCGGTCACCAGATACTTTCCGTCGGGCGTCATCGCGCAGCCACGCACTCGCCCGCGCAGAGAAATCTCGCCGGATCGCTGCGCCTCCATCGGCATACCCCACAGCTCGATCATGTGATCGTCTGACGGAATTGCGAGGGCCGCCGAGCCGCTCTTTGCGTGCTCGCCGCTCGGCGATGACATGGTCGAAAAGCGCAGCTTCTCTTGTCCCGATACCAGATCCCAAACCGCGATCGTGCGATCGGAAGAGACCGTCACCAAGGTCTTTCCATCGGCAGATCCCGTGCACGCCGTGATCGCATCTTCGTGGCCGAAGATCGTGCTGGTGACGGTTCCCGCGAGCAAATCCCAGACTTTGAGGGTGTGATCCTCGCTGCCACTCACCAACAGCTGACCGTCGGGAGACAACCACAGCCCGGTGATGGCGTCGACGTGCCCGCCTTCGCGATTTCCGTCCGGTTCTGCCGACAAGTCCCACAACTTCAGCGTGCGATCTTCCGATGCCGAGATCAACTGACGACCATCCGGCGCCACAGCACACCAAGTGACGGGCGCAAGGTGGCCAGCCAAAACGCGCAGCAGACTCCCCGTCGAAATATCCCACTGCCGCAGCGTGGCGTCTTCCGATACTGAGATCACGCTCTTTCCGTCGGGAGAGAGCACACAGCCTTTGACGGCTGCGGAGTGACCAAACAGCGTCCGAAGCTCTCGTCCGCCGTGCAAGTCCCAAATTTTGAGTGTGCTGTCGTCAGAAGCGGAGATGGCAAAGCGCCCATCCGCCGAGACCGTACAGCCATTCACAGGGGCAGTGTGTCCGACGAGGACATGAACCTTGGCTCCAGTGTTCACATCCCATAGCCGCAGGGTGTGATCCCACGAAGCCGAAACCGCATATTTTCCATCGCTGGTTAGCGAAAAACCACTGACCGCTCCGGTGTGTCCTTGCAGCGTCCTCACATTGCGTCCGGTCTTCAAGTCCCAGACGCGCAGCGTGTGGTCCCACGAGCCGGTGACGAGATAGCGTCCATCCTTGGTGCAGGCGGCGCTGCTCGGTGGGCTTTGGTGGCCGCTGAGAAGCGCAAGCTGCTCGCCAGATTGAACGCGCCACACTCGGATGCTGTTGTCTGAAGCCGCTGCAATCACCAGCTGCCCGTCGGGAGTCAGCAGGCAGGAACTGATTTGGGTGGTGTGACCGCGGAACCTGCGCAGCAGCGTGCCACTGCCGAGGTCGTACATCACCAGCGAGTGGTCTTCCGTCGCGTAGATCAAGCTCTGGCCGTTTGGCGCAACGACAAACGATCCCGCCGTTCCGACGCAGCCGTAAAAGTGCATCAGCGGCGCACCGCTGTTGAGATCCCAAAGTCTCAGCGTCCGATCGAGGGACACAGAAACGAGCCGCTTTCCGTCCGGTGTCGGCAGCGCGGCGACGACAGAATCCCAGTGCCCGGCGAACGTGTGAACGGATGCATCTCGTCGCTGAAGCGGAAAGCGCAGCCGGAAGCGCAGGCGACCCGGTGGATAGTGAAGCACCCGCTCGATCGCTGCGCTCGACCAGTTGGCGCACCGCAGCAGGTTGTAGAGCAGTCCTGGCAGCGCGCCCGGATCTTGACGCAACCAGTGCGCACCGACGCGAAGGGCCTGCGCAAGCGCAGCAAAGGTTCGAGCCGGCTCGCGCTGACCACAGCTCGCGGCGGCGTGTTCCAAGTCCTCGGCCAGCGAGGCACTGCCAAACTCCTGACACTTGGCGATCAGGTAGTCGACGTTGCCAGCGATTTGTTCGGCCTGGGCGACGGCCCCCGTCTCAATGTGCTGGGTCAGTGCGTGTCGCAAGGCATACAGTCGGCGGAAACCATACAGGCTGTCTTCCAGCGGCGGCCAAGCGCACAGTGCGGCAGCGACCTGTCGACGGCTTTGATGAAGCGACGTCGGCCCGATTTGTTCCTCTACCCAGTCGCGCAGCGCGACATGGTCGTAACGCACACAGTCGCCGGGCACCGACGTGGAAGCAGGCGCTGGCTCGACGTACAAAAGAGGCCGCGCCAACCGAACAAAGCTGGCGTCGGTTCCCGTCCCAGGCTTCCAACCCAGAAGCTCGCCGAGAAGCGACAGAGGAAGGGCTTGTCTTGATGCACACAGAAGCGCGAGCCCGGCTCGGACGTCTTCAGGAAGACCGTCCCACAGCCGAACCAGAAACTGCCGCAGACCACTTGGCAGCTGGTCAGCGCGCGGAAGTGACTGTCTCTCGCTAAGCAGCCGCTCAATGTGCTCGCGCAGCTTCACCGCATACAGGAGGTTTCCGTCGGCACCGATCGCTACCCGCGTCGCATAGTCTGGCTCAAGCCCAAGCCGCCGACCGTGCTCGGCAAAATAGCGCATCACTGCGTCAAAACCCGATGCATTCCACGGTGCAGCGTCGAGGTCAAACTGCCCGACCAAGTGCCGCGAAGCATGATCGGTGAGCCAGCCAAAGTGCGCGTAGCGCGGACGGACTGAACAGACCAGCGTCACCGATGGAGGAAGCTCTGCCGGAAGAAAACGCGGCAGCGGATTCGACATCCCTTCGGACTCGGCTTCATCAAGTCCATCGACAACCAAGATCAAACGACCGCCTTTGGCGAGCGGTCCTTGCGACACCCGGTTGAGCAGCTCGATCAGGCGCAGCTCCGGCGGTGCATCTGGATCAGACTGACGCGGGAAGCGCGCTTCTACCTGCGAGGCCAGCGAACGAAGCACGACTCCAGGTCGAGCCGAATCCGACACGGCTCGACGGAGAAAATGATGAGGCACCGGCGAGCCAAGCTGCTGCTCTAGGCGATTGACCAACTGCGAAAGCAGTGCACTCTTTCCGACGCCCGGCGCGCCGCTAACCATCACCCAGCCGTCCTGCTGGCAAGCGGCCAAAAGTGTGGCAAGAAGGTCCTCGCGACCGAAAAGCTCGGCGTGACGCGATCGCTCCGAGCCAAAGTCGGGAATCTCCATCGTGCGACGCTTGCGCTGATGCAGACCGCGCTCACGCAGCCGACGGTGAAGCTCTGCCAGTTCGGCATGCGTCAGGAGCAGATCTAGCTTCGAATTGCGCGACAAACCGGGCTGAAATCGCTGAAGTACCGACGGAAAGTGGTCGTAGACAAAGCCGTTTAGGTCGTTGTCGCCTGGCAGCAGTACGTCGAGCAGACGCCGCAGCTCAGCGCGCGAGGGAATAGCGTCAGAAGGCGGATCGACCAAACTCATTCCGTGTGCTCAGCCCCTTGAGTCGCTTCGGTCCATGGGCCGGTAACATTGTAATTCAATTCTCTGAAATAGTTTCCAGAGTCCTGCGGCTGGACCGAAACGAACCGCTACTGCGCTGCGGACGACCTTCGCTCTCGATACAGTTGCCACAAACGAAGCAGCCACGTCGACGCTTCGGTGATCGACAGATAGCGAAAGACCTTGCGATAGACATCTGGGTGTTTGTCGGCAGCACCCAGCATAAAGCGCACAAAGGTCGGTCCGTCGACGTCATCCTGCAGAAAGCGCCGATAGGTATCCTCACCTTGCGCATGCAGCGTAGAAAAGGCCGCATTCAGCAGCTCGTTGATGGTTGCCGGTTCATCTGAGCCATCTGCGGTCAGCGGTGGCGACATCATCAGCGTCAGGCCGCCCATGACTTTGAGCGCCGACGGCTCATGCCAAAGAGCAGCCAGCGACCGCGCGTCCAGTCGGTTTCGCGCGAGCAAGCGCAGCACACCTTCCGCAATCGGCAAAAACGACCGCACCATCGAACCGAACCCACAGAAAGTCAGCGGCGAGTGTCGCCCTGCGGCATCACCGACGAGCAGCACGCGGTCGCATGGTGCCGATGGCATCTCGTGAAGCCGCGTGTACGCCGGGATGTAGCCATAGGTGGGACGCACGAGCGACAGCGGACCTTGCTTGTACCGCGGCAGCGTCGAGAAAAATCGCTCGTAGAGGCGCAGCAGCGGCTGTGGGCCGTGCCAGTGCAAATGCTCGCTGCGCAGATAGTAGAACAAGTAAATCGTCATTCTGTGCGTGGTTTCCGCGTCACCTAAAGGCGATACCGTCGGAAAGCCTTCCCAGATGTGTTGCCGCCCGTCTTCCACTCCTTCGGTGGTGACGAGTATTTCCCCCACCGCTGGGTTCATTTGCTGGGGTAAGTCACCAAGCTCCAGATCGTCAAAGACTCCGCCCACCGTCGGACAACAGAGATCAAAACGAGCGTGCGGGCTTAACGCCCCCAGCCCATCGATGAGCAGTCGAGCCCGCAAACACTGCTGCACAGACGGATCATCGACAGAGCCGACGGAAACAGTCACCCCATCCTCGTCGACAGAATAGCCAACCAGTGATCGCTTCGGCAAAAGGGTCACGCCTTCTCGCACGCAGCGCTCGCGCAGAGCCGATAGAAGTGACTCCGCATCGACGACACAATCGAGCACACCCGACACTGCGTAGTCCGGTCCTCCCGCAAAGCGACAGATGCCCGTGCGGTACTGCATCAAGATCAGCCGCTCGACCGCATCGGCAGTAAACAGTCCCGATCGCCACAGTGGTTCAAGTTCTCGACGAGAAATATTCCACTCGCGATGCCCCACGCCAATCTCGCGGTGGTCAAAAACAGCGACGCGAAGCCCGTGCAAAGACAGGAACGCCGCATAAATCAGGGACAAGCCACCGCCGGCCAGGACCACGTCAACCGCCCCCACCTGCTTGCCTTTCTGCGATGACAGCGGTGAGAGACTGCGCGGCTTCAGATAGTCCGTGTCGAGCTGGGCGAGGTGGGCGAGCGCAGACTCACCACCGTCTGGCAGCCGGGAAAAAGCGCGCAGTGTCAGCGGAAACTGCCGACGAAGTGAAGCAGAAGAGAGAGCCACCGCCGAACTATAGACCGAGCCTTGTGTTTTTTGTGCCTCACCTGACGACGGCGCGGTCAGCGAGAGGGAGAATCCGTCTGGTGGCGCTCATCGTGCCCGACGCTAGTCCGAGGAGGGAAGGAGCCGCGCATCACCGATGATGATTCCGGCCTGGAAGAGATCGAGCGCCAGCGCTGCCAAGTCCGACAGCGGAATCGACAAAAGCGCGGCCAGCTCCGCATCTACCTGTCGCTGCTCGAACACGGCTTTGATCAAGAGCACTTCGTGAGGACTGACGCGATCCCGTCGCATGTGAAGGTGGCGGTCGCGCCAAAACAGGACCAGGTTGTCGCCGCGCTCGGGACTTCCCTCCAGATCCGAGCCAGGCGCATCGGACCGATCGACAAACGACAGCAAATCGAACGCATATGGACGCAGTTCCACCGAGCTATGGAGTCGCAGCGGCCCACCATCGATGGGACGATCCGATTCGCTCTCTAGAACCACCTTCGTTTGCCACTCCCACCACTCGAAGTCGGCCAGCGCCGCCGCAAAGTCAGGAAGGACAACCCCCAGCGTCTCTGCCTCGGCATTTTCCAAGAAAGCCGGGAGCTGGGCAGCGTTGTGATTGAGCTCGAAGTGGTTCATCGGATGCGCAGCGAAGTAGGCGCGCACCAGCTTGTCCCAGCCGGATTCTCCAGCGACATCCACCACAATCGTCCGCAGATAGGGGAAAACTCCGTCGAGAACCTCGTGCCGATGAGTTTCACAGAAGCGCCCATAGATCGCCAGCCGATCGGAATCTGGCTGTGGGGGCGATGAGCCGTAGAGCTGTGAAACGGTTTCGCTGTGGCTCGCTTTCCCGAGGAGAAACGGCTCGATGTTTGCAAAAAACTCAGCGAGTTTCATGGCTCTCTCCGCAAAGCACTGCCATCGCCACGGCCCGCGCCCGGTCCGCTTCATCGATCACTTCGTCTGCGTGCGGAATGTCCTGATCCCATTCGATCAGCGTCGGAATCAGCCGTCCTGCGCGCTTCACCGTGTACCGATACAATTCCCACACCGGATCAATAATCGGGCCGATATGGGTATCGATGATCGTTTCACCGACGAGCGTATGGCCCGCAAGGTGGATCTGACGGACGCGGCCAAGCGGCATTTGATCGACAAATCGATACGGATCGAAGCCATGGTTTTGGCTGTTCACATAGACGTTGTTCACGTCGAGAAGGAGCCCGCAATCCGCCGCTTCACAGACTGCGTTTAGGAACGCCGCTTCGCTCATTGTGCTGCCGGGCATATGGGCATAAAAAGTCGCATTTTCGAGGACCAGTGGCCTTCCAACCCTCGACTCTGCTTCTTTGACTCGCCGAGAAACATGGTCCACCACTTCTTCACTAAACGGCAGCGGCAGAAGGTCGTGCAGCGGCTGCCCAGCGACGGACGAATACACCAAATGATCGGAAAAAAACGGCGCGTCCAAGTCGCGACAAAGCGCAGCAATTCCGTCGATTAGTTCCCCATCCAGTGGATCGAGCCCACCGATGTTGAGCGAGACACTGTGCGGAACGATCGTCCAGCGCTCGCGACAAGCATCGAGCTGCGCTTTTCGTTTCCCCCCTCGGAGAAGCCAATTTTCCGGCACGATCTCCAGAAAATCGATTCGCCGCGTCGTAAGGAGCAGGTCATCCAGTTCCAGAAACCGCGGACGCAGCCCAATTCCCACGCCGGATAGTTGTTTGCTCACCAGACGGTCCAGTCCTTTGGCCTCGTTTTGGCAAAAACCAAAGCGCTGCGCAAAAAAAAGGCCACGCGCTCTCGCCGTGACCTCACACTCCACAACGCACCGTGGCTCACGCCAGTCGGCCGCAGGACTGTCAACTAGTTCTTCTTGCCGCCACCGCAGCCCTTTTCTCCACCGCAGCCCTTGGCACCACCGCACGACTTCTCACCGCCCTTGTCGCCCTTGCCCTTGTCGTCCTTCTTCTTCTCATCCTTCTTGCCCTTCGCAGCCTTCTCGGCCTTTGGGGCCTCTTCAGCCGAGGCGATCGAAGCAGAGCCAAACGCGAGAGTCGAGACAACAGCAGCGAGGATCTTCTTGTTCATGTGCGATCTCCTTTTGGGAAGTGGCCAGGCACGGCCAAGGTTACTGGCTGAGCGTAACCGAGAATGCGTATTGGGCACACAAAGTACTTCTTATTGTCGCGCGTAGGCCGGGATCTAAGTCGCGGGCAGAGAAGGAGGCGGCATCAACACGTCGGACGGAGGCCAGCTCTGCTGCGACACTGGCATGACACGCAAGCTACGAAACAGCGCCATCGCTTGCGGCGCGTACTTTCGACCGGCTTTTTCGGTGTACCAAAGAAAGATGGAAACGGCAGCACACGACGGCAGGGCCGGATTGCTCGGTGAAAACAGGGCGACCAGCTGACCGAGCGCAATCTTGGGTTCGCCGTGCCAACCGACCACACGAAGCAGGTGCATTTTCCCAACGGACGACTGAATCTGCTCGGCAGGCGAGCGCCGCACGACGCGAAACTGCGGCTGCTGCGCGAGCACTTCGTCCAGCAGAAGCTCAGGATGCAGCGACTGCGAGCCGGTCGCAAACAGCGGTCGCCTACTCACCAGCAGACAGGCATCGACCTCGCCCTGCGGCACCAGGCGCACCAGTTCACTGGCATCGCCATCGCCAACCAGGCTCACCAAACCAGGAGGACAATCAAAACCAACTGTCAGCCCTGTAAGCATCGCTTTGCCGGACCCCAATCGCTGCGCCGACACATCGTGCGGCCAGTCACTCATCGTAGCACGATCTCGCCAGCCGCCAGTAACTGCTCGCGTCAACCAAATTTCCCGAGTGAGAACGCACGCTGCCGCTTGACAAGCCCGCGAATTTATGGCCGATTTTCTTGTCTTTCATTCATTGACCCCCTCGCTCCTTTCTGCGAGGCGGCTCCTCAGCGCGGGCTGAGCGAGCGGGAACGTTCGGCGAGTGACCGTCGTTCTGGAAGTTACCGAAGAGGAATCTCAACATGGAAGTCGGCAAGCTCACAGCGCAACTGCGCACCACCACTGGCAAGGAAACCAACATCAAGCTGCGTCAAAAGGGCCTCATCCCGGCGGTCTGCTACGGTGCTGGCGAGGCCCCTCTGGCACTGCAGCTGGACCCGACGGCGCTGCAAAAGTCGCTCGACCCGGTGAAGGGCCGCAACACGCTGCTGATGCTGACTGTCGAGGGCAAGGCTGGCGCGATTCCGGTCATGGTGAAGGATGCCCAGCGGCACGTTCTGCGCGGTCACTTCCTCCATGCCGACCTTCTTCGCGTCGATGTCAGCAAGCCGGTGCGTGCCACGGTGCCAGTTTCGGTGACGGGCAAGTGCCCCGGTGTTGCAGCCGGTGGAACCTTGCACCAGGTCTATCGCACGCTCCCGATTAGCAGCATTCCGGCCGCGATTCCCTCGAAGCTTGAGATTGATGTCTCTGGCTTGAACATGGGTCAGGCGATCCACGCCTCGGACCTCAAGCTCCCGGCTGGTGTCAGCGTCGCGCTGAGCTCCAGCACCACCATCTGCGTCGTCACGGCGCCGAAGGCAGAGAAGGGCGCAGAAGCTGCTCCCGGCGCTGAAGGTGCTGCGGCTGGCGAAGCGAAGCCCGGTGACAAGGCAGCCTCGTCCAAGACTCCAGCTCCAGCGGCAGCCAAGGCCGGTGGGGACAAGGCGGCAGCCAAGCCAGCGGCAGGCGGTAAGAAGTAGTGACTTGGCTCGTCGTGGGCCTGGGAAATCCCGGCCCCGAGTACGAACTGTCCAGACACAACATCGGTTTCATGGTCGCCGACCGCCTCATCGAAAAATGGGGTGGTCGGAAAAACGACTTTCGCAGCAAGTGGAACAGCGAATTCGCGCAGCTTGATGCGCTGGGCGACAAAATCCTGATCCAAAAACCGATGCAGTACATGAACCTGTCGGGGGGGCCGGTTCAGC
>CAYTGC010000100.1:0-17261 GCA_964437195.1 uncultured Myxococcales bacterium | reverse complement strand
CGGTGGGCTTGGGCCAACCAGCGATGACCTGACGGTAGATGCCGTCTCCGCGCTGCTCGGCGTCGAGCCTGTGATTGAACCGGATCACGAAGCGCGCATGCGCGAGCGCTTTGGCCAGCGAAAGTTCACGATTACACCGAACAATCTTCGGCAAGTGCGGATTCCTGTGGGAGCCGAAGTCCTGCCCAATCGAACCGGTCTTGCGCCGGGTTTTTCGGTGCAGATCGGTGGGGCTCGCTGCTTTTTTATGCCGGGCGTGCCGCGTGAGATGAAGCCGATGTTTGCCGAGCAGGCGGTGCCCAAGATTCGTTCGCTTTTGCCGAAGCAAACCGTCGTGCGGCGTGTGTATCGGACGCTCGGTCTGGGCGAATCGCACGTCGATCATCGGCTGCAAGACTTGCTGGCGGCGACGGATTCATTGCGGCATCCGGACTCGGTGGCAGTCACGATTCACTACCGGCTCGCGTTCCCTGAAGTGTTGGTGACGTTGATGCTCAGCGGTGCGAACGCAGATCTGGTCGAGCAAGCAGCAGCGGTACTGGATGCGGAAATCCACAAGCGGCTCGGGCACGCGCTGTATGGCACGGGCGATGACGATCTGGCGGTGGTGGTTGGCAAGGCGCTGCTGGCTCGTGACGCGACGCTCGCAACTGCCGAGTCGTGCACTGGCGGGATGATTGGCCAGACGATCACCGCGATCGCGGGTTCATCAGCGTATTACGTGGGTGGAGTGATCGCGTACGCAAACTCCGTCAAGCAAGGCGTGCTCGGCGTGAGCGATGCAACCCTGCGCGATCATGGGGCGGTGAGCGAGGCGTGCGTGCGAGAACTCTCGGAAGGCGTGCGAAAGCTGCTGGGCGCAACGTACGGCATTGCGGTGTCTGGGGTGGCTGGTCCAACCGGCGGTACCCCTGAAAAGCCCGTAGGAACCGTTTGGATTGCAGCCGCAGGGCCTGACCGAACCCTTTGTCGCCTGGTGAGCTGGCCAGGTGATCGCGAACAAGTGCGCAAGATCGCCACGTCTGCGGCGATGAACCTCCTGCACAAGCTGATGTTTCCAGAGCGGCTGTCCGACCCCGCGCTGCGGATCTAGGCCGCGGGAGGCGGGCTGCCGTCGGTGCTACTTGGCGGCTGCGGCTCGGGATGAGGATGGCGCAAAAGCCGCAGCGAGAGCGCCAGCAACACCACGACACAGAGCCCCAGAACACCGAGGAGCACCAGGTTCATCCGGCCTTCTTGGAAGTAGTTGCTCGGCGGGCGGAAGCCTGGATTGGGAACCAGACTGCCCAGCATCGCGATTCGCGCGGGATAGTCAATCAGCACGTCGCGCAGACTGGCGAGGTCGTACGTCGGTGACTGCGCATCGGGATTGCCAAGGAGCAGCCGATATTCCTTTTGCGCATCGCCTTTGTAGATGACGCGCGGCACCGACACGACCCCGAGCACTTGCGTGATATCGAGCGGTGGATTGTCGCCGTTGTCGATCTCAAGCACCAGCTCGCGAACCGGGTGTCCAGGAAGCGGCAACCGATGGAAACCCGCGTCGTCTTCTGACAGCCGCAGGATCGTGGCTTCGACGAGCTGCGCCGGGTGAGGTGTTACCTCCGATCGCACTTCACGCACGCGAACGGTCCGTCGGTAGAAAGAGCTGCCGACCGAAACTTCGAGCGCTTCCATCGGCAAAAGCAGCGGCTGGTTTCCGTTGCGCAGCGAGAGCCGGTAGCGGCTGACTTTGCCGTCCGTGGTTGCTTCGACGGCAAGATTCAGCTCGGTGCGTGTCTCGATCGCATGCGGGACGATCACGTAGGGGACTTGCTGCCCGTCCGGGTCAACGATGCGCAGATCGCCCAGATCGGACTTGAGATACGCAAGGTCAACGGGCGAAAGCTGAATCGAGTAGAGCTCGACTCCGTCTCGCATCGCGACGCTGCGAACCAGCCGATAGTTTGCGGTGACGATCGGGCTTCCCGCCGTCGGGACTGCCGGCAGTGGCTGCGATTTTTGATAGCGAGGATTCGTCTCTTTGGCGCCAAGCTGCGCAGGCAGAAGGCCTCCCAGTCGCGCCAGCGAGTCGACCAACTTTTGTAAGTCGTAGTCACGTTTTCGCGCCGTCTCGCTGCCGAAATACAGCGAATAGCGCTGCGTCACATCACTCGTCGAAGCGCTGCTCGCCGGTCCAATCGGGAAAATCAGGCGAGAGCCAATGCCGGACACGGTCGCAGTCAGCTCGACCAGCGGCGGGCTGTCTCCATCGGTGACTTCGAGCACCAATACACCTTTACCGGGACTCTCTTCCAGCGACAGGCCAAGGCTCTCACCGGTGACTGGTTCGTCGTCGATCTGCTCAGCCGCTTCGCCTTTCTTTGGACTTTGCGGAACCGGACCATCGGTCAACCGAAAGACAGTGCTCTCGGATAGCACCTGCAGCTTTCCGCTCCCTACCACCGGCGTTGACTGCTGGGCATCGGCTTCGAGGAGCCGCACCGACCGTACAAAGCCTGGGTCACGGGCCGAGAGCTGAAGCTGCTGGAACGACAGCCCCGGTGGCAGGTCGAGTCGGTACAGCGAGACGTGCGGTTTGTCTCCAGGCTTTGCGTGTTTGGCTGGCGGAGGACTCGGCATCGGAATGAGCGGCGCCGGGATGGTCCAAATGGAACCAGGACGGCTCAGGTGCGCGACTGCGGTGACACCTTGCAAGGACAGCGGCCTAAACAGAAGCCCTCGCCAGCGGCTGCTGATCTGAAAACGCAAGAACCGAGCCCGCTGGCTTTCGGCGAACCGGACTGTCGTGTAGTGCAGCCGTCCGCCCGGCGCGTTCTGCCATGGCAGATCAAAAATTCCGACGTCGCGGGCGATGACGCGGTACGGCCCGTTCTGCTGCTCGGCTGCTTCAACAGTTACTCGCCGACGGAAGTGGATCTGCGGAATGTTGAGCTCCAGCCGCTCGAACCGCCGAAGCGAGCCCAGATCGACGATCCACAATGTCTGATCGCCTTCGTGTCTAGTATCGACAAGCTGGCCACTGTGACGACGGTCTTTGGCCTCGCCAGCATCGCGAGTCACGACGTACGGGACTTCTCGCCCGTCGCTCCGAATCAATCGGTAGCTGCCTTCGGCATCGTAGCTGCTCAGTTCGGGAGGCAGGGCGACGACTGCAAACCCATCGATGGCACTGCCGCGAACTTCGATGCTGCGGCGAAACGGAAAACTCGATTGTGCTGCGTCTGTCGGAACTCCCTCGGCGAGTGCAGGGCGAACCGACAACCACAACAGAGACAAAATCAGGGACCACGACGCCAGTCGCAGCCTGAGGTGGTTCGTTTCGAACCGAGACAACGCACTCATTGTTGCTTCTCCGACGACGGAGCTGGAGATTTCTGATCTTTGTTTGGCGCCGCCTTGCGGAAGGCCAGTCGCTGGTACAAAAGCGACACCACAACCAGCGACACCCCGAGGCCAAGGAACGAAAGCGGTCGGTAGATTCCGCCCACCTTCTCCAGGTCGTAAAGGAACACCTTGCCGACCGTGAGCAGCATCAGTCCGAGTGAGAAAAAGCGCTGCCCGCGTCCGCTCTGCCTCATCCCGGTCACAAGCAGAATCAGCGCGTAGACCACCCACGACACCGATCGCGTCAGATCTCGTGCGTAGCTGCGCTCTTGCCACAGTTCTGTGTATCGACCGACGGAAAACGCGTCAGCGATTTCCAGATTGATGAGGGCAAAGATCAGCACCAGGCCCGTGTAGTACATGACACCGGCAAGCGGCACTTTGCCGATCGGAAGGCTCTCTTCAAAGCTGCGACGGTACTTGGCTTCGACTGGACCCAGGCCCGCCGCGCCGATCAGGAAGCACAGACACGGCACGCCGTAGCTATAGAGCAGCCAGTTGAAAATCGGCCAGCCACGTTCGTGGTACTGGAGGAACACCGTGCTCGGAATCAGACGGAAGATCACGCCGGCGTAAAGCAACAGACCAAAGTACTTGAGCCCGGGATGCGGCAGCCGCCGATACAGCCACCACACCGCTGCTGCTTCGAGCGCCCACGCCACGCCAATCCACTGCTTTTGGAGCTGAAGCGGAATGGCCAGCGCGATAAACCCGATGCCAACTGCGGCAAAGAGCGCGCGATGACCGAGGTGCCGCTCGGCGAGCTGTTCTGTCGTCAGCTTGGGCGTCACAAAAGAGCGAGGAAGGGCCTGGACGATCGCAAGTCCAGCCACTGAAAGGGTCGCCATGACCACGGGCAGCGCGCCCACCACCGTGTCGCCGAGCCCAGACAGCCACGCTTTGTAGATCGGGTAGAAGAACATCGGTCCGGCCAGACCTGCCGAAAAGAACAGACTCCGACGTGCTCGCAAGCGCGGTACCAAGAGCAGAAGACCGAGAGGAATCAGCAAAAACCACAGGTAATAGACCGTGAATAGCGGCATCACCGTCGGAAAGTCCACGCTTTGGAAGTGATCCCGCTGCCAAGACAGAAGCGCTATCGTCGACAAGAACTGCGACATCGGCAGAAGCAGGGTCACCGTCTGCCTTAGCATCGTCGTGACGAACAGCAGGTTGTAGGCGAGCAGCGTCAGAAGCGCCAGTCCCGGGCGTTGGCTCAGCCCCGAGTCAATCAGCGCCACCATCGCACCGATCATTCCGACCAACGTGGCGACTCCTGCCGACACCTCGCTGTCCCAGATCATCTGCTCGCGCGAACCGGGGCCCAGGCTGTCGAGCTCGGGCGCGATGGCTCGGCCCCTCATCGCTCGCACCGACGCACGGAGCTGCATTGCCACCGCGAACAGCAGCGGTACCGCAAGGTCACGCAACACCTGCTCCGCCGCCTTCACCTTGATCACATCTGCATCGGAATCAAAGACGCCGAACTGCCATCCCCATAGAAGTGCTGCAATAAGTAGGGTCAACACCGGCTGCACGATTGGCAGCGCTCCGGGGCGTGATCGTTCGCCGAGCAGACCGAACGTGAAGGCGACGAGCAGCAGCAGCACCCAAGGTGGCTCGGCAAGGCCTTTGGCGATCATCACGCCCAGCACGCCGATCACCCCAACGATCAGAATCGCCGCCGAGAGCTCGTGCAAAGTCGTGCGGAGAGTGGCGTGCTTGTCTTCACTGAACGAACGCTCTAGGCGCGACGCAAAACGTGGCACCAGGTTGCCGATTCCTACCGGAAGGGCGAAAAGCAGCGTGGCCAGCCACTGCGTGTCCGCTGTCAGGAAGCGCTCTGACCACTGCACGCCGAGCACACCAAGCAAAATCGCGCCGCCAACAGTCCGCAACACACGTCCTTCGCGGGTTCCGGTCAGCACGCTCCACAGATAGGCAAAAAGGAACCAGCCGTAGAGCAAGCCATGCTGCTGTCCAACGGAGGAAGCGAGCACAATCGCCCCAACCGCCAGCGGCCACAAGGCAGCGCCTCCAGCGGTCCAGTGCACGGTATCGTTCAGCGGCTGGCCTTTTTGGCGCCAGCGGAACAGCATTGGGGTTAGTCCCAGCAACACCATGAACAGCAGGGACACCCCGGCGAGAATTGGCAGCCGCTCGGCTCGCCAGCCCTCTTGCGCCCAGGCCAGCTGCGTCAAGCAGGTCCCAAACAGCGCGGGCCACAGCAACATCACCCAGCGCTCGACCGCAAGGACAATGAGCCCCAGGTCTAGACAGAGCACCAACGCAAACAGCAGCCCCCAACGCCCGGCATAGGCCGGTTGAGTGGCCAGCACGATCGCAAACAGGAACGGCCACACGGCTGCCGACGTCGCATTCCACAGCAGTGCTTGGTGCTTGTCCGAGTCAAACTGCTTCACAAACAGTGGCAGTGACAGGTAGAGCAGGGCAAACACCACCGACGTCGCGACCAAAATCGGGAGCTTCTCTGGCGTGAGGTGTGTGACCGCCCAGCCCGTCTGAATCAACAGCGTGGCCACCAGGCACAACGACAAAAGCTTGTGCCATTTCCGCTGGATTGCGACCCACAGAAAGCCGAAGTTGAGCAGCAGGATGTAGGCAAACAGTCCAATCGGTCGGTCTTGTCCCGTGGAAAGCGCCAGCGGCGTCGCAAAGCCGCCCATCAGCCCGAGCAGCGCGATGTAAATCGAGTCGTACCGAAGCGCCAGAAGTGCAGCCGTGGCCGTCGTCAAAAGCATCAGCCCAAACGTCGGGCCCATCGGCAAAAGATCGTAGAGCCCGTGCGCCGAATAGAACGCCGTGTAGAGGATGGCGATTCCAGCTCCGCACACTGCATTGGCTGTGACCGCGAAGCGCGGACGCATGAAGAACTCGGAACCGACGAGTGCGCCGAGTCCCATGAGCGTCAGCAAGATGATCCGCAGCGTCGGGCCAATCAGCCCGTTTTCTATCGAGTACTTGGCAAACAAGGTGCCCGCGACGGCAAGCGCGATTCCACCGAGCCAAGCCGCTCCGCGAACGCCCAAAAGCTGCTCCCAGTCAAAGCTGGCAGCCGGGGATGGAGGACTTTGCACAGGCGCTTGAACCTGCACGGGCGGCGGAAAAGCAGCGGGCGGTGTGACAGGAACGGTCGGTTCTGTCTCGGGGGACTTCGTTTCCACGCTCGCGCTCGACGGCCCAATGTCAGCGGCGGTCTGAACCTGCGGGTCTGGCGTCTGTTGCGGGGGTTCGGTCAGACCCGCAGCAGTAGCGGCGGCAAAGGCGGCATCGGCCAATGCGTGCGGTGACTCGACTTCCGGTGGTCTCGCTTGGATCGGGGTAGGCTCTGTTCCCACCTCGAACCGTGGAGCTTCGGCAGGAGCTTCAACGGCGGTCGAGGGATCCACGCCTTCAGCCACTGCGGGGACGCCAATGGCTGCGGCAGGGCGGGGAGCAGGCACTGGCTCGGCATTGACCGCTTCCTGCACGTCGTTTAGTCGTCGCTGAAGCTGGCTGTGCGCTTTTAGCAGCTCAAGCAGTTGCGTCCGAAGCCGCTCAGCTTCCTTGGCCGCGCGCTCTCCCTGGTAGGTTGCCGAGTCCTCGGCTGCCTTGATTCGCCTCGTCAGCGTTGACAGCGCTTGTTCCTGCTGAACCGTGCGCTGGATCAGCCAGACAAGGACGCCAAAGGCCGGTATCAGCAACCATTCCATGGAAAAGGTCCGGCTACTTTACCACACGTCTGCGCTCTATCGTCACTTGCCATCAGTGCTCGCGCGACAGCCGTTTGACCGATCCATCCGATTGCCCGATGAAGGCCAACGCGGCTTGGTGGCAGAACAGACCCGTTTCGACCACGCCCAGCAGCAGCTTCAGCTCTTCGTGGAACCGCTGTGCCGCCGTTGGGGAACGTTCGAGCCTAAGCTGTGCATCGACGATGAAGTTGCCTGAGTCGGTTCGGATCGGCTCGCCAGTACTTGGCGAGACACGGATCGTTGCACTCGCTACGGCGGACAAGCCGAGGATTCGCGCAAGAGTATGCCTGGCACCGAAACCCACGACTTCGATGGCGAGCGGTCGCTTGTCACCGATGGTGTGAACCACTTTCTGTTCGTCGGCAATGACCACCATTTGATGCGATGCTTGGGCCACCAGCTTTTCAAACAGGAGCGCACCACCGCCTCCTTTGCTCAGCTGAAGGCGGCTGTCGATCTCATCGGCTCCGTCGATGGTGATCGCAATGGGCGGGGCTCCACTTGGATCCGGGAGCAGATCGTCCAGCTCGAACAGCGGCAGTCCAAGCTCTTTGGCCAGGACTGCGGAGCGGGTCGATGTCGCGACACAGCGCAGACCCGACAGCCGTCGAGCCGCCAGCGCCTTGATCGCGTGGGCGGCAGTATCGCCGGTGCCAAGACCGACAGTCATGCCCGGCTCAACCAGCGCCACGGCAGCTTCGGCAGCAGCGCGACGGGCATTCGCCTGGGACGATGAGGACGAAGAACTCACAGAGGCAGAGATGTTCTCGACTACTGACATTGGGGCCACCATAGCGCAAAGACTCGGTAGTTAAGCGCTCAATGTGACCGCTTGTCAGCGACTGTGCGGTGCCCTCTCATTCTGGACGGGTGGACAGTCTCGCAAGCAGTGCTTCACTCGGGTTATGATTTCACCTGAGTTGCCAGGTTTGCCGTCGCTGTCTGAGGAGGGGGTCTCCTTGGGGCTCACTGCTTGGCGCTCAGGAGTACGTGCATGGGGTCAGCATCGACTGCAAATCGCTCAGCGGAAACGCGCAAGACTGCGAACCGCAAGCCTGGTCACCCCGCGTGGCTGCTCTGTCTGCTGCTCGCGCTGGTCGCTTGGTCTGGCTGTGGAACCGAGCAGTCGATACTGGTCACGGTGCTTGGAACGGATGCCGAAACGATGGGCTTTGTGGCCAGTGCACGGCTTGATGGCGAGCTGCTTCTCGATGGGCTGCGGTTTCCGGCCAATCCGCCGTACTTTCATCTGACCATCCCGTCGGGCCGCTCAGGACGACTGGAAGTCGTTCTGGATGCACTCGATGGTGATCGGTGTAGGCGTGCGCAAGGTCGCGGTGCCGTACAGCTTCCGACGACGGAGCCAGCAACCATCGATGTCTATTTGGTCCAACAGCCGTTTGCGACGTGTCCGCTACAGATTCAGCTTCCCGCATCCATGCAGAGCCAAGTGCTGTCCGAAAACGGCGAGATAAGCTGTGCGGGCTCGTGCTCCCGCTCGGTCCGAAAAGGTACTTCGCACACGCTTCGCGTCGAGCCAGCCGATGGTGAGCATTTCCTCGGATTCCGCAGTCCTTGCGTCGGAACCGAGCCTTGTCCACTGACCGTAAACAGCCCTACCACGGTGCAAATCGCCGTCGTGAAGTCTGAAATCTGTTCGCCCGATCGGATCTGTTGGGATCAGCCGTCGCCGCAAGGTCAGACACTCCGAGGTCTGTGGGCCGCTTCGCCGCGAGATGTCTGGGCCGTTGGCGACAACGGAGCCATCCTCCATTTCGACGGAGCAACGTGGATCGGCAGGCCCGCGCTCAGCCACGATACGCTAAACGGAATCTTTGGCCTCGCTCCGGATCAGGCTTGGGCCGTCGGAGAAAATGGGACAATCCTGCGCTACGACGGTCAGATCTGGACCAAGGTGGACAGTCCGACGAAAGAGGGTCTTCGGGCCGTCTGGGGCAGCAGCGCCAGCGATGTCTGGGCCGCTGGTGAAAACGGGACGATTCTCCGCTTCGATGGACAGACTTGGCAGGCGCAGTCTGCGGGCACCTCGACGGCTTTTTCAGCGGTGTTTGGATCCGGTCCGCGTGACATCTGGGCGATGGGCTACGGCAGCCAGGCCTTTCACTTCGACGGGCAGACCTGGCGTCCGGTGGTGCTGGGATCGGCTCTTTTGATAAGCAGCGTCTGGGGCGCTTCTTCCAGGGATCTTTGGGCCGTTGGCTATGACTACGGCAGCCGTGCCGGTGTGATCCTGCACGGCGACGGACAGAACTGGATTCGCTACTTTACGACGAGCGGTCCTCGGCTCACCTCGGTATTCGGCAGCACCGTGGGCAGTGTCTTTGCGGTGGGTGAACAGGGACTGATTCTTCGCTTTGTCTCGGGCCGCTGGGAAACGCTGCCAGCACCGACCCAGAACCGACTGCTGGCGGGAATCCCGATCACTCCGCAGCACGCGCTATCGGTAGGCGAAGGTGGGACGACGCTTCGCTGGGACGGGGTTTTTTGGCGTCAAACGAGCAGCAGCGACACCACGAACGTAAACGCCGTGGTGAGCGTTGGTCCATCGGCCCTGTGGCTGGTTGGGGAGTCTGGACGAATTTGGCATGGAGTCTCTGGCAACTACGCGAGAGTGCCGAGCACGACCACCGATTCACTCCGCGGTGTCTGGGCGTCGAGAAGTGACGACGTTTGGATTGTTGGCGACTTTGGCACCATCTTGCACCTTGGCGGCCCACAACTCGACCTGGTTCCGAGCGGCGTGTCGACGGATCTGCGTGGCGTCCATGGCTTCAGCGCGAAAGACATCTGGATGGTCGGACGCAGCGGTGTCCTTCTGCACTACGACGGGCAAGGAATTTCGCGCGTCGACACCGGGCTCACACAGTCGCTAAACGCTGTTTCTGGAACATCCACGAGTGACGTCTGGGCGGTTGGAGACCAAGGCGTCATTCTTCACCTGGTCAGCGGGGAGTGGCGTCGGTCTTGGTCTCGAACCGGCGACAACCTGCGCGCCGTCTGGGCGGCGTCTCCCAGCGACGTTTGGATCGTCGGCGACAACGGTGTCATCATTCGCGCAAACAGTGGTGCCTACGAATATGACTTCGTCGGTGATGAGCACAACCCGATCACGCTGCTTGGCATTGTCGGTCAGCCGGGAGGCGAGGTCTTTGCCGTCGGCCAAGGTGGGCACATGTTCCGTTTCGATGGCAAAGCCTGGCTCTCAGTCGATAGCGGGACGGGCCTGGCTCTGTCTTCGGTCACGCGAGATCCCACGGGCCGCTACTATTTCGCAGGGCAGGGCGGTGCCATTTTGCATCGCGATCCGACGCAAGTCCGCTAGAGCCGTTCGTCTGCCGCAAAGTCCGCTTCGTACTTGCTCACATCAATTCCCTGGTCGATGAGGGGCTGACGGTTGCGATAACGGGTGATCTTGGCACTCGACAGGATGAACGCCCGAATCACCTGCTCCCGCTGCACGACGCGCGTCGATTCCGCGAGAAACTCTGCATTTTTTGAAACGCGCCAGCGCGCAATCGCACGAAACAGCGAGGGCACACTCTTTAGCAGTGCTTGCAGAAGCTCCTCGGCATCGGGCCGCCACGTCATCTCTTTGGGCAGCTCGGGAGCTTTCTCATACTCGTCCTCGCTCAGCGGGCGCCACAGAATCAGCGAGTGTCCGTCTGGGTCCAGCACCGATGCCACGAACTCTTGCTCTGCAGTGCGCAGCGGCTCGTAATGAATCCGCCCGCCCAGCTGCTTGAGCGCGGTGAGCGCAGATTCCACGTTGTCGACCTGAATGCGCAGCGTGACGGGATGTTCCACCCGACGGACCTTCGACAGACGAACGATGCAAGTGTTCACGTCGATATCGAGGAATCCATCGCCGCGGGCCTTCACTCGAAAGCCGAGGCGATCGCACCACCACTGCTCGGCTCGCTCCAAGCTGACCACCGGAACGTCGATGTGACTGAGTCCAAAAACGACCATCGCTTGCCTCGCTACGATGTTCGAGCGGATGCTCCGCGTTTTTGTGCGCGCAAAAAATGGACGAAATAGCTGACGGCGCTGCGCGATTCCCGTCGGAGTCTCCACCGTAGCTCACGGGCTTCGGTGACGGAGTATATCGAGGACAAACCCTCACCGTTTCGCAAGATGCCTTGCAGGCTCTGTGCAGGGTCGGCTGCATCGATGCGACCCTCTTCAGCAACGATCCCCGACTGCCAGTTGAACGGTGATGACAGGATGATCTCGCCGCCTGGAACGCACAAGCCATCCAGCACGGACAGATGCTGCGGCGCCGATTGCACGGCGTCGATGACATTGAGTGATGTCACACGCTGAAAGCTCGCGGGAGCCAGTGGCGGATCCAGCGCATCACCACAGACCAGCTGCACCGACGACGAACTTCGCGGTGGCGCATGGATGCTGGCTGGATGGTAGTGACGTCCACTTACGCGACGCGCGTAGCGAACCGTTTCACCGCGCAAGATCCAGCGAGCATACAGAAGAGCGGCAAAGTTTAGCTCGACTCCGACGGCAAGCTCGGCACCTTGGGCCAGGACATGCAAGCCACGACCGACGCTACAACCCAGTTCGACCGCACGTTCGACCGGCGACGTACTGCTGCTCGCGAGCGCTTGCCACAAGTGGGTTCCCCCACAGCCTGGCTCCGGCCCATCGGGGGACGGAATGGCGTAGTCGCCAAAGTGTGCGTCCAGGTAGATCGATAGGTACTCGAGCATCCTCGGCAGCGCGGCGTCGTCAGGCCCTTCCCCTGCGAATGCAGCCAGCGTCTCCGGCTCGTGGAAGCAGGCGAGCGCCATCAGCTGCTTCGACGCAAAGCTCGTCAAGTCGGGTAGCACCACCGGAATCCCAGCGATGATCGGATAGCGCCGACGACAGGCTTCATTGTCACAGACCAGGATGCCCTCTTCGATGTCCTCGGGCGTTTGGTCTTCTTCGCCACCCGTCGAGCGCAGCACTTCCGCGACCGACAGCGAAAACAGCTCGTGCCCGCGGGCCGAAATATGACGACAGACCGGACAAATCAACGGCAACAGCGAAGGCAGATCAGCGCGCATGACCCTTCCTCGGGACCGTCAGCGGATGCATGTCGATCCAGGTGGTGATCTTGGGCAAGATGTTTCCGGGTCTGCTCCCGTACGCTTCGTATTCGCGGGCGGCAGCTTGAGCGAGCTCGACCGCCTGTTTCTGCTGATCCGGGTCGCCGAGTGCCCACAGCACCTGCGCCATCGCAAACTGCGTACGACCAAGCGCCGGTCGCTCAGCTCTCCGGGTATCGAGCGGCTGCGTCTCGCGGAAGTTGAGCGCGCGCTCCAAATAGGGTCGGGCAGCCTGCGGTTGGCTCAGCGCCAGCAGCACCTCGCCGATGCTGGTCAGACTGTACGCAAGCAGTTCTTCGCGACGGTCGCCACGCTGCTGCTCGCGGTTGCGCATCGCTTCTTCGTGCAGCTTGAGCGATTCCCGATACTGGCCTCGCTGCGCTTTTACTTCCCCGAGGAAGTAGATCGCTTCGGTGAGTCGGTCGGCATCCACACGCGCCGCGGCAGTCCGCCGAATCTCGACCGCTTTCTGTGCGTGTAGCTCGGCCTCATCCAGTTTGTTCATGGCCATCAGGGTTCGCACAAGCTGGATGTGGTAGTCGCTGACCCGGATGTTGCTCGGGCCGAGCGATTTTTCCTGAATCGACAGCGCCCGCTGAAAGTACGAGAGCGACTCGTCGTAGCGAAGCTGATCCCGCGCGACGATTCCCAGACCACGCAGCGTCGACACCAGGTTGGGATGCAGCGATCCAAGCTGAGCCGTTTCGATGCGCAGCGCCTGGTTATAAAGGTCGATCGATTGGGCCAGCCGCTCGGATCGTCGGTACACGCCGGCCAGGACGTTCAGCGCTTCGGCAACCTCGGGACTTTCGGGTCCGAACAGCTTTTCCCGCAGGCTCTGGGCTTTTTGACACTGCTCGACGGCTCGCTCGTAGTGATTTTCCTGCGAAGCAACCATACAGTTGGCCAGATACAGACTGGCGCGCAGCGGCTCCGGCTCGCTTATCTCATCGAGCATCGCTTCGGCAATCTGCGACCACACCTCGGCCTTGCGAAACTGCTTGATGCGAAAGCCCGTCGTCTCCGTCAGCAGCAGCGCACTTTCGGCCATCACCCGGAGGTGCCGAGAGTCAATCGCCGCCATCACCGCCCCGACGAGCGACTGCTCGGCCTGAACACCCATGCCGCCCCGCATCTGTATTTCACCAAGCAGATACTTCGCTTCTGCCGCCAGTGGCTTGTAGCGCGACTGGGCCGAGTCCTGTGCCAGCTTTTCGGCGCGAACCAGCGCCTCGGAGTACTTGCCGAATCGCTCGATCGCCCGCACTTCCGCCATTTCTTGACGCAGTGCATCAACGCGCTTGCGTGTCACCGGATTGTCCGGCAGCGGGATTGGCGCGCTCAGTGCTTCAATGTTGGCGCAGCCCGCGATCGGTGACAGCTCGTGCGAGGCCGAAGCGGCTTCTTGCAAAACGGTCGGGTCTGCTTTCTGCAAGATCGACGTCAGAGCGCGTAGCTCGGCCAGACGGTCATCCAAGCAGCGCATGCGCAGATCCATGATCTGCTGCGTCTGTTGGCCGCGAAGGGTGAGCAGGCACGCCTCGGTGCGCATCGCCGACCAGTCCGACGCGTAGCGGTCCAGCGTCTGCTCGACTCGCTGCCAGACGTCTTGCGCATACGATTGCTGCGAAGACAAGAGCGCTTGCCCGAGCTGGTTTTTGCGCTCGCTCGACCAGATGGGACGCAGCCTTTCTTCGGACCCGCCGCACATCCCGGCTCGCCGCTGTTCGCGCACTTGGTAGACGATGTTTCCGATGAGTACCAGCGACAACACCGCAAACGCTACGATCCACGACTTCGACAGCCGCTTGTTCTGCGGGTTGAGCGCCGAAAGCAGCTCATCCATCGTTGGATAGCGGTCTCCGGGCTTGACCGATAGCCCGCGCAGAAGGACTTGCCGAATCCACGCCGGAACCTTGGAATCCGGTGGCGCCGATGACACACGCCCGCGCACGACGTTAAAGCCCAGGGTGTTTATGTCCTCGCCAACAAAGGGCGCCACCCCATACAGCGCTTCATAGAGCGCAACGCAGAAACTAAACTGATCTGTGCGCTGATCCGTCGCCTGACCTTCGTACTGTTCCGGGGCCATGTAGCGGGGTGTACCCATCATGGCGCCGGTGTGGGTCAGGCGAATGTTCAGCGCCTGGTTCGAGGACGACGAGGTCAGCTCGCGTGGCAGCGTGGTGTCATCTTCCGACTGACCAATCGAGCGCGCCAGGCCAAAGTCCATCACGCGCACCTGACCATCTCGGCTGATGAGCACGTTGTCTGGCTTGAAGTCCCGGTGGACAAGTCCAGCCGCGTGCGCCGCTTGCAGACCACGTCCGGCCAGCGTGTAGGTGTCGAGGATTTCTTTTTGCAGCCGTGGCCTATCAGTCAGCCAGTGGTTGAGCGTTCCACCATCGACAAACTCCATCGCAATGAAGACCTGATTTTCGATGGTGCCGACGTCGAAGACGTTGATGACGTTGGGGTGCGACAGACGGGCCATCGCCTGTGCCTCGCGGAGAAAACGCACCCGGCTGCTGCTGCCGCTGCTGCTCGACTTGAGCAGCTTGATCGCAACCTTTCGATCGAGCTCTGGATCGTAGGCGGCGTAGACGACGCCCATGCCGCCTGACCCAAGGCATGACAGCACCATGTAGCGGCCGATGGTCGCTCCCCGCTGGAGCTCTTCAAGCGTGGGCTTGCTGCGCGTCATCTGCTTGCGCAAGAGCGCGGACTCATCGGCGAGCTGCTCGCTGGTCGCTGCGAGGTCCGAGTTCGGTCGAGTGGGCACTGGCTCGGAATCCGAAGAAAGTCCAGGTTCCCGCAGGGTCTCAGATGCCAAGTCGGGATTCAGGGTCGCTTTGTTCTGATCGGGCGAGGTGTCTCTTGGCGGGTCCGAGCGTTTGCCGGTCGTTTGAAGCTCCAGCTCGCGCTGACTGGGCGGCGGATCATCACCACCGGAGCCTGGAGGTACTTTGCTGCTAGACCGACTCATAAAGGCCGACCCATTTTACCACCCTGTCAAGGAGCAAGGGGGGTCTTTGAGATGGGGTTTCGCACGCACGGGGCTTCAGCGCCCGCAGAAGAAAAAAACATGTACGGATTAAATCGGTTAAATTCATTGTGGTGGCTCATACATTTCTAAGCTCACTGCGGTCTAGGGGTGTGCTCCGCTTTTGGGGCATGGGGTCGGTGTGGTGATGGAATCGAAGAGCTACGTCGTCGGCGCAAAGCTAGTGGAGGGGCCGCTTGGCGCCCTGCATGAAGGCTCGCATGCGCAGACCCAGGCGAAAGTGCTGATCCGGGTGCTTCCGGCCCTGCTCAACAAGGATGGGCGAGCGCTGTCGCGGCTCAAAGCGCTGCGGAAGTCGACAAACAAGCTGCTGACGGGTCACAGCCAAGGCGATCCCGCTGCAAGACCGGATCCCGTGCTGCCCACGCTGCTGGAGTACGGAAACCTTCCAGGTGGTCTGGTGTTCTTGGCCAGCGAGTGGGTCAGCGGCGAGCCTTTGCTGGAGCAGCGCCGTCGGTCGATGGGCCTGCCGCTGCCAAACAAAGCGCTCCGAATCGGACGCCAAATTGCAACCTGTCTCACACTGGCTCATTCAGCGTCGCTACTCCACCTCAGACTATCGCCAGGCAAGATTGTCGTGGCAACGGGCGGTGGTGAAGGAGAGCAGATCAAGCTGCTCGATTTGGGCCTCACGCAAGCGCTGGCCGATCTGCTTCCCGGGGGCGTTACCAGCGACGTCAAGCAAGGTGAAGAGCGGACGTATCTGGCGCCTGAGCAGCGCCAAGGTGAGCTGGGCACGGCCGCCTCGGATGTGTTCGCGCTGGGAGTCATCCTCTACGAACTGGCGGCGGGACGGCTTCCCAGTCAAGCAGCGCTCGACGAGTCCGGCGCAAGCCAGGTGACCAGTCTGCCGCAGCTTCTGCCTTCGTGGCAGCGACCGCTGGCGACGCTGCTGGATCGGATGCTCGCCAGCGACCCGAAAGCCCGACCAAGCATGGGCGAGGTGGCAGCTCAGCTTCAGCAGTTGTCGGCGCAGCCGCCTGCGTCAAGCTCCAGCTTGCCTCCACCAAACAGCTCTCCTGCTTCGACGGGCCCAGCGCTGCCAGCCGCGGCAAGCACGCCCAGTCCATCGTCGACCAGCCAGCCACCATCGAATCGGTCCGCACCGCGCCAGCCAGGATCGCCAACAGGCGTCGATGTCTTGTCCGATTCGATGACCATTGCAGCGAAAGTAGACAGACCACCTGTCCAGGCTGCGACGGCGTCAGGACCGCCCGCGGCGTCCGCGCCGTCTGCTGCGAAAGGACGGGAGGAGCAGACCGACAGCTTGTCCGATGGACAGACGCTGCCCGGCGATCGAGCCAAAGGCGACAGCATTGGGTTTGCGAAGACGATCGTCCCACCGACGGTCCAAGCGGGTCGTTCCGCGCCAGCCGTTCCGCCCGTTTCACCCACAGATGAGCTCTCTCTTTCCGCCATCGAGATTTCTGCCGACTACACCCAAAACAGCACCGGTGGTTCGGCATCCCGAGCGGCTGACGGTGGCACGCCAGCGACTTCCGCAGAGCCTGGCGTTGGTGGTCAGGTCGCACTGAAGCCTGGGCAGCTGGTCGGAAACTATCGCGTTACCGCGAAAATCGGCCAGGGCGGCATGGGGGCCGTCTATGCCGCGGTCCACAAACAGATTGGGCGACGCGCCGCGATCAAGATCCTGCATGGGCCACTGGCCGGTAGTGCGGACTACGCAGCCCGCTTCCTCAACGAAGCGCGCGCCGTCAACATGCTGCGCCATCCGGGCCTCGTCGAGGTCTTCGACTTTGGGCAGCTTCCCGATGGGACGCTCTACATCATCATGGAGTTTCTCGAAGGGGAATCGCTTCGCGGCCTGATGCGTCGCGATGGGGCGCTCCCCGAGCAGCTCGCCAAGGATCTGGCTCAACAGATGGGCCAGGCCCTTCTCGCCGCCCACCAAAAGGGCATCGTGCACCG
>CAYTGC010000099.1:0-17390 GCA_964437195.1 uncultured Myxococcales bacterium | reverse complement strand
ACGAATCCCTCAAAACCAAAGCCACTTGGGAGCCGGTCCACATGAAGGAAACGGACGCCTGCGCTTAGCGATACACCGACGGAAAACCGGGCCCGATAAAGCAGCGACGCACCGCCTGCGGAGATCGGCAGACCAGGCTGTAGGTACAGGAAGTAACCATAGTCGGCAGCAACCGAGTGAGTGACTTTCTTGTCCGAAGGCGCTTCGCCCGCCTGTCCGCGTGCGGACAGTGGCAGCGTGCAGACAAGCAGCGGGAGCAGAGCAACCAGCCGATTCATTCCGCACTTCTAACACGGCGCGCGTGACTTCAGCAGTTTTCATCCAGATACCGAATTTCTCGACGGAAAATAGCGGTGACAGATTTGCTTGGCTGCGGTGTTTCATCGGCAAGCGAGGCTCGCTTCGCCCAGCCTAAAACCGAACTTTTTTAAGGAGCCAGTCATGCGCAAAACTCCCGTTTCCCTGTGGTCGCGTGGTGTTGCCGTTGCCCTTCTCGCAGCCATCGTCCTTTCGTTTGGGAGCGGCTGCATCGTGCGGCCATGGGGACACCGCCATCATCACCATCATCGCTGGTAACTGGTCTGCGGCGGTGGTGTTTGTGTATGATGGCGGGATGTCGATCGCACACCCAAGCGCTTCCGCAGCTCGCAAGCCTTCGTCGGGGGGTCCGCTGTGGGCCCGACTTATCGATGGCAGTCTGCCCGTGCTTTTGCCTGCCACTGGACTCCTTGTGCCCGATCACGTTGGCCTCTTCTATCTGGCACTGGCCGCTGGATTCGTCGGCCTCGGAGGCGTTGTTCTCACCGGAGCATCCCTTGTCACCTTCCTCTCCGAACGAAAAACAGAACGAATCCAAGGTGCACGGAAAAAACCCGCGCCCATGCGTAGGGAAGCTACGGATACTGCGCTCGCGGCCTTCATTGCGGCATGTTTTTTGGCGTGGCCGCTGTGGAAGAGCTGGACTGGACGACCGATCGGTCTGACGTGGAATGTCGAAGAGGCGGGAGGTCTGCCCCTGGTCCTGCTCCAGACCGGCATCGGAGTGCTCGTCCTCGACGGATGGCTCTATCTAAAGCATCGCCTGCTGCACACCCGGCTGCTGTTTCCGTTTCACCGGGCCCACCACGCCTATCGTGATCCAACTGCGCTGGCTGGCTTTGCCGTAGGTCCGGTGGAGTCGGTGTTGACCTTTTGGCCGCTCTTGCTGGTCGCGATTCCGGAAGCCAAGCACTTTGGCCCGGTGTACTTTCTGCTCGTTTTCGGATTTGTCTCTTTGAACTACTACCTTCACTGCGGCATCAAGGTGGACTTCTTGGAGCGGTTGCTCTGCCCCTTTTTGCTCAACACATCGGCGTTCCACAACATCCATCACTCGCATGCCGACGTAAACTTTGGCGAGGCATTCACGATTTGGGATCGCATCTGCCGCACCCGCCTAAGTGATCGCAAAGTCGAACCGCTGAGCTAGACAGAAATATGAGTCTTTTTGGATGACTCTTATTCTTTGCCGTCTCGATTCCCAAGCGGCTGCATGCGCCGAAATTCGTCGCTGACCGATCCAGACGGGATTGTTTTTTCTTCTCGCGGCTTGTGATTTTCTTCTGGGAGCCAAATCACAAAGCTGCTGCCTTCGCCTGGCTTGCTCTCTGCGGTAATCACGCCGCGGTGCTGCCGAATGATTCCGTAACAAACAGACAGCCCTAGACCGACCGCGCGGCTGGATGATTTCGTCGAGAAAAACGGCTCGAACAGGTGCAGCATGGTCTCTGCGGACATTCCGATTCCGGTATCAGAAATCCGCAACTCGACATAGGGGCCTTTGGACAGACCGTGTCGTTCAGCCTCGGGACCAAGCTCGACGTTGCGCGTCGATATGGTGATCTTGCCCGCCTTGGGAATTGCATCGCGCGAGTTTAGGAGGAGCTGCACCATCACCTGCTCAAGCTGCGCAACGTCAATCACCACTGACCACAGCGTTTCCGATAGCTTGAACTCTAGCTCGATCTCATCACGAAGCAGCCGACGCAGAATCTGATGGATGTCGCGCAGCACCTGATTCAGGTTGGTCGCCCGCGGCGTCCCAGTCTGTCGCCGCGAAAACGCAAGGAGCTGCCTGACCAAGGTCGCCGCTCGCTGTGCTGCATCTTTGATCTCTCGCAGATCGGCCTGGCCTTCGTGCTCGGAGGGCAGGCTCTCGGCCAGCAGCTCGGCATTGCCTGAAATGACGACGAGCATGTTGTTAAAGTCGTGCGCAATTCCTCCGGCCATCCGTCCCAATGCATCCGTTTTCTGGGCCCGCAGAAGCTGCGCTTCCAACGATCTTCGCTCACGCACATCGCGGATCACGACGAGATACTGCGCAACCGAGTTGTCGTCTTCATCGCGCTGGGTGGAAACCGAAAAATCGAGCGCCAGCTCGCGGCCCACGCCATCGACAAAGGTACCGCTCTGCGTACTCGGGGTCTCACCGACGAGCCGACGCATCTCTCGAACGAACTCAGCGCCCGTCATCTCTTCCAGCGGCTCGCCCAAAATCTGCTTGTCCTTGGCGACAAAGAGTCGCGCCGCTGCCCGATTGAAGTAGGTCACCCGGAAGTTCGGATTGACGGCGATGACAGCGTCGGCAACGTTGGCCAAAACTTGCGCCTGCATCTGCAGCTTGCGCTCTGCCTCTTTGAGCTGCGTGATGTCCGTTCCCGAAACCACCAAGCGCTTGACGTGTTGATCTTTGTCGCGCTGCGGCACTGCCGTAAAAAGGAGTCGCTGGTGTTTGTCTCCTGAGCGGACACGATCTTCGTTGTGCTGCGGCTCGCCTGTTGAAACGGCCCGCTGCAGCATCGGCTCGGTCGCTTGTAGATGCCCCCCGGACAGCAGCTCATCATGTTTTTTTCCGAGCACTGGACCACGCGGGAGTCCAAGGAGCTGGTGGATTCGTGGATTCAGCGCAGCGATCCGTAACACTCCCTTTTCATCGACATCGAAGACGGAAACGCCAATGTCAATGTCGCGAAAGACATCGATGAGGAAGGACTCTCGCTCTCGTACGATCGCAAGCAGATGATCGATGACAATTCCTGCGAGCAGGATCACAAGGCTGCGCAGGATGGTGTGGACAATCAAGATCGGCAGAGGACTTGGGGCGGCAGCATCGGCGATGCGGCCCGATTTTAGGGACCAGAAGCAGCGAGCCAAGATCACCACGAAGGTACAGAACGCGACGCCGCGACGACCGAACTGCAGACCAAGCAGCAGCATTGGGACAACTGCCAACATCGCCCAGGAAGACGAAAGCGGTCCACCTTGCAGACCCAAGCAGACGGACGCAAGGACGCCAATGGAAACCACCAAGCTCGCCAGACGGGCCGATCGAATGAGCACGAGCAGGGCGACAAGCGCAGCCACCGAAACGACGACCGTCTGAGCGACAAACACGCTGCGCGACACCAGCGCAAACGGATGAAGCAGCGCGAGAGGAAGTGCGCAAGCCCCGAGTGCAAGCAGGGCCAGCAGGCTGTTGCGAAACAGTCGATCGACCGACATGCTCGCGATGGGCAGTCCGTCGAGGCTTCTGCGCCTGGCCGCACCGGTTGCACCAGCCATGTCTGCGGAAGGCGAAGTAGACGGAAACGAACCTCTCACGACAGAAGCTCCGGCGACAGCAGCACAAAGTCTGGCTGTGGACGCGAAAACAGGAAGCCCTGCATCAGGTCACAGCCCAGCTCGCGAAGGACATCGCGCTCCTCGATCGTTTCGATTCCTTCGACAATGACTTCGACGGAAAGCTCGCGACAGAGCTGCACCATGGACTGCGTGACCGCTTGCCGACGTGGATCGTTGTGAATGTTGCGAATCAGTCCCATGTCCAGCTTGGCCACCGTCGGGCGAAGCTGCAGAAAACTCAAAAGCCCGGCGTATCCAGCCCCCAGATCATCAATCGCGACGCCATAGCCAAGCCGACGAAGCGCCGCAGCGTGACCCTCTAGCTCGCGCTGGCCCGAGATATCGGAACGCTCGGTCACTTCCAAGATCACGCGGGTGGCATAGGTCGAAAGCGGTGCTTCGAAGGATACAATCTCTGGATCTTCCAAATCGGACGGATGCAGGTTCACAAGCAGCCGGGCGTCACTCGGAAGCCGCGCCGCAGAAGCCGCCGCCAGCGCCCGCACCTTTCGTCCGAGGTCGCGCAGCTTGCCAAGCTTTTCCGCCGCCTCGATCACTGCGTGGGGCGACGGAAGCGCTGGGTCCGTCGAGCGGAGCAGCGCTTCATACCCCCAGATCCGCTTGTGTTTGAGCGACACCACTGGCTGAAAGTGCAGCTCCAATCGCTCAAGAACCCGCAGAAGTGCGGTTTGAAGCCCCATGCGATCGGCGGCGAGCGGATGGCCCGAGCCAAGCAGCGACATGGCCTGCTGCTTGAGCATCGCCAGCCGATGTAGCTGCGCCGCTTCCCGAACCGTGTCGACGAGCATCCGGTGATCAATTGGCTTGGTCAGGTAGCGCATCGCGCCCAGTTCCACCGCACGTACCGCCGTTTCCAGCGACGGATTGCCGGTGGCGTAGATCACCTGCGTGTTCAGGTCTCGCTTGCGCACAGCTTCGAGAAGCGCGACGCCAGACAGTCCCGGCATCGTGATGTCGCTCAGGATCACATCGAAGCTCTGCCTTTCCAAAATCGCCAGCGCCTCGATGCCATCGCTCGCTTCGGTGACCTCCATCTCGGCCTTCGTGAGCAGTCGAGTGAAGATGCGCCGGACTCCCGCCTCGTCATCGATGACCAGCACGCGAATCGGCGGCTGCGCTTGCCCGGCAAACGTCATCCAGCAAAAACCCCCTCACCCATCGTAGACAGCGCGGAGGGGGCTGACAAGTTCTCATTTATGGAGACAGGAGCCGTCGGAAAAGCCACGGCGGAAGCTTGTGCAGATCCGCACGCTCACGCAGCCCTGAAAGATCCACACTCGACGCGGTGTTGACAAACAGGACACGCTTGCCATCGAGGACTCCGCTGTCTGCATCGGCAAGCAGCGCCGCCAGCGTCTTTCCCGTGTACGTCGTCTCGAGCAAAAAACCCAGCGCGCGGGCGCGAGCCACGGCATTTCGCGAAGGCGCAGTCACAGCCCCGTAGCCAATGCCCGGACCGACGAAGCGGCCATCGATGGAAAGCGACGGCTGGGGACAAAGAGACTGTCCGCTCAGCTTGTGAAACAGCTGGGCCGCATTTTTCGCCAAAAGCCTCACACCCGTTTCACTCGCGATCGGCCAAGGCACCACGCGAACGCCACGCACCGCCTTCGCCGACGCGCCAAGCCCCAGCCAAAGACCTGCCGCTGTTCCGCCTGTTCCGACGGTCACATACACCAGATCAAACGGCGGAGCCGCCGCTTCTGCCCTTTGGGCTGCGATCTCGAGACCGCCAGCGACCCAGCCCAGCACGCCAGCCGCGGATGAACCACCCGCAGGAATGTGCAGCAGCGGCCCACGCGAGGCCAGATAAGCGCGCAAGAACATCGTCGGTGTTCCCACAAACGTACGCGCAGGCCAGATTCGTGCCTGGGCCGCAAGCTGACTCGCCAGCTGTTTTTGCAAATACGGCGCAGTTTCGTCCGTCAGCGGCTGCGGAAACAGCACCGTATCGACCCGCAGGCCCAGCATCTGTCCGTACAGCGCAACCGCAATCGCATGATTTGATCCCCAAGCTCCCAGCGTCAGCACGCGCGGCCTTAATGACGGTTCCCCGCGCAAAACCTCGTCAGACAGCACGCCCAAAAGCAGCTCCAGCTTGCGGACTTTGTTGCCACCGTAGAGCGTGCCCGACTGGTCTTCGCGCTTTACCCACAGCTCAACTTTCGACGACGTAAGGCCTTCGAGCCGCTCCAGCGCCGTCGGGAAGTTTCCCAGCGAGCGAAACGGCAGTCGTCCCGCAAGCTGTGGATATCGCTCAAACAAAAGTGACATGCCCGCATCCTATGTGCTACAGGCAGTCAGATCAGCCACTTACATGCAGCCTCCCTCGGCAATTTCTGATCGCAACCAGCTTTCGTTTCCGCGCTCGTTCTGGGTCGCCAACGCGATGGAGATCTTCGAGCGCATGGGCTGGTACGGTTTTTACGCCGTCTCAACGCTGTATCTCACGTCGCCGGTGGCTTCCGGTGGACTTGGGCTGTCGTCGAAAGATCGCGGCGTCATCCAAGGACTGTCGACATTCTTTCTGTACTTTTTTCCGGTGCTGTTCGGAACGCTGGCGGATCGCTACGGCTATCGCCTGATGTTCGCGCTGTCCGCGCTGGTGATGGTGCCGGGGTATCTGCTCCTGCATCTGCCGCACACGTTCTACGGATTTTTTCTGGTCTACATCTTGGTCGCGTGCGGTCACGGAATGTTCAAGCCCGTGGTGCTCAGCACGATTGTGAAGACCACCACTGAAAAGACCGGAACGCTCGGCTTTGGCATCTTTTACATGATGGTCAACATCGGCGGACTCTTGGGTCCACTCGTCGCTGGCATCGTGCGAGGCTGGAGCTGGGACTACGTCTTTTATGCCTCTGCATTTTGGATTGCGCTCATGGGAGTGCTGTCCCTTTTGTTCTATCGCGAGCCCGCGCATGACAGACAAAAGGAATCGCTTCGGGAAGTCCTGCGCAAGATGATCCAAGTGGTCGGCAATGCGCGCTTCTTTTCGCTGGTGATAGGAATGCTCTTGCTCCTCGTCCTGGGGAACAAGTGGTGGACCATTGGCCGAGCATCCTTCGTCGCTGTGATGTGGCTTCTGTTTCATCTTGGGTGGGACTTGGTCCTGCGCGTGATGGGTCCGCCGCGCCACCTCGAAACGGTTCCCTGGTATCGGCAGCGGCTGCAAGTCGGAGAAGGAAAGTACCTTTTGTTCCTGCTCCTGATGAGCGGCTTTTGGACGTGTGAAAATCAGCTCGCGATGACCTTGCCGGAATACATCCGTGACTATGTGGACTCGCGCGATCTGGTCGCAAGCTTTCAGCCGCTCGCGTCGTTTGTCTGCGGACTGCTTCACTCCGTCGGTGTAGATACCTCTTCATGGTCGCGCGGCGTCCTGGATGAAGGCCGTGTGAAACCCGAGCACCTCATCAACCTGAACTCGCTAGGAATCATCTTTTTGCAGATCGTGATTTCCTATGCGGCGCGGAAGCTCCCACCGCTTGTGACGATTGTGAGCGGAGTGCTCCTAACCGCTGCGAGCTTCCTTCTGTTTGTACCGTTTGGGAAGTCTGGTACGGGCTGGCTGGTGGTGATCGGAGTGCTGTCCTATTCCGTCGGAGAAATGCTCGCAAGTCCGAAGTCGAAGGAATATGCGGGACGGATTGCGCCACCGGACAAAGTCGGCCTGTACATGGGCTACTTCTACCTGTGCGTGGCACTGGGGAATCTGTTTGGCGGGCTGCTGTCTGGCGCGGCGTATCAGCACTTTGGCAAGCGCGGGGTGGATCGTCCCGATCTGCTGTTTGCCCTGATCGCATCACTCGCCGTCGGAACGGCCCTGCTTTTGTGGCTGTATGATCGGTATCTACGCAGCCAGCAGAACGCGGGTGAACGGATTCTGTTAGGACGGGACGAGGGCTGACGGCAGGCCTTTGGCGGCGGCGGCGGCTTGGCAGCGAGAAAGAAAGCTCTCGAGCGTGCCGTACTGGTGGTTTTGAGGCCCGCGGATTCCGATCACTTGATCGCGCACTTCATCGGGCCCGCGTACAAGCCCAAGCTGCACGGTGCCATCGGTATCGATGAACGTACCCAGCAGCAGCACATCCTGACGGACCTGGGTTTCGTCAATCGAACAGTCGGCGTGAGGGCCACGCTCCTCTTTGATCCAGACCGGCAGACGAAACGACTTCTGTATCGCCGCGTCGTCCATCGTGAACGGACCAACCTGGAGCTGTCTGACCTCGTGCCGCGTCCACGTGTCGAGCAGGTCGTGGATCGCCAGCGAGGCGTTCATGTAGAAGTACATCCCGAGGTATTTGTCGGGCACCTTGCGCTTTGGGCGACTCGCAATCGCCGAAGTGAGCGCCTTGATGAGCGGCTGCGGAGCCTGTTTCGCTTTGTCGGTCATTCGCCACTTCATACTAGATCGTAGGCCCTGCGGAGTCCGAGCACTTTGTCACACCAAAAGCAGGCGGCTGCCGCGCGGGATTGCTCGACTTGGGGCTCTGTGCGACGATGGAGGAATATCGATGATGCGCCTGGGATCTCTGCCTCACTGGCTTCGCCTGTCGCTGGTTTCCGCGGTGACACTTGTTGTTGCGACCACTGTCCTCGCGAAAAATGAGCCCAAGCGGGCCGCGGCGCAAAGGCCGACCACACCGGTTTGTCCGCTCAAGTGTCCCGACGGATACCGAGTGGCGATCTACACCTGGGAGCTGCATCCCGAGCGCACCGTCTACGACGAGACGGGCCAGGAAAACGTCCCACCAGACGGCGTGTGGAAAGTGTCGTGCGCCGTTCGCTGCGAGCTCAAAGAAGGCGAACAGCTCAAAGTCCAAAACGACAGCAGGCCTCTGTGCGACAGCGGCGGCGAGCCTGCGCCCTACGTCGGGCCGTGGCGAATCACCGGCAAGTGGGTTCGCGAGTGCGCCGCCCTGTTCCCCGATGGCTGCGGCATGAGCTGTTATCCGATCAAGAAGCCGCCACCGCCCAAGAAAAAGCCCGTCGGCAAGCCCAAGAAGAAATAGCCTTTTTCACTCGCTCTCGGCGACAAGGAAGTAGCAATCCACCCGCTCGGCGTGCTATAGGCTTTTCGCTTCACCGACTGCGTAGCTCAGCTGGATAGAGCAACTGTTTCCTAAACAGTAGGTCGCGCGTTCGAACCGCGCCGCGGTCACCGACGGTTCTTATCGCCAACGCATGACGGCGCTGGAACTGGTCGTGCCAACTTTCATTCCGACGAACTCGACAGGCTTGCGAACCATCAGCTCGAGTGCAACACGGATTCCGGCGACGGACGCCTCCAGGTCCAGATCGTCGAAGAGATGCGGCGGAAACGTGAAGCCCACCGTGCCCTGCGTCGGCCCTTGCTCAACCGTCATTGTCGAGCCACGGTGAAAACGCGCCCATCGACTGGGTCCAATGTCCGACAGTCGATCGACGGAGATCACAAAGAACAACAGACTGTAGATCGGTCCTCCGAGGAGCCGCTTCTGCGCGTCGTAGGTCCACTTGATGAAGTCACGCCGATCGGGGAGCAGGCGGTCGTGAATGACGCGCAGAATCGCCCGCAAGTGGACCTCGGGAATCCAGCTGCTCATCGGTGGTGGCTGCAAAATCAGCTCTGCGAGCGACGGCGGAAGCTCCGAGGCAAACTTCGCAAGCCGATGCTCGTCGAACATCGAGCGAACCAGGCTCGCCTTGGCCTCGCACTCCGAATAGGAATCGAGCCCATTGGGAAGCGCGTCAAGATAGCGAGCCAGCGAAGGAAACCGCTGCCTCTGCGATGCGGAAAGAGGGGAAGCCATCCAGCCAGACCTCGGTGGAGCTGCGCACTCATGGTCGCATGCGAGCCCGCGCCGTGTCATCCCCAAGCAGCGTGGTCGGGCTAGTGCAAGAGCAGCCAGACCAGGGCCGCAGCAACGAGAGACAGCAGCGAAAACACCAGCAAGGGAACGATGGGCGCCCGCAGCGAATCAAGCAGCCGCCGTGGCACCTGGGCGGAAATGATTCGGGTCGCCGGCGACGAGGTCTGCGCCACTGGCAGCGATTGCGACACCGCCGACTCTGCCGTCTGGGTTGGAACAGGTGCCGTCACTTCGGACTGGATGAGCACGTCACTCGGCTTGAGCGGCACAAACTCGGCCGTGCGAACCACCGAAATCCCCATCATGCCCTCGCCCGCCTTGTCATCCCACAGCTCGTCTTCCTCCAGCAACGAAGGTATCTGGGCTGTCCCCGAGCGTTCCTCGACCAGGCGCCAGGTGTCTGGATCGTCGCCAAGCAGCTCGCGCAAGTGCAGCGCCAGCTCCGCGCGGTCCATCAGCAAGCCATGATGCCGCGAGAGTTCCAGAAGCTGTCCGTACCACTCTCTTGCCGAGTTGGGGCGGTCGGCTTTTTCAAGTGCCAGCGCAGCAAGGACCACGTCATCGGCCTCGCGCGGCAGACCCGGGCACAGGCTCGACGGTGGAACTATCGGCGCGGCATAGACCCGGCTTGCGCTTTCCCCAGCTTGGCCGACGAAGAGTCGCTTCGCCGTGAGCAGCTCGAACAGCACCGTCGCCAGCGAAAACAAATCCGAGCGAGGATCGAGCTCTTCCTGCCGTGCCTGCTCGGGCGACATATAGCCAATCTTGCCGCGCAACCGCAGGCTGCCCACCGTCGCATCGGTATGGGCAATGCCAAAGTCCGACAGCTTCACTTCGCCATCACCGGATATGAGGATGTTGGCAGGCGAAATATCTCGATGGATAAGGTGCAGCGGCGCACCGCTTGGGTCACGCAGCTCGTGGGCATAGATCAGCGCTTGCAATAGCTCGCGCACAATGAACAGCGCCGCCGCTGCCGAAAAACGCTGCCCCCGTCGCCGCGACCGCCGCAAAAGCAGCTGCAAGTCGCCACCGCGAACGTACTCCATCACCAGGTAGTACTCACCATCGAGGACCACCAAGTCGCTCGTGCGAACAATCCCTGGGTGGGCGAGCCGCGACTGAAGCTCGGCTTCGGCCAAAAGCAGCGCGCGTAGCTCTGGGACGTGGGTCAGTTCCGAGCGCAGCCGCTTGAGCACGACTGGCGTGGCGAGCCCAGTGCGACCGATGTGCTTGCCCAGAAACACCGTGGCCATTCCACCTTGGTTGAGGAACGGGCCAACGACATACTGCTCGGCTTGAGCGAGCAGAATCGAGCTGGGCGATGTGCCTTGCGCGACGGTTTCAACGGAAGACACAGCGACACACCTACCTTAGGGGTCCAGGTTCTCCGCACAGAACTTGGGAAGGAATTAGTAGCCAGCGTCGGCGACAGCAGCGACAGCCGGTTCGGGCTCGGCTTGCTTCTTTTCTTCGTCGGGTGGCCCTTCGGGCGGCATCGCAGCCTTAAGCCGACGGTATTGCGAAAGCAAGAGACCCGCGGCAACCAGCGACGTAATCACCAGCAGAGTGAAGAACTTTGCATGCGACCACCTGTCCCAAAATCGAGCGGGCAGATAGCCAGACAGCTTGTTTCCGATGGCCGTGGCAATAAACCACACGCCCATCAGCATGGCCGTCATCCGACGCGGTGCCAGCTTGGTCACCATTGACAGACCCATCGGCGACAGGAACAGCTCTGCAATGGTGATGACGAAGTAGCAACCAATCAGCCAGCCCATGTGGACTTTGCCGGTGTCACCGCCTGCCCACGATGCCAGCACCATGATCCCGTACGACGCGGCAGTCAGGACCATGCCAATGCCAATCTTGGCTGGGGTGCTTGGCTCCAGGTTCCGCGTCCGCAGCCAGCTCATCGAGCGGACCACAATGGGCGTCAGGATGATGATGAAGGCCGAGTTGAACGCTTGGAACACGCCGGGCGGAATCTCCATCGACCATGAGCCGATGGAGAATACGCGGTCGGTGTTGTCGTTCGCCCAGTAGGTCAGCGAGGTGCCGTTCTGGTGGAAGGCCATCCAGAAGAACATCACGATAAGGCACATGATGGTCAGGGCGATGATGCGCTGCCGCTCAACCTCCGGCGGGTCTGGACGGTCTTCGTATTCGGCGGGAAGCGGTACGTCGAGCACTGCCGCAACCGACGAGCGCGTATCACCCAGCGTGACCCAGTTGCGCAGCGCGGCAAAGATTACGAAGGAAAACACCATGCCGACGCCAGCCGTCGCAAACGCAACCGGCCAACCGAACTTGGTGCGCATGAACTCACCCACTGGGCCGGCAAACAGCGCCCCGAGGTTGATGCCCATGTAAAAGATGGAAAAGGCAGAGTCACGGCGCGGGTCACCGGTTGGATACAGATTTCCAACCAGCGTCGAGATGTTGGGCTTGAACAGACCGTTTCCGATGACCATCAGAAACAGTGCGGCATAAAACGCAGTCTGGTTCTGAATCGAAAAGACGAGGTAGCCAGCGCCGAGAAGCGCGGCCCCCATCAGAATGGCGCGGGTGTACCCAAGGACACGGTCAGCAAGGACTCCGCCAAAGAACGGGGTCAAGTACACGAAGAACATGTACGAGCCGTACAGATCGGACGCCTCTTCCTTCGTCATCCGAAGGTGTTCCGTCAAATACAGCGTGAAGAGCGCCAGCATCAAATAGAAGCCGAAGCGCTCCCACATCTCCGTGAAGAAAAGTACGTAAAGGCCGCGCGGGTGCTTGCTCGCCATTTAGGTACCTCTCATTTGGCACGAGGGGCGGGGAACTTGTAAAGCCCTAAAATCCCACAAGTTTGCAGATTTGCCCGACAACGGTTCGCCATGTTTTCCCCGCTTCCCGCCAGTCTGCTCCTGTCGGGCGCTCTACATTTGTCGTTCCTCTGAGCCGGATGCGTTCAAAAAGCTGGCCCTGTCTTGGTTTTCGGCCCGCCGTGCGTGTATGTTCCCCCGCCTTGCGATTTTTTTTTGGGAGGACAGAGAAGTTGATTGGAAAGCAAACGCGACAGCGAATCACGCGGGAGCTAGGACCGCTTGCTGGCATTGGCATTTGCCTCGCCCAGTTGTTGACCGTGCAAAGCGCACATGCGCAGACCGCAGCCGAGTCCGCGCAGAAAGCCGCGTCCTATCCGGTGTTTGATCTTTTGGCCAACCGAACCATGGCCCACATCGAGCAGCGTGGCGGTCTCTTCATGGTGAGTGGTAGCGCTGGCTTTGCTCGCTATGCCCACTTTGGCAGGCCAACCCCAACATGGAAGCTGCGCGCGGAAGTCGATGGCAAAAAGGTCGCGCTTCCCACCACGGCGGCCAAGCTGCAAGTCCCACTGCATAGCGGCCAAGCCACCAGCCCAGTGGTCTATTTGCAGCTGAAGAGTCCGACCAAATCGTCGCTGAAGATCGCGGTGGGAGCCAAGAGCAGCGTGGCGGTTCCGCTCGCCGAAGGCTGGCAACTGGTCACGGTTTCGCTGCCCCAAGACTCGCTGCGCGCTGGCGAAAACACGCTGAGCCTCACCTTTGCCCAGAGCGGAAACTTCACGCTGGGTGGTGGGGTGTCGCACAAAGCCGCCGCGGCCGTGGAATGGATTCAAGTCGGTGGCACACCCCCGGCATCCGGGCTGACCCCGCACAAACTCAGCGATGGCAGTCGGCTGCTCATTCCGGGGGGCGGCGCGCTCCACTACTACGCGTTCATTCCCAAAGGCGGCGCGCTTTCGCTAAAGGGCGATGCGGGAGCCTGCGCGCTCAAGCTGACGGTCGAAGGGCCGCAACCGGAAAAGCGTGGCGCCCCGCAAGCCGTGAGCCTTGATGGATCGCCGATTGCGCTCGCGAGTCACGGTGGAGAAATCCGTCGGCTGGGACTTCGCGCGGAAGGTTCATGCGACAAGATTGCGCTCGACAAAGCGCAGCTTCTGGCGGCCGGAGCGATGCCGCAGCTTCACAAGGCGGAAAAGCCGAAGAACGTCGTGTTCTGGCTGTCCGATGACACCCGGGCCGACAAGTTCAAGCTGTGGAACAAGAACTCACGCGTCGAAACGCCGGTTCTCGATGAGTTTTCCAAGCGCTCGACCCGCTTTGCCGTGACCTACGCGCAAGGCAACGAGTCGCGGGTCAGCCACGCGTCGCTTTTTACCGGACTCTATCCAGCGCAGCACAAGTTCATTTCCGACAAAGCCGTGCTGCCCGACAGCTTCGTGATCATCCCCGAGGTGATGAAGCAAGCCGGGCTTTACACCATCGGTCACATCGCCAATGGCTACATCACCAAGCGGTGGGGTTTTGGCGATGGCTGGGATCTGCTCAAAAACCACATCCACGAAGGCGGCGGGCTCAAGAGCGCGGAGCTTGTCGGCGATGCGGCAAGCTTCATCGAAAAAGGCCCCGGCAAGGCCAAGCCGTTCTTTCTGTATTTGGGGACGATCGACGCTCACGTATCCTGGCGTGCCTACGAGCCGTGGATCTCGAAGTACGATCCGACGCCGTATAGCGGGCCGTTTGTGAAAGGCTGCATGGACCCGCAGCTCGACAAGATCGTCGCTGGCCAGCTCACGGTGACAGCCCGCGACCGCCAGCGCGTCTTGGCGCTCTACGAGTGCGACATCTCGTATAACGATCATCACTTTGGCAAGCTGCTCGAGCTGCTCAAGAAGACCGGCCACGAGAACGACACGATGGTCATCTACACCTCGGATCACGGCGAGGAGTTCTGGGACCACGGACGCATCGGACACGGCCAGTCGCTCCGGCAGGAACTTATCCACATCCCGCTGTGGATCTACTACCCGCCGATGTTCCCCGGTGGCAAGGTGGTCGAGGAAGGCGCGGAATTGGTCGACCTTTTGCCGACGCTCGCCGATGCCTTCGGGGTGCCGGTTCCCAAAGATGTCCAGGGCGAGTCGCTGATTCCGCTCGCGCAGGGCGTAAGTGGCGGCTATCCGCGTCCAGCGATTGCCAGCCAGTACGAGCTTGCACATGTCATGCGGCTCGGACGCTACAAGCTGTGGGTCGGAGGATCAGGACAGGTCAAGCTCTACGATGGGCAAGACGATCCGGGCGAACAGAAGGAACTGACCCAAGAGCAGCCGATCGCACTGCGCTTTGTGACCGATGCGATGGGTCTGTGGATGGCGTACCAAGGTCAGTGGAAAAAGACGCGCTGGGGAGCCGCGAGCAACCACCGACCGGAGTTTGCCGCCGATCTCGAAAAGTAAGCTACTCGCCCGTCGCGTCGGAAGAAGGCGCGGCTGCGGGAGCGACGGTTTCCGTCTTTCGCAGGCTCACTTGCGCCGAGCTGACCAAGCCCTGGCCTTGCCGATCCCGCCCTTTCCACAGCACCACGAGTCGCGCGTAGTCCTTGAGCGACACGTCGCCCAGCGGAACCAGACCCAAAATCCCCGGCCTCGATGGCAGCGTCGACAAAGTCTTTAGGACTTGGCGCTCTCCCGACGGCTTTTCTCCGAGCAGTGTCACCGTGCCACTCCCGAGCGGCTCATCGAGAAGTTTGATCTGAAGCTGGGATTCCCCCTGCATCGTCAGGCGCAAGTCGCCACGCAGCAAAAAGTCGAGCCCAGCCTGCGCATACCGACCGACTTCGGGAAGAAGCGCCGTCGAATAATCCGCAAAGCAGCGGTCGTCGAGCCGAAGCGCAGGATCGCGCGGTTCCCCATCGACAAAGCGAGGCTGACTTCCCCACGAAAGCCAGTGCTTGGCTGCGGCGGTCGAGACATAGCCGCCCGGCCCGCTTAGCTTGGTGCCCGCAGGAATCACCGCCAGCGAGACCACTGCGGGCGACAAAAACCGCTGCCACGTCCGCTCAGCCAGTCCGTTGCCTTTGCCGTCAAAAATCAGATCCCGCAGGCGCAGGGGCGGCGCAAGCTCGAGCTTTGCGTCGGGTTCCGGCACGCCTGCGCGGCCAAAGCGTGTCGCCACAAACTGCGAATACTCGCCAGACAACACCGCGCTCAGATCGTTATGGACGTAGGCTGGATCGCCCGCCTGTTCCAGCACCGACAGCATTGCCCCGGCGGCCAGCAGCGCTTCGACAAGTGACGTCTCTCGGGCCTCGGGCGTTTCGGCGATCACCGATCGCTCGTAGGCATCCAGGAATGCCGCAAGTCCCAGGTCGTTGTCCGGGGATTCCAGCCAGTCCATCGCCGACAGTCCGCTGCCGTCCATCGCCGCACCAGCAAGGAGCTGCCGCATCGTTGAAAGGCCCTGCTGAACAGAGGCGGTTCGCGCGGCCCCGGCCGTCACGCCCGCCAGGCGCCTTAGCCCCTCGCCGGTCTTGCCGCTCGCAAAGTGATGGCGAACCCGCTGCGCTGGAAGCTGCTCAAGAACTGCTCCTGCGGCGAGCCAACCCAGCACGTGCTGTCGCAGCGGTGCCAGAATCTGCCCACTTTTGCGCGGCATCGACTCGGGCGCATGGCCCTGCCCGGCATCAAGCGTCATCAAGCGAAGGAACAAGCCGCGCGCTTTTTCTTCCCCAAGCTGCTCCGGATCGAGCCGCAACGGCTCGAACAGTCCCAGCGAATGAGCAAAGCGCTCAACCATCCGCCGATGCAGTCGCGACTTGAGCGCGGCCTGCTCGGTCAAACCCGCAAGGGTCGTTGAACCTTCATAGGCCGACGCAGAAGTCGCAATCTGAGCTGCGACCGCGATGGCCGTTGTGCCGATCCAGCGTCGACTGTGCCGCATCCGCATCTCAGCTTCCTTCCTTGGTCGCCGCATCAGCCGCGGGCGCAGCCGGAGGGCTTGGATTCCCGATTGGCGTGCTCTCTTCGGCGGCCAGCTTCGGCGCAGACTCCTGAAGTTCAAGCGAGGCGGCGACGATTTCCGCTTGGGCTGCACCGCGAAGCGCAGCGCCACTGCCAAGAAAGACCAGATGCCGGACATGCGACTCGTTTTGCGGAAAGCGATCGAGCCTCACCACGTTGCCACGCTGAACAAAGTCATGTCGCGGTGAGCGATCGTCGAAGCGCAGATCCGACCGATAGCCGATGAACCCGGCCTTGTAGACTACGAGCGTGAAGCGACGCAACAGCCCAGCAAACTGACGACCTGTTGGTAGGCTCGGAAGCTGATACGTCCCGTCGCTACCGGTGACAGCCGTGACCGTTAAAGACGATTCAGGGATGCCCAGACCGTTCGGATCTTGAAAAGCCCACGTTCCGACGACAAGCGCACTTCCGAGTGGATTGGCAGTGCTTTGGTCGAGCACCAGCCCATCAAACGGACCGAGCAGACTGCCGACTTCCCCTGAGCCCAGTCGCCGCGCAAACGGCGCTTTGGCAACCGGGCCCATGCAGCCGCTAAGGCCGATCGCCACAATCCACAAGCCAAGCCCCGCCCAGATCCGTCGTCGTACCGTTTGGTACGCAGTGTCCCGAAGCGATCGCCATCGGCTCTCGCCAGGTTGATGTATGGACCTCCGCAGAAGTGCGATTCGACTCATGTAGGGAAGGAGGTTTTAGCGCACCTACCTGCGCCCTGCAAACATTCCGGGCCTCAGTCCGCCGCCGCAGGGGCTTTGTCAGGCACGTTTTACGACGAGAAGTGGGCACGGGGCAGAAGCACCTCTCTCGGATAGCACACCTGCTTGCAAGGTCATCAGCACCGAAGTCCAGTCGCTCAAACGGGAATATTTGCGCGCTCAAACCGCAAACACGGATTTTGCGCTTGGCTCGCCCCTTCTCTGTCTAGTTAATATAGGGAGAGCAAGATCCCGGTTACCACGCGATGGCACGGTGCAAGAACTGCGGAAAAGCCAATCGAGACGGCGCGCTGTTCTGCCAAGACTGTGGCA
>CAYTGC010000098.1:0-17496 GCA_964437195.1 uncultured Myxococcales bacterium | reverse complement strand
GCGCCGACAGGCTCCCCTCGCCATAACGCACGCCGCAAAGACATGGCTAGGCCGCATAGCTTATCACGCAGAGCGAGCCGGGCGCATGTGCTACGGTGCCGCGCCATGGCTGTGAAAGTATCATCTCCTTCATCACCAACATCACCGACGGAAAGCGGACCCGACTTGTCTGGCTGTTTTTCGGTCGCAACGTGGAACGTGAACTCGCTGCGGATGCGCTGGGATCGGCTGACCGCTTGGCTCGCGGAAAAAAAACCCGACGTGCTGTGCCTGCAAGAAATCAAGATGCAGGATGCGGATTTTCCGACGCTGGAACTGCACGGAATCGGCTATCACGCGGTCGCACACGGACAGAAGACGTACAACGGCGTCGCAATCCTAAGCCGCATCGAACACGGCAGCTTGGAATCCGTGAAGTGCGGCATGCAGGATGGCGACGCCGACGCGGAATCTCGGCTCATCCTGGCGACGATTCCCGGCCTTGGGCTGCGCGTGGCATCGGTGTATGTGCCAAACGGTCAGGTTGTCGGGGCAGACAAGTACGACTACAAGCTGCGCTGGCTCGCGCGCTTCCGCGCCTACCTCGATCGCGAGTGCAATCCGACCCAAATGCTCGCCCTGTGCGGTGACTACAACATCGCGCCCGCTGACAATGACGTTCACGATCCCGAGGTCTGGCGCGACACCGTCATCTGTCATCCAGCGGCACGCGATGCACTGTCACGAATCGTCGAGTTTGGCCTGGTGGACACACTGCGCCGCTGCCAGCCCGAGGGAAGAATCTTCACCTACTGGGACTATCGGGGATTGTCGTTCCCCAAAAACCTCGGGATCCGCATCGATCACATTTTGGCGACAACACCACTCGCAGAGCGCTGCCAAAAGGTAGAGGTCGATCGCCAAGCTCGCAAAGGGGAAAAGCCGTCCGATCATGCGCCAGTGGTCGCGTGGTTCCGACGCTGAATGACAAATGTTGGCACTTTTCCAAAATAGGCGTTGACTCCCAAAGAAATATCCGTAGAGTGCTCATCACCTCAATTGATGCGGGGTGGAGCAGCCTGGTAGCTCGTCGGGCTCATAACCCGAAGGTCGGAGGTTCAAATCCTCCCCCCGCTACTGAAAGCGGAAGCCTAGTGCTTCCGCTTTTTTTTTGCCCAAAATCGGCAACGCCGAAATGATGGGCCGCATGACTCGCATTCTCGGCGTCGACCCCGGAACGCTCCACTGTGGCTACGCCGTCGTCGAGGTATCTTCCAGCCTTGGCCCCCACAAGCCCAAGTACATCGAGTGTGGTGTCATCGAGCTGCCCGCCAAAGACTCGATCGGCGAGCGGCTCAAGCTCCTCGCCAGCGACCTGCGCGAAGTGATCCGCGAACTACAGCCCGACGAGCTCGCTCTCGAGAGCGCGTTTGCTGGCGTCAACGTCCGCTCGGCGCTGCTGCTGGGTCAGGCCCGGGGCGCGATCTTGCTCGTGGCCACCGAAGCGGGTCTGCCCTGCGCCGAATATCCACCAGCGACGATCAAAAAGACCGTCTGTGGCAATGGACGCGCCCAAAAGTCAGAAGTGCAGCGCGTCGTGTCGTGGCTGTGCAAGCTCCGCACGCCGCCGCCCACCGACGCCGCTGATGCAGTCGCTATCGCCCTGTGTCACGCCTTTCACGCCCCACAGCGGGCGCTTACTTCGCAGGCGCAGAGAGCCCCGGTGACTCGGAAAGCGCACGCTTCCACAGTGCATCGACGGACTGCTCGGGACCGCGACCCAACAGCGGCACCGCCAGCTCGCAGCGATCGGTAAACACGCCGTCCACCCCAAAAAACCGCGACAGCCGAAGCTGCCACGCTTGGTTCAGCGTGTACGGATGCACCACCAAACCCCGCGCGTGGGCCCGCTGGTTGTGCCACGGATAGGCGTAGTAACCGACGGGACCGATGCCACTTGCGAGCTTCCCTGCGACAGCGACCAGCTGTGCAAAGCCGTGCTTCTTCGCCATCTCTTCGTCGATCAGATAGACCCGAGGGACATGCGGTGCGATCTGCTGAAAATTGCGCAGACTTTCAGCGGAAAATGACTGGAACACCAGCTTTCCTCGCAGCGACGCAGGCGGAGGATTTTGGGCATAGCCTCGCTGCGCCAAAAGCCTCACGAGGTCCGTCTCGATTCCCGGAAAGCGCTCGGGCGACTTCGTTTCCAGATACAGGCCCCGAGGCGACCCGTCGGCAAGGGCCAGATCAATCAATTCATCCAGGCGCAGAATCTTCGCCCCAACAAACTCGGGCCGGGCACGATCGGGATTCTTGGCGTTAAACCAGCTTCCCGCGTCGAGCAGACTCAGCTCTTCCCAGGTGAACTCCCTCGGCGACAACCGCTCCCGTCCCGGATACAGATCCTTGGCGTTGGTCGTCCGCTCGAGCGTGTCGTCGTGAAGTGCGATCAGCACACCATCTTTTGTGCGCTGGATGTCCGCTTCGAGAAAATCCGCTCCGCAGGCGCGCGCCAACCGATACGCCAGCGCGGTCTCCTCGGGAGCCAGATACGACGCACCGCGATGCGCCATCACCGTCGGAAACCCCCAACCGAGCGCTCGGGTCGCCGCCGCGCCACTATCCCGAGACAGGGTTACATAGCCAAACCCAAGGGCGAGCACACCCGCACAAGCCAGCGCGGTCCGCCCAAGCCATGGGCTCATCGGCGAAGAGCTCCGACCAGCGCGGCCTGCTCGGCATCACCAGGACAGCTTCCGCCGGGAATGCCTTGCTCTTTTGGACACAGTCCATACAGCTCGAGCTTGTGCTGGATCACCTTGAATCCCCCGAGCCGCGTCGCCACAGAGTCTTGCAGCCGCTCGATTTCGGGCTCTTCAAACTCGAGGATCAGACGGCACTTTTGGCAAATGAGGTGGTCGTGATGGCGCGAATCCGAGCCCGCCACCTCGTAGCGAGTCTGACCGTCTCCAAACTGCCGCGATGCCGCCAGCCCCGCGTCGAGGAGATGCTTCACCGTGCGATAGACCGTTGCGTAGCCAACCTTCGGATTGTGCACCCGCACAGAGGCGAGAAGCTCATCGATCGACACGTGCGATCCGGCGGTATTCCCACTTAGAAACACATCGACGATCAGCTCGCGCTGGGCCGTGGTCTTCAGCGCTTTGTGACGCTGATATCGGCTCCACTGGTGCTTTAATTCCGCCACCTGCTCGGAGGTACGCGCGTCTGCATGTTTGTGAAAAGGCGACGGCTGTGTTGCCACTTTTGACTCCGCTTCGCTCAATCAGTCACCCAGCTTATCCACAGATTAGAGAGCGCCAGTGCATCCATGTGCGTCTTCAAAAAACAGCGAAGCGCATCACTCGGCGAGCAGACGATTGGTTCGTGCTCGTTGAACGAAGTATTGAGCAAGATCGGAACACCAGTTCGGGCAAAAAACGACTCAATCAGCGCATGGAAGGTCGGGCTGTGGGCTCGTTCGACGGTTTGCAGTCGCCCCGTTCCGTCGGCATGTACGATGGCAGGAACCAGCGCACGCTTTTCGGGACGCACCACATCGACGAGCAGCATCGCGGGTGACGGCGCGGCACGGACAAACCACTCCGCCGTCTGGTCCGCCAGGATTGCCGGTGCAAAGGGACGAAACGGCTCTCGGTGTTTGATCCGGCGATTGAGGATGTCTTTCATGTCGGCCCGTCTCGGATCGCACAAGATGCTGCGGTGTCCAAGCGCCCGTGGGCCAAACTCCATCGCACCTTGAAACCAACCAATGACGTCGCCGCGATCGATGGCTGTCACGGCCTTTTCGACGAGTGCGGGAAACGAGAGCCGTTCGATGCGAAGCCGTCCAAGTGATCGTTGTCCCTCGCGACCGACCGTTTCCACTCCGCCCACTTCGGCCACGCCATGCACGTCCAGGGAAATCGAATCGCCGAGCACGTTCCGCAGCGAGTCTTCACAGTCCGCCTCGGAAAACGACGGTCCGGTGTAGGCATGGTGCATCACAAAACGGCGTGGCTGATTGAGCACTTGGTGCGCCACCCACAGCGCCGCCCCGACGGATGTTCCATTGTCGCCAGCCGCAGGCTGCACAAACAACTCGCGGAACGGCGTCCGGTCAAGGATCTTGCCGTTCGCCACCGAGTTCAGTGCGACCCCGCCCGCGAGTGCCAGACGACACGAGCCAGTCCGCTTTTGCAGGCCTGTCGCGATATGAACGACTGCATCCTCGAGCAGCGCCTGCAAGCTGGCGGCGACATCTTGGTGCAGCTTGAGCAGCGGCGATCCCGGCTCGCGCGCCGGTCCGAGCAGCTCGCACAGTGCGTCGTCATAGAGTCGCCCCAGCCGTGGCTGTCCATCGGTCCACGACATCTCGACGCCTTCCCGGTGATGACGAAAGAAATTCAGATTTAGTCCAAAGGTTCCATCGGAATGCAGCTCGACCAGTCGACGCAATTCGGGCACCGCCTGAGCGTCACCGTAGGCCGCCAACCCCATCACCTTGCCTTCGTCACCGTACTTGGGAAAGCCGAGCCACTGCGTCACCGCCGTATATAGCGCCCCCAGCGAGTGCGGAAAACCGACCTCACCGAGGACCAGGATGTTCCGATCGCTTCCCATCCCCCACATCGTCGAGACAAAGTCGCCAAAGCCATCGAGCGACAGCACTGCAGCCTGCGAAAACGGCGAGGCAAAAAACGCACTCCCCAGATGCGCCCGATGGTGCTCGACGTGATGCAGCGTCGCCGACAAGTGATCCGTGCCCAGCGCCACCATCAGCGACTGCTCGACGGAGCGCACCTGGCGACGGTTGTCGAGACGGTCCCGAAGCTGCCGTAGAAGGCGTGCAAAGTCCCGGCTGTGCAAAAGCCGATTGCCGACGTGCATCAGCTTGTCGACCAGATGCGCCCGCGGATCGCGAGAGATCGCCACATGGTCGATGTCCGACGGAGAAATATCCCCCAGGCGCAGACATTCGCGGACGGCCAGCGTCGGAAACCCAGCGCAGTGTTTGACCCGATTGAGCCGCTCTTCTTCGACAGCACAGACCAGCTTCCCGTCGACCAGCAGCGCAGCGCTGGCATCGCCATGGAACGCATTCAGGCCCAAAATCCGCATCGTCAACCAGCGTACCGCTTAGCGGACCAGGTGCTGCCCACTCGCGCGGAACTCGTCAATCGCGACAAGAAACACGTCGACCAGGCGCTGGTCAAACTGCACGCCCGAGCAGCGCTCGATTTCCGAGATGGCCGTCTCGTGCGGCATTGCTTTTCGATAGGCACGATCGGACGTCATTGCGTCGTAGCTGTCGGCAATCGCGACGATCCGCCCAATCAGCGGAATGCTATCGCCCATCAGCGACTGCGGGTAGCCGTTGCCGTCCCACGACTCGTGGTGACAAAACGCCCCTGGAATCAGGTCGGCCATAAACGGTATCGGCTCGAGGATGCGCTTGCCCTTGGCCGGATGCGTCTTGAACATCGCGACTTCCTCGGGGCTGAGCTTGCCCGGCTTGTTGAGCTTTTCCTGACGGATGCCGATCTTTCCGATGTCGTGCATCAGCGCCGCCCAGCGCAGCATCTCCAGCTCATTTTCCGACAACGTCAGCCGTCGCCCAAGCAGCTCGGCGTAGCGGCTCACTCGCTCGGAGTGCCCGCGGGTGTAGCGATCGCTCTCTTCTAGGGCATGCGCAAACCCGACAACGGTCGCGCGGAAGTTCTCGCGCAGCGACGAGTTGGCCTTCTTCAGATCGTCGTTGCTGAGCTGAAGCTGCTCGTACAGCCGTGCGTTTTCAATAGACACTGCCGCCCGCGACGCCAGCACCGACAAAAGCCGCCTTTGTCCTTCGGAAAATCGATAGCCACGGGTGTACGAATAGGCGTTTAGCATCCCAATGACTTGGTCGCCTATCTTGAGCGGCGTCGAGCAAAACGACACAATCCGCTTGTCTTTGGGTGGTTCGGCAAAGTAGCGCAGCGCCCGAATCCCGTGCGCAATCAGCGGCCTGCCTTGCGTGTAGTGGTCGAGAATCACACCGGTATTCAGCTCGCCAACTCCCGTCGCTGAGCCATACCAGTTTAGGTCGGTCTGCGCGTTCTTCGAGTACTTGCGGGTCTTTTCGACAAACTGACCGGTCACCGGGTGACGCATCGTCAGCGTCGCCACATCCGCTTCTGCCTCGATCAGCGTCGCCTCAAGGATGATGTCCAAGATGCGATCGAGCGACAGCTCGTGCGCCATCGCCTCGGACAGCTGGTACAGCGTCACCGCCTCTTTGAGGAGGAAGTTTTCCTGCTGCAGCTTCTGCTGCTTCAGCCCCTTCTGGATGACGCGGATCACATCCTCGTTTTTGAACGGCTTGAGGATGTAGTCGTACGCGCCACGCTTCATCGCCTCGATCGCGGTCTCGACAGTGCCAAACGCGGTCATGATGATCGTGACCACCTGCATCCGCGCCTCGGAGATCCGCTGAAGCAGCTCGAGCCCGTTCATGTGCGGCATCTTCAGGTCCGACAGAACCAGGTGATACGACCGCCGCTGTAGTTCTTGCCACGCTTGCAGACCGTCTTCGGCGAGCCGCACCGAAAAACCTTCTGCCGAAAGAACGTGCATGAGCATCTCACGCACGACTTTCTCATCATCGACCAGGAGTATCCGTGCTGGCTCGTCGGGAGTCGCCGCTTCCATCGCGGCGGAATTTACTTCCAAAACCGCTGTGTCCGCAACAAAACCGCATGCGCTAGTATGCGAGGCGATGGCCAAGCCCGCTCGTCGACTCCGACTCTGCATCGTCAGTTCCGTTGGTGGCCACCTGCGGGAAGTATTGGAGTTAGTCCGATCTTGGGGACAAGCGGAGGTCCGCTTCATCGTCAACGATGCAGTGAACGTCCCGCTACCTGGCCCCGTCGAGCAGATCGCCCACGCCGAGCGTGACTCGCTGGTTCTTTGGAACGTGGTCGAAGCCGCGCGCAGCTTTGCCAAAAACCGACCCGACGTCCTGCTGTCAACGGGCGCCGGACCCATCGTTCCGCTCGCGATCGTCGGCAAGCTCTTTGGCTGTCAGACGATCTACGTCGAGACGTTTGGCTCGGTGGACGAGCCGTCTCTAACCGGGCGACTGATGGCGCCCATCGCCGATCGCATCTACTACCAGTGGCCCCAACTCGCTCGCTTTTTTCCGACGGGACGCTACGCCGGACCGATCTTTGTGCCGCACGAAAAAGGAACCACTCCATCCACCCCCGATGACGGCAGCATCTTCGTCGCGGTGGGGACGTCTCAGCGGGGGTTCGATCGCTTGCTGCGTTGGCTCGACGATCTGGTGGAACAAGGGGTTCTCAAGCTCCCGATCACGGCGCAGCGTGGTCATGCCCACCACATTCCCCGCAATTACCAAAGTTACCCATTCATACCTAGCGAGCAGCTCGAAGAGCGGATTGCTCGCGCCAAACTGGTCATCACCCACGCGGGTGCAGGACTCATCGGAACGTGCATTCGCTGGGGCCAGCGTCCCGTGCTCGTGCCACGACTCGCCCGCTTTGGTGAAGCGATAAACGATCACCAGCTGATGCTTGCCAAAGCAATGACGGCGTCGGGACAAGCGTCCATGGTCACAGCCGAACCCGAGCTTGGGCCGACCATTTTGGCCGCGCTTGCCGCCCCGCGTCTGGACGCAGTTCCAACCACGCACTCTCTGCAAGCGGCGATTGCCGCTGACCTCGCACGCATCGCTGCCACTCGAGGACTTGTCATCTGAACCGCTGCTTCGCGAACAACTCGAAAGTTCACGACATTTGCGCAGATGCACACCGCGACTTTTCGACGTAAGCTAAACTAAATAAGCTCTGCCATTACCAGGATTCGCAACTTACGGAAGCGATAGGAGAATCCGTCTATGCGCTCAACTTGGCTTGGTCTTGGATTCGGCATTCTGTCCCTTATCGGCTGCAACGCGCTGTGGCAAGGGTATCTGTCCCCACTGGATGATCCCTCTCGCGACGGCTCCGTTGACAACCGCGACCTCACCGGAGTCCCTCCCGATGACCTGGCGGGTGCGGATCTGACCGGCGTCACACCGGCCGACCTGACTACACCGGCACGACTCTGCGGATTTGCCGGCACCCCGGTCACGGGCCGATACAGTCCTTACAGCAAAATCACTGCACCAGTAGATGCAGTTGTCGGCTCTCGTATTGCGGCGATTGATATCGATGGAGACGGGCTTGCGGAAATCGCAGTAAACAAGAACAACCTAGTAAAAATCATCAAACTAACCAGTTCCTTAGGAACATGCACATACACCTCAACAAGTGACTGCAATACAAGCGATCCAAGCATTGATGTGAAGGCGTTTCAAATCAGCGCCAGCAAAGCGACGTTCATTGCTGCAAGGTCGAATTCCAACCAAAATGCTCTCTCTCTCTGCAGTGGTACGCCACCATACACCGCATTAACGCTAACCAACCCGGCATTCACAGCGAATTCACCAATTCGCGAAATCAACGTACCACCTCTCGATACTCAGACGAATGGAATGTTCTTGATCCACGAAAAATGTGGCGCTGCCGACACAAACGGCGATCGATTGATTGCAATCACGCTAAACAACTCTCTGGCCGCCTCGTATAAGGCAGTCATGCTGAAAGCCAACTTTAGCGGATTCGAGCCATTGTCGGCGACAGGAGCACGATTCGATGACACTATGTACGATGGTTATCTTGATTTTTTGACTCTTGAATTGAATTCAAGCTCACAGCTCGCCTACTACACGTATGCCTCAAGCACGCAGACTGCTTCTCGACGAGGTCTTACAACCGGAGCACAGCTGGGCTCGGTCACGGCTGGCGGATATGACATACTATCTGCGCGCCTTAGCGCCGATGTTTACGATGACGCGATTGCAATAAACAAAGGTAGCAACACAGTCACGCCTTTCATCATATCTACGGCAACCGGATCGGCAAGTATGAAAGCACCATTTACCATTCCGAGCGGTTCCAACAATCGCCTTGATATCGCCTTCGCCGATTTTGACAAAGACAGCATTGACGAAATGATCGTCGCAGACAAGTCTGGGAGTGTTAACATATATCAATATAACACAGCCACCAATGCATTCAGCGCATCACCGACCAAGCTGACGATTCCGGGCTATTCTTCGGATCTTGCATTCGCACAGGGACATCTGGAAAGCAAATTCGCACCGAAACCACCGGACATCTTCGTTTTGTTCAAAAATACATCTAACCAGTTTGAAGTGGGTGTTTTCAGATTCGTCCCGCTTGGTGTATCGGCACAGGTCGCAGCGGCACAGTAATGGCATCGAGTGGTAATTCTTGATAAAATCAGATTCTCCTTTACCACCTTGCGTATCCACGAGCCGCCTGTCTAGGCTTGCAGCCTGCTATGACACTTCTACCTCTCAATTCGAGGCTGGGGTTGCCGATTGTGGGCACGCCGCCGTCGGACGGGGACGTGGGGCTTCTGGTGGTGCAGTCGGTGGTGATGCAGCGACTGCTCGTGCGGTTGCGGGCGGCAGCGCTGGCACCGCGGGCGGTCTTGCTCGTTGGGGAAGCAGGCAGTGGACGAAGCTTTCTCGGGCGCTGGCTCCACGCCGCCTCAGATCGCTCGCGGAAGCCGCTCGTCGAGCTTTCGGGAATTTCGCACGCCCCCCTCGACGGCTGGTTGCAGGCCGCGGAAAAGTCCCGTGGGGGAACCCTGCTCGTCACGGACCTCGACCGGCTCGACGGCTTTGGTCAGCGGGATTTGCTCTTGCTGCTCGGCAAGCTTGCTGAAATGAATCGACCGCCGCAGGTGGTGGCGACGGCTCACCCCTCACTGGATGAGGGGCTGCGTCGCGGACGATTTGACCGCTCGCTGTACGATCGATTGTCGGTGCTTCGTCTCGACGTACCGACGCTTCGCAAGCGTCAGGACGACATTCCGACGCTATGTAAGCTGAAGCTACACGAGCATGCGAGTGCTCAAGGGCGAACTGTTCCGTCGCTGTCCCCCGAATCGCTTTTGCTTCTGTGTGAATATCCGTGGCCTGGCAATGTGCGCGAGCTGGACAATGTGCTGCTGCGCGCGGTTCTGTGGAGCGATGCCCCGATGCTGACGGCTGATCAGGTACGAACCTTTCTGCCGTTGGAGTGGCCGTCCAACGAGGTGCGTCTTGCCATCGGGACAACGCTCGACGAGGCCGAGCGAAAGTTCATCCTCGCAAGCTACCACGCGCTCGGAGGGAACAAGCAGCTGACGGCGATGCAGCTTGGCATCACCAGACGGACGCTGTATCAAAAGCTGCAACGTTACGCGATGGGCGACGATGAATTGGCTGTCGCAGGAGCGAGCCCGACTAGAAGAGGATCTCGACGGGGGGAGGATCGGGATCTTTGAAAATTCCGAGCGCTTCGAGTTCAGCGTCACTGACCTCGACCCCAGCAAAGGCTTCCGGGGTTTTCAGACGAAAGGTGAAGGGATAGACGACGGCCACGCTTTCGTCGGATTCGCTCTCGGGAAACTCCCACGTCCGAATGGTCTCGGCGACGCAGCTCTGCATTTCGACGCTGAGGTTGCTCTCGGTCACCAGCAGCGACTCGACCCGTCCCTGTGGCACGATGTGAAAGCGCACGACGAGACGACCGGCCAGCTTGGGATTTTTGAACAGCGCCTGCTGGTAGCAGTTCCGAATCTGCTTGATGTGCAGATAGATCACGCGTCGGACCACGTCTCGCTCGAGCAAGTGATCTTTTTGCCCATCCATGAGCGAGGGCGGCGGCGGTGGTGGCTGGGGCGGCGGCGGCAGGTTGCTGACGTACTGCGACGTCGGTCGCACCGTTGAACTACGAAGGCCCACAGGCACAGCCGAATCTGCTCGCCCGACAAGCAGAAGCAGTCCGATAACACCTAGCCACAGGGTCCGCATCGTCCGTTGCGCCTCGATTTCTTCATTACAGCATCTTGGGGGCTGTCGGACACGGTCTTGTCACGAGGTTTGCGCAAGCGAAGCAATTTTGGGGGCTTTTCACGTCGATTGGCAGTGCGCTACGGTGCCGCCTACCTGGAGGACACATGGTCACGGTCATTAGGAACGGAACCCTCGTCACGGCGAGCGACACCTATCAAGCGAACCTCTGGATCGACGGTGAGAGGATCATCAGCCACACGCATCCGAGCCAGCCGATTCCGACGGGTAGCGATATCAAAGTGGTCGACGCGAGCGGCTGTTACGTGATTCCTGGCGGCATCGATGCGCACACCCACCTCGACATGCCGTTTGGTGGAACCACGTCGAGTGACGACTTTTTGACGGGCACGCGCGCGGCGGCGTATGGCGGAACGACGACGATCATCGACTTCGCGATTCAGCAGAAAGGCGGGACGCTGCGTCAGGCGCTCGACACCTGGCACCAAAAAGCGGCGGGCAAGGGCTGTATCGACTACGGATTCCATATGATCGCCACCGATGCGCCACAGTCGGTGCTGACGGAAATGGGCGATATCGTTTCCGAGGGTGTGACCAGCTTCAAGCTGTTTATGGCCTATCCGGGCGTGCTGCTCCTCGACGATCAGTCGATCTTCCGCTGCATGCTGCGGGCGGGGGAAATCGGCGCGCTGATTTGTATGCACGCAGAGACCGGTCTGCCGATCGATGTTCTCGTCGAAAGAGCGATCGCTCAAGGACATACGGCGCCGATCTATCACGCCCTGACCAGACCGGAAGCTGCCGAGGCCACCGGGACAGAACGAGCCATCGCACTGGCCGAAATGGCCAAAGTGCCGGTCTACATCGTTCACTTGTCGGCTGCGCGGGCGCTTGAGCGAGTCCGTGAGGCGCGCGATCGGGGTCTGCCAGCCTACGCCGAGACGTGTCCGCAGTATCTCTTTTTGTCCGACGACGCGCTGCGCGGCACACCCGACGATCCATTCGACGGTGCCAAGTACGTCTGCACGCCACCGCTGCGCCCGGCGAGCCATCATGAGCATCTGTGGAGAGGCCTGCGCAACTACGACTTGCAGGTTGTCTCGACGGATCACTGCCCGTTCTGCATGAAGGACCAGAAAGTACTGGGACGGGACAGCTTCGCCAAAGTGCCGAACGGCATGCCGGGGATCGAGACGCGGCTCCATCTCTTGTTCGAGGCCGTCGCTGAAGGCAAGCTGTCGATCAATCGCTTCGTCGAGATTGCCAGCACCGCGCCCGCGAAGATCTTTGGACTGTATCCAAAAAAGGGCTCGATTGCGGTGGGCTCCGACGCCGACGTCGTGGTTTGGGATCCAAAGCGCGCGCTCAAGCTTTCGCACGAAAACCTGCACATGCGCGTCGATTACGCCGCCTATCCCGACAAGACGGTGCCAGGGTCGCCGCGATACGTGTTCTCACGCGGGGAGCTGGTCATCGACCAGGGCCAGCACGTCAGCCGCCCCGGCCACGGGCGCTTTGTCCGTCGCTCGACGTTCTCCCTCTAGCCCAGCCACTCCTACATCGACGAGACCGGCACGACCGACGTTGTGCCGTACGAAATCGGTCCACACAGGCAGCAGCCATCCCCTTCTGCTGGAAGCTCAAACATCGTCTGGGTCGGCGAATGGCCCTTCGCTTCCACATCGACCAAGTAGCTGCCCGCAGGCACATTGCAGATGAACACAGCGCTCCCCTTGATCGACGCGGGCTGGCAGGGCTTGCCGCCGATAGAAACGGTGGCCTCGGACAGAATCATCTGGGTCCACTCATTGAGGACCGTCATATAAATCCCCGGCGGTTGGCAAGGAATGCAGCGAACGTTTGCGCAGCAGCTCGCGAGCATCGCCGAAAAGCCAACAGCCAGCGTCAAGCGAAACACGGACAGGCAGCTTTCGTAGCGAGACTTCATGCGGCCGTAGATTAGGCGACCGCAGCAAGCGTCAACAAGCGGATTGAGGGGGAACGCCCGCCGGAAACGATCAGACGGGCAGAGAGGCGAACCGAGCGGCTACTTGAGCGTGAAGTTGACGGTCGTGGTGCCGTCCTTGGCGACCGAGTCCATCTTCGTCTCGGTGAGCGAACCGTCTGGGCTGATGGCGCGGACTTCCCACATACCCGCCGGAATCGTCGCCATGAAGTTGTACGAGCCCGCCGAGTTGGTCGTGGTGTTCCACAGACCACGGTTCACCGTGACCTTCGCACCGCTCACCGCCTTGCCCATCGAGTCAACCACTTGCCCAAGCAGGCCGCCCTTTCCAGGGTCGCTGCCGATGAACACGCGATAGTGATAGGCGGTCTTGGTCAGGTAGCCCCGCTGGTCAATTGGCACCATGTGCATCACCCACACGCCCGTAGCCAGACCGGCGCGCAGAAGCTGCTTCTGTGTCGATGGAACCATCGTCGCCATCGAAGCGGCCGGCAGCGTATCGCCATAGCGGTCGAGCACGTAGTAGACGCCCTTGAAGTTCTTGTCGTCCTGCGGGAACGTCCACTCGAAGAAGACGTCGGCGCTGCTGTACCAAGAACCCTGCGACGGATGGCTCGTCGACCGAATCGTCGGCGGGCTGGTGTTGATGTTCACCTTGAAGATGTTCTCGACGGTACCGACGTTGGACATCGCGTCAATCGGCACGATGTGGAAGTAGTTCGTGCCCGACGTAAGCTCGGACACGCCCGCGGTGACCATCTCGGTTGCGACGACCTTTCCACCGTTGGCCGGTGTGGGCGGACGCGACTGCGTGGTGTTCACTGCGTAGTAGTAGCCCTGCCGTCCCGCAAACGCCTGATCCCAGGCCAGCGAGAGCCCGGGGGAGTCATCGTTGTAGTACAGCGTCTGGTCCGGATGCGACGACGAGGAGATGCCGAGTGGAGGAAGCAGCCCGTCCGTCTTCACGCCGTTTACGGTCCCGGTGATGCTCCGATCGCCACTGCTCAGGATCTTGATCCGGCCTTGTCCACCGGAGCCACCGTTGTAGTACGACGAACCGCCTGCGCCACCCGAGCCACCGATCGCGGCCACCGAGCCACTGACGGTGACTTTCTTCTGCGCTGCGAGCAGGATTCCGCCGCCGGATCCACCGCCCCCACCACCATATGAGCCCGAGCTCCCGCCCGATTCACCATTGGCCGTGAGCTGTCCATCAACGGTGATGTTCTTGGCTGCGATCAGGCGGAGCACTCCACCACCTTTGCCACCACGCGTCCCGCCGCCAGAGCCGCACGAGATGCCCCCCGAGCTGCCCGGTGCCACGAGGATGTCGGTGGTCGAACCCCACGACGAGCCCGCTGCGTAGCCGCCAGAGCCAGCGCCGCCACCCGTTCCGTAGCCGCCACCGCCGGCGCCGTTGTACGAGTAGTAGTTGTAGCAGCCGCCCTGCCCGTCCGGTGAGTTGCCAGTCGGATTCACGACGATCGATGCGCCCATCTCGACGGTGATCGAGCCGCGGGTGCGAATGGTCAGGTTGCCGGTCGGTGAAGACAGAGTCGCTCCAGACCGAATGATGACATCTCCGTCGACGAGCTGGTCCCCATCGAGGCTCTTGTTGGCCCCGACATCCAAGCTCGGGAGAGCGCACCGTGCTTCTTCGCAGAACGTCGAGCAGGTCTCGCTGACCATCCAGGCGCTGCCCGTCGGGTTGCACGTCTCAACATTTTTGCCGTTGCAGCGCTTGACGTTGGGAGTACAGGCACCCGTGCAAAGTCCACTCATGCAGCCGACGGTGCACGTCGCAGAATAGAGCCACGCCGTGCCCGTCGCATTGCAAATTTCGACCGAAAGTCCAGCGCCACAACGATAGGTGCCGGGCGTGCACGGCAGGCCCGACGTATAGGCCATGTCAACGACCGACATCCCGGCGAAGTCTTCGGGCGGTTGACCGGCCAAATCCTTGGTCGGATCGCCACCACCATCCGGATGGTCCCCAACCGCCATATCCGCTGGGCCGTTGTTCATTCCTTGGTTATTGCCACCGCCGCCGCTTGAGCATCCAGCGACGAGGAGCAAGAACCCCACCGCGTATCGAGTCGCAGACTTTCGCTTCTTCATGGTTGTCCTCTCATTCACAGTCTCTTTGCCGCCTCTTATAACGAACTCTCCAAGAGGGTTAAGAGGAAAAGTGCACAAAGCCGGGATGGTATGCGACTTTGTGGGTGTGAGCGGGACCGACCTACGACCAAGCGAGCGAGCAAAGGCGACGCGAAAACGCACTGGGCAGACCGTCTTGCGCAGGCGCCCGCGCAAGCATCGCGCAACGCCCGTACGCGGCCTCTCTCTGCTCGCGTCCGGGGCGGATCGACTCGGGCTGTGGCCGAAGCTGTGGGAGCAGTGGGTCTGCCGAAGTTTTGCGCTGGTGCTGCATGCCTGCGTGCCGCGGCTATCGTCGTTCGCCCGGGCAGAAAAGCTGTCGGATGGAACGCTGACGGTTGTGGTTTCGTCCTCGGCAGTGGCCAGCGAGCTTTCGTTTGTCCGCGACCTGCTCCTGGAGCAAATCAATCGTGAGCTTTTGGCCGCGGTGTCGCTGCTGGATGCCAAACAGAAGAAACAGGTCCGACCAGTCCTGCGGATTCAAAACCGCGTGGGGAAACTGGCGGGGTTGCCCGACCCAGCAGAATGGCAAGAGCGTCCGGTGGTCATGAAAAGGCCGCCGCTCCCAAGTCCCAGCATCGAAAGCAAGCTCGCAGTGGCGGAAGCAAGCCAAGATCTGCGAGATGAAGATCTGCGGCTTTTGCTTCTACGGCTGGTGGGAGCCACCACTCGCGCAGGGTCGGCAAATCCATAACGCCGCTTGCAGCCAGGATGCGGTTTGCCCTACAAAGGTCAAATATGGACGAAACGAGCAGTGAATCGGGTACGCCAGGAGTAGGCACGGTGCTGGTGACAGGAGCCAGCCGCGGAATCGGACTGGACTTTGTCCGTGCCTGGCTCGAGCGTGGTGCTCAAGTGATCGCGGGCTGTCGCAGCCCAGCATCTGCATCGGCGCTGGGGACGCTGATGCAGGAATACGGGGAGCGGCTGCGGGTGATGCAGCTCGACGTCAGCGACGAGCGATCGATTGAGACGCTGGCGGGTGCGCTCGGCAACCTGAGCATCGACTTGCTGATCAACAACGCCGGCATCCTGCACGTTGAGACGCTGGAAAACATGGACTTTGCCAGCATCATCGAGCAGTTCAAGGTCAACGCGCTCGGGGCGCTTCAGGTCACACGTTCCGTGCTTCCGAACCTGCGCGACGGAGCAAAGATCATCAACATCACGTCGCGGATGGGCTCTCTCGACGACAACACGTCGGGCGGGTATTACGGCTACCGAATGAGCAAGGCGGCGCTCAACATGGCGACGCGAAGCCTGGCAGTGGACCTGAAAAACCGCGGCATCATCGTCGTCGCTATGCATCCCGGGATGGTGCAGACCGACCTGACGCGAGGGTTCGGCATGCTGACTGCCGCTGAAAGCGTCGCCGGAATGAACCAGGTCATCGACAAGCTGACCATCGAACAGAGCGGCCTGTTCCTGCACTACCAAGGCACGACACTGCCGTGGTGAGCGCGCGAACAGCCGCGGTTGTCTGCGGTTTCACGTTCTGTCTGTCGCAGGCGCAAGGACAAGGGGGAAGCGAGAGCCGACCACCAGCGCCCGCGGTCAAGGCGGATACCAAGCCGATCGACAGCGGAAAGCGCACCGACATCATCCGGCTTTTGCAGGTCACACAAGCCACGAGCATGGGTGAGCAAGCAGTGCAGCAAATCTTGTCGACGTTTCGGCAGATGATGCCGCAGGTCAAAGAGGACGTCTGGCAAGAGGTCAAAAAGGAAGTCAGCGCCGACGAGCTGATCCAGCGTCTGATTCCTATCTACGACAAGCACTTTAGTGCGGGCGAGCTGCGGGATCTGCTGCGCTTCTACGAATCACCGATTGGGAAAAAGACCACGCAGGTGATGCCCGCGATCAATCAGGAAGCGCTCCAGATCGGTCAGCAGTGGGGCAGCGAAGTGGCGCTACGAGTCAAGCGCCGCGTCGAGGCACTGAGTCCAGTGCCGCCGCCTGCTGCGAAAAAGTGACGTCCTCTCCCAAACGACTCTGCCCGGTGAACAGGGATGCAAACGTCGCCTCGAGCAGCGTATGCGTGCAGGGCTTGACCAAATACGCATTCATTCCCGCCGCCAGATACTCCTGGCGATGTCCGGGATCGGCGTCTGCGCTCAGTCCGATGATAGGAGTCTGTCCGGTTTTTCCGGGTAGCTTCCGAATCAGCGTCGTCGCTTCCTTGCCATCCAGGACGGGCATCTGGACATCGAGCAGAACCACATCGTAGCTCGTCTTTTCGAGCAGCTCGATGGCAAGCTTGCCATTTTGAACACGCTCGCAGCGATGTCCCATTTGCGCGAGCACACGCGACATGATGTACGCGGAAAGCTCGTTGTCTTCGGCGAGCAAAATCCGCAGCGAAGACATCCTCCGCTCGTTCCGTTCGCTGTTGTCGCGCAAAACCGACTTCGTCTCCAAGCGGGTCGGCGCATGAATCGTGAATGTGAAGGAAGATCCCTCC
>CAYTGC010000097.1:0-17518 GCA_964437195.1 uncultured Myxococcales bacterium | reverse complement strand
TGCTGACCGAACAGAACAAGACCGAAAAGCTCCAGCTTCCCGAGGGAAAGACCGGTCCGTTTGATGTCACGGTGAGCGGAACGCTCAAGAACGAAAGTGCGCAGAACAACTCGGCGATGTATGACCTTCAAGTCGCTGGCGAGGGTGGCCAAGAGTCGTTGAGCGGCGAGTTTTCGGTACGTACAAACCAGATGCGCGTGCGTCGTGGCACTTCGACGTGGACCGAGCAGACCAACCAAATCGAGCACCGGCTTCCGCGCAGCCTGCGTGGCAATACCCTGACATTTACCGTTGAGCATCTCGATGAGCTGCTCGCGGACGGGCTTCACGTATCGGTTCATCCGCAGAGCTACGACCCCAAGTGGTTCTTCCTTCTCGGCATCTTCGTCGTGCTGGGCATGATCTATGTCGAAGGGAAGATCGGTGATGCCAAGACCAAGACGCACCTCATCATGGCCTCTGCTTCAACGCTGGTGTTCGCGTTCCACTTTCACGAACATGCCACTGCGTCGCGGATTGTGAAGCCGGCGCTTGATTCGCTGATTCTGGCGGTTCTGACGGGAGGAATTGGCGGCACGATGGTGGGTGCGATCGTGCGAAGGGCCTCGGGCCGCGACAAGATCAAGGCCAAGGACGACGAAGAAAAGAAGCCCAAGGCCAAAGACGACGAGGAGTAGTCGTTACCGGATGCCGCGGCGGTCCTCACGCAGCTCGCGGCGGTCTTCACGCAGCTCTGTCTTCGAGCGCTGAAGTTCAGCGCGCGCCAGTTCGACAAACCGCACCATCACTTCTCGCGAGCGGGTGAGGATCGGTATCTGCGGTCCCCACGCGTACTCGGCAGCGGTCGCTCTCTCCAACTCGGCCAACAGGTTCCTCTCTTCGATGAGAGCGGCGCTCTCCTTCATTGCATCCCGACGATCGTCGCGAAGGTCGCGCGCATCTTTGCGGTTCTGATCACGCGCGAGCTCGGCCCCCGAGCGCATCGCTTCGCGGTTGGCTTGTCCCACTTCGCGCGACTGCTCTGCGACTTCGGCCCGGCCTTGCTGGACGAAGCTGGTCAGTGCGGCGCGCACCCCGGCTGCGTCTCGACGCCCAACTGCTGCATCAAACGCGTTCAGGGTGTTTTGAAATCGAATCAGATCCCGACGATCGTCCGCAATCTGCGCCTTGTCGCGCTGCACGGCCATGCGGTCGTGACGAAGCTCGGCTTGGCGCTGGCGACCTGGCATTGGCTGCGCAGAAGCAACCTGCGAAGCGGCAACAAGGAAAAGGGCGGTGAGGGTGACATTGCGCATCATGGCTTTCTCCGTTTGGGCTGGTTTCGATTGGCTGCGTGTCTGCAAGGTCTTGACGCGCTGTCACGCAGCCTCATTCAAGTCGATGTTTGGGTCTGCTTGCGGATGCTACGGCGGGACGCACAGACCAGCGGTTCGATCGCGCGATCCAATCCGGGCTCCGGCGAGCAGAACGTCGGCACAGATTTCGCCACCATTTGGGCAAACGTTGGATGCGAGCATGGCGCTGGCGGGAACGAGCAGGCCTGGGAGATCCAGTTGCATGCCATCGCCTTGGACACAGAGTGCTCGACAGACTCGGTCCGCGGGGCGAGATGCGTACAGATCGCACTCGTAGCCATCTTGGCACTCACCGAGGTTGGTACAGGGCGAGCCGGGTGTCTTGGGAGCCGCCGTCTGACGGAAGCAGATGTTTCCCCTGAACACATCGCGCGGATTGGACACGTTCCCGTGGCTGTCTAGGCCTGCATCGACGTAAATGCACTGCTGGAGCGGGGCAGGCGTGCCCGCGCGTGAGTCCGCCGGGCAGGTCTTGGTTCCAAGCTTGCACTGCAAGTGACAGACGCCGCCGTGATCATCTTCGTGCGCCACCCGCATGCAGCCGCCGAGGTACTTGTCTGCTCCGTAGTCGCAAAAGCCCTGGTTGGCAATTGGGTTGCAGTCGAAGTTTGCGTTCGGGAAGCAGATGGCGTCGGTCTGTCCGTCGAATGCGCAGGCGTAGCCAGGTTTGCGACAGGTCGAGGGGCTGTTGCAACGAGCCATGCAGTAACGCTTGCTCGCATTCGGCAGCGTGTAGCACTTGCCAGTACCACAATCGGCGTCGCTGTCGCACTCTCGGCTGCAGTAGCCACCCGGCGTCGGAAGCAGCTTCGGGTTGTTGAGGATGGTCGCGAGCCAGCACGTTGCCGCCTTGCCGGCATTTCCCTCGGTGCAGTCGGCGTCTTTGGCACATGCGGTGCCGATACAGCCGTCTCCCATGCACAGGGTCAGCCCAGCGTCGGGCGTGTTCATCGTCGGCGCATTTGTTGTCCCGCAGCCCACAAGACCGAGCACCAGCATTCCAAAGAAAGCGCTTAGTCCCTTGTTAGTCCAAGTAGTCATCAAGTACTCCTCCGTGCGCGTCATTTTACCCGCCAATCGAGAGCAGAGGCACTCCCGATGTGAGGGCTAGAGGACGTATGGTGAGGTGCGGTAGATTATGGGAAGCCATGGCTCACTACCGAATCGACACAGTTCTTCGGGTTCGCACCCGTCATCGTCCTGGGCAGCTTGCCCGGGTTGCTACCGTGATCGCGCAAGAGGGCGCTCTCATCGGAGAAATCTCGACGCTGCATATGGCCGAAGGCCTTTCGACGCGCGAGATCACCGTTGAGACGGAAACCGAAGAACATACCGAACGGCTCGTCGCTGCACTATCGCGTACCGATGGCGTCGAGATTGTCAGCGTGCGAGATCGGGTCTTCGACTGTCACCGCGGCGGCAAGCTGCACTCGACCAGTCGAGTCGAGCTTCAGCATCTGTCTGACCTTCGCTACATCTATACGCCCGGTGTCGCCCGGGTTTCGCGGGCGATCGCCGAAAAGCCGGAGCGTGCCTTCGATTACACTAGCCTCGGTCATTCCGTCGGTATCTTCACCAATGGGACCCGCGTGCTTGGACTCGGCGACATTGGGCCGGTGGCAAGCCTACCAGTGATGGAGGGCAAAGCGGTCCTTTACGATCGGTTTGCGGGGCTTTCAGCGACACCGATTCTCGTCGATACCAAGGATGTAAACGAGTTCGTCGAGACGGTCGTGCGCGTGTCGCGGAGCTTTGGCGGCATCCACCTCGAAGACATTCGCATCCCCGAGTGTTTCCGCATCGAGGAAGAGCTAAAGAGGCGCCTGCGCAAGCCGGTCATGCACGATGACCAGCACGGTACGGCGGTGGTGACGCTGGCAGCGATCATCAATGTCTGTCGGCTCATCGGGATCGAGCTGAAGCGCTCGAAGATGGGACAGGTTGGGCTCGGGGCGGCGGGTTCCGCGATTGCCAAGCTCGCACTCGCCTACGGCGTCGGAGAAGTGATGGTGACCGATCGAAATCCGGCGGCAATCCAGCCTCTGACGGCAGCGGGCGCGCATGCCACCGAATTGGACGCGCTGCTTCAGCGGGCCGATATCGTCGTCTGCACGACGGGAAAAGTGGGCCTTATTAAGCCAGAGCAGGTTCGTCGTGGACAGGTCATCTTCGCGCTTTCAAATCCGTATCCCGAGATTGATCCAGATGTCGCGCGTGAAGCCGGTGCCGCGTACGCCGCCGACGGAGCCGCGATCAACAATGCGCTCGCCTTCCCAGGAATTTTCCGAGGAGCGCTCGCTGTCCGCGCCGGCAAGATCGAGCCACAGATGTACATCGCTGCTGCCGAAGCGATCGCAGCATCAGCGGGGAGCGACGAAGTGGTTCCTTCACCGCTTTCGACGACCGTTCACGATGCCGTCACGGATGCCGTTTCGGCTTGCGCCACCAGCCTCGGGCTCGCCAATACCGCCGAGTTGTAGCCGTCGGGGCCGCCTAGGCCACGGTTACTCGTAGCGAAGCGCATCGATCGGATCAAGCCGCGCTGCTTTGCGGGCTGGATAAAAACCAAACAGCACGCCAATTGCCACCGACACACCGAAGCCCAGCACCATCCAGAACGGCGAAAAATCGACCGGCATGCCACCGCCCAATCGGGAAAACAGCGTCGCAGCCAGGGCGCCAAGCCCAATTCCGAGCAGGCCTCCCAGCACCGAAAGCACGACGGCTTCGACGAGAAACTGCAGCAAAATGTCGCGCTCGCGCGCCCCGATCGCAAGGCGGATGCCAATCTCGCGGGTTCGCTCGGTCACCGATACCAGCATGATGTTCATGATGCCGATCCCACCGACGAGCAGGGATACAGCGGCAACATTGCGGAGCATTCCCGTCTGAGTCTCGACAATTTTCTGCTGCGTCTGCACCAGTTCTGCCAAGTTGCGAACGGTAAAGTCGTTTTCCTGTTCGTCGGTGAGCTTGTGGCGTTGGCGCAAGATGGACACGACCTCACTCTCCGCTGATGCGAGATCGTCTTCGCTCGTCGCTGCGACCATGATTGTGCTGACAAACTGACGGTTTTGGTTCAGCACCCGCGTGCGCAGCGTCAGCGACGGCATGATCAGAATATCGTCCTGATCGCTGCCCATGGCGGACTGACCCTTGGGCGCCAGCACGCCGATGATTTCGCACAGCATCTGCTTTACGCGAATCTGCTGTCCGACCGGATCGAAGTCACCAAACAGGTTCTGTGACACCGTCTGACCAAGCACGCAGACCTTGGCTGCGGTGTCGTTTTCAGCACTGGTAAAGAACCGTCCTTTGGCGATGGGCCAGTCGCGCAGGGCCGCATATTCCGTCGTGGTGCCAAGGATCGGGGTCTGCCAGTTGAGGTTCGCACTTACCACTTGTGCGACGGTGCGATCGACCGGGACGGCATAGCGTACCGATCGGGCCTGCAAGATCGCCTCGACATCGTCGCGCTGTAGCGGTCTACCGCTGCCTGTACCGCCCATGAAACCGCCTTGCGCCGACGCACCCGGGACGATCATCAGGATCGCCGATCCCATCGTCGCAATCTGCGCCGCAACCATCTTGCGGGTTCCTTCCCCGAGCACCACCGTCACCAGCAGCGCCGCCACGCCAATGATGACGCCGAGTGCCGTCAGGGCCGACCGCATCCGATTGCGCAGCAAGCTTCGCAACGCCAAGCGAAGCGCCATGATGAACATCATGAGAATGCCTCCTCGCTGTCGCGCCAATCGGAGAGCGCTTGCTTGGCCGAATGCGGCGGGCGCTTTTCGTCGGACCGAATTCGCCCATCCTTGACCACGATGAGACGACTGGCAAAAGCCGCGATGTCCGATTCGTGGGTGACCAGAAGAACCGTCAGTCCTTCGGCGTTGAGTTCCTGAAGCAGCACCATCACCTCCAGTGACGTGCGTGAGTCGAGGTTTCCAGTCGGTTCGTCAGCAAGCAGGAGCATTGGCTTGGTCACGAGTGCACGCGCAATCGCCACCCGCTGCTGCTGTCCACCGGAGAGCTGGTTTGGGGTGTGGCCCCCGCGATCGCCCAGTCCAACGCGCGAAAGAGACTCTTTGGCCCTCGCTGCGCGCTCGGTGGACCTAAGGCCCGCGTAAAGCAGCGGCAGCTCGACGTTCTCAATCGCCGTCGTCCGCGACAGCAGGTTGAAACCCTGAAACACGAAGCCCAGCGTGCGCAGCCGTACGCCCGCCAGCGCATCACGGTCGAGCTTGGCCACATCGCGACCCTGCAAAAAATACGAGCCTGACGTTGGCCGATCCAAACAGCCGATCAGGTTCATCAGCGTCGATTTGCCCGAGCCACTTGGCCCCATGACCGCGACAAACTCTCCCTTGTCGATGGTCAAGTCGACACCGCGCAGCGCCGGGACCGAGAGGTCGCCACGGGTGTACACCTTGGTGATTTTCGATAGTCGAAGGACTGGTTCACTGCTGGGAACCGCATCGCCCATAACCGAGCAGAGTAGCCAATCCCCAAGCGAAGTGCGACGAGCAAAAAATTGAGACGATGGGCAGCGCGTGTTAGCCACGAGAGACATGTCTTCGTCACAGCTCGAACGGAAGCTGGGGGCCGTCGATGCGGCGGCGCTCCTTGTCGGTAGCATGATTGGCTCGGGGATTTTCATTGCCCCGTCGCTGATGGCCAAGAACATTGCCGCACCGGGGCTCTATCTGGGCCTTTGGGCGCTGGCTGGGCTGTTTACGTTGCTTGGCGCATTTAGCTACGCCGAGCTGGCCGCGATGATGCCCGAGGCGGGTGGTCAGTACGTCTATCTGCGGCGCGCGTTTGGGCGGCTCCCCGGATTCTTGTATGGCTGGACGCTGTTTCTGGTGATTCAGTCGGGTTTCATTGCCGCTGTCGCGATCGCTTTTGCGAAGTACCTGGGCATTTTCTTTCCGTCGGTGGGGGAGGAAAGCATGTGGCTGGTCGTCTACCAGGGCAGCCACGGACCTGTCGGATTGTCTTCGGCCCAAGGCGTCGCGCTGCTGGTCATTGCCGTGTTGACGTACATCAACACCCGCGGCGTCGTCGCTGGAGCGGCAGTTCAGAACCTGTTCACAGGACTGAAGCTGCTTGGGCTATGGGGTCTTTTGGCGCTGATTTTGATCATTGGCAAAGGCAGTACCAGCCACTTTGTGCCGCTGTGGAGCACCGAGGTTCCGAAGCTACCAGGCGCGGTTCAGGCGGGGTTTTTGGCTGCTCTCGGTGTTGCAGCGTCGAAAGCGCTGTTTTGCTACGACGCGTGGAACACGGTGACGTTCGCGTCGGCTGAAGTTCGGGATCCGGCGCGAAACCTGCCCAAGGCGCTCGTCGGCGGAACGCTGGTAACCACGCTGACTTACGTCGTCGCTGCGGCTGGCTATCTGTACCTGTTTCCGTTGTCGGAAATGGCTCAGATCCCGGAAAATCGCATTGCCGCTGAAGCCGCGCGGAGTCTGCTCGGCAGCGTCGGGGGAAAGCTGATTGCGGCGGCGATCCTCGTCTCGACGTTTGGCTGCATCAACGGAATGATCTTGGGCGGCGCTCGGGTCTTGTTTGCGATGGCCGAAGACGGCCTATTCTTCCGACGAGCCGGGACGCTGAATCGCAACAAAGCGCCGGGCTGGGCTTTGGTCATGCTGGGCCTGTGGTCGGCGGTGCTGACGATGTCGGGGAAATACGATGACCTTCTCACCTACACCACGTTTGCATCGCTGCTCTTTAACGCTGCGACGGCAGCCTGCGTGCTGGTGCTTAGAAAGAAGCAGCCCGACGCCGATCGACCGTATCGCACCTTGGGGTATCCGGCTTCGACGATCGCCTTTATTTTGGTCGCAATCGGCTTTGTCGTGTACATCGTTCAAGGCGACCCACGCTCGTCGCTGTATGGGCTGGGGCTGGTGCTGCTGGGCGTGCCGGCGTACTTTTTCCTCGGGCGCAAAAACGCCACAGCGATCTAAGCCATTCGTTCCTTCGGTTTTCGCGAGGTAATCCGTATGCCGCGTGCGCTGACCGTGCCTCAGTTGTTTTCCGTTTGGATGGGACTGTTTGCCCCGCAGCTAGTGTTCGCGTCGGTGGACGCGCCGATATCGGCGGTAACCGTCTACAGCGACCGCGCTCGAGTGACTCGAACTGCGCGGGTTCCACTTCGCGGTGGGTCTCCGATGAAAGTCGAGCTGCCGCTTCTTCCGGCGGGGGTGGACACGTCGAGCATTCGGGTCGAGCTCGATGCGCGACACAGCGCCGATGCGGAGGTGTCGCGCGTTGAGATCGCCTTTGTTCCACCAAGCGAAGTGAAGCTGCCGACCCAAGAAGCCGAAAGTCTGCTGCAAGAACTCGACGCCATCGACGACCAGCTTGCGACAGTGGGCGCCGAGCTGGCGGCGTATGCGGCGCAGCTTCGTTTGATTGGACGACTTTTGCCGTCCGCAAATGGTCTTGGGCAGCCGACTCTCGGTCTCCAGCCGCCGCCCAAGCTAAACCCGATGGGCTGGGGCGCAGTGATGGACTGGACTTTTCAGCTTCAAGAACGGGTCCAGAAGAAGCAGCGCGAGCTTGTGGAAAAACAGCGGCTGCTTCACAAGTCTCAGCGGGTACTCCTCGAAAAAGGTCGCCTGATGGGCGGGTTGCTTCGTCAGGGCGGCTATCGCGTGACGGCGATGGTGACCGGATCGGGGTCGGCGGACGTTCTGCTGAGCTATCTGATCTCCCGGGCGACGTGGCGTCCGATCTACGACATCCAGTTTGCGCCCAGTCAAAATCGCGTCGAGCTGAAGCTGGCGGGGCAGGTCAGTCAGCAGACCGGCGAGGACTGGACTTCGGCGCAGCTGACACTATCGACTGCAATTCCAGCGACGGCAACTCAGCTTCCGAAGCTGTTGACCTGGAAGCTGGGCGAGCGTGAGCGCTTTGTCCCAACGCCGAGGCCGCAGACCGAGTATCCGCCGCCTCCACCACGAGTCCCAGCGCGGCCAATTTCCATCGAAGACGATCCGCAGTTTCGGCTGCAGCAGCGGTTGCTCGGCAAGCTCGGGATGGCGCCAGTCGGTGGTGTGGTTGGGGGCCGATTCGACCAGAACCAGAAGGGCGCGTACGACCAAAGAATCGCCGAGCAGACGAAGGAAGAGAGTGCTGCGCTTGAGCGTGATGCCGATGGAGTGGCAGACGCCGTCGATGAGATGCCAGCGCAGCTGACGCAGAGCGCACAGCCGCCACCACCGCCGCCTCCTCCGCCAATGGCCCCAGTGGCAGTGGCAGAAGCGACGACAGCGGCACCGGCACCGGTTTATCGCATGGAGGCCAAAGCGAAGGGCAAGCGGAGCGCCCCGTCGATGTCCATGACTTCCAGCGGGCCGATGGGGGGTGAAGCAGAAGTGATTGGGTTTGGACTCAGTCCACCACCGGGTTATCGCCCTTCGGTCAACATGACGCTGGCTTCTGCGTCGGGTGGCTACGACTTGGTGTTTCCTTCTCTGGCCCCCGAGACGATCAAGAGCGGGCAGGGTGAGCGACGGGTAGCGCTCTTGTCGCGTAGCTTTCCAGTCGAAGTCAGCCGCAAGGTGATGCCGGCACTGGCTCCCGAAGCGTTTCTCGTTGCAGAGATGAAGAACCCGAGCCCCGAGCCGCTGCCTTCAGGAACGGCGCAGCTCTTCGTCGGCGCAGATCCGGCCGGCGTGGCGCAGCTCAAGCTGATGGCGCCGGGGGAAGTGATTTCCCTGCCTCTCGGGCTCGACCGGGCGATTCGTCCGGCGCGAAACGTCCAGATGACCACCGTCGAAAAGGGCGTATTTAACAAAGACGAAGTCAGCGAATACGTGGTGACGACGGAACTTACCAATCCCTACAAGGTGCCGCTAAACCTTCGTATTTACGACCAAGTGCCGCTCGCCGCCGACAAGAACGTCGAGATTCAGCTTCTGCGCAGCGAGCCGACGGCAAACTACGACGAAAAGACCGGCAACTTGGAGTGGCGACCGCAGCTTCAACCCGGGGCCAAGCTCGTCACCAAGTTTGTCTACACGCTCAAGCGGCCCAAGGGCTATCGGCTCGGGCAGTCGCAATACTAGGAGGGGACAACCATGACGACGACCAAAAAGACGAGTCATCGGTTTGTGGGACTGGGACTGCTGCTGCTGCCGTCGCTCGCCCAGGCCGACCGCGTGAGCAAAGTGGTGGTGTATCCCGATCGCGCGCAGGTCTCTCGGACGACGCAGATTCAGTGTGGCGAAAAAGTACAGGCGCGGTTTGCATCGCTGCCTCCCGAGGCCGACGTTCAGTCGGTGCGTGCGTTTGTCGACGTACTGGGGGCGCAGGTCCTTGGCGTGCGGACCGAGACAGAGGTGCTCAGGACGGCCTATGCCAAACAGGTCGAACAGCTCGACGAAGAGATTCGGCTGGTCGACGGTGAACTGAGCCAGCTTGGCGAAAAGCGAGGCCGCGAGCGCTCCGTCGATTCGGTCGCAACGCGCTATGAAGATGTTGCGGTGGCGATGCTGGGCCGCGAACTGGTCGAGCCGCCAGGGAATCCGGCGACGGTGGCACAGCTTCCGAAGGCGTGGTCTTTGGCGGTGGATTCATCGCTCAAAGTGCGGCTTGCGCACGCCGCGTCGGTGGCAAGCTACGAAAAGACGAGCCGAGAGCTGCGCCGAAAGCGCGAAGAACTGGTCGCAAAGCGACAGCGGCTCCATGCTGCGTCGGGGCAAAAACAGCTCCACGCCGAAGTGCTGGTCAGTTGCCCAGCGGGAAACGACCGCAAGGCGCAGGTCGAGCTGACTTATCTGGTCGGCGGTGCGCAGTTTTCAACGGAGCACGAAGCCCGGCTCGGCGACAAAGGCGAAGTCGAGCTGACCAGCTATGCGACGCTGCATCAGCAGACCGGTGAAGACTGGCGCGACGCGCAGATCGTTATCTCGACGGCAATTCCTCGGCAAAATGCGACACCACCCGAGCTGGTTCCGCTGCGAATCACCGCGACGGATCGTCCGCCACCCAAGCGGCTTTTGGTCAGCCGCGTCGAGGAACAAGTGCACCGCGAGGCATCGGGCGGGGCACCGACAGGTTCCACAACACCTTCAGGCGGGAAAAATGCCGATGGCGTCCAGCTTCAAGACCAGGGCTTGTCGGTCCAGTTTGTCGCGCCAGGTACGGCAGATGTGATGGGCGATGGGACGCCGGTACGGATTCGCATCGCCCGTGCCGAGCTACGGGGCAAAGTCGGTTACCGCACGATTCCCAAGCTGCAGCCGTATGTGTTCCGCGTCGCTGACTTGGTCAATACCGCTGGCTATCCACTGCTGTCGGGGCCAGTCGATGTGTTCCGCAAAGGGCAGTTTTCTGCCCGATACGGGCTATCTCGGGTTGCGGCGGGCGAGCGCTTCGAGCTGAGCTTTGGACTCGTCGACCGCCTGAAAGTGAAGCGCACCGTCCTCGAGGAAATCAGCCGCGATCGGGGCATTTTCGGCACCAGCCGTCGCGTTCGTTATGGCTATCGATTCGAGGTCGAGAGCTATCTGCCGGCGGCTGAAGAGATCGAACTGCAAGAGCACATTCCCGTCTCTGAGCTTGATGATGTGAAGGTGTCGCTCGACGCGAAAGCAACGCCGGGCTACGCACTCAATGCCCCCGACGGGATCGTGACCTACAAGCTGCGGCTCACTCCCGGTGAAAAGCGAGCGGTCGAACTGCACTACTACGTCGATGCCCCCGCAAGTCTCTTGGGGGAGTAAACTGCCCATCGCCTGCTTGTGCTGGAACAACCATCCATGACTCACCGCTCTGCGCCTTCCCAGTCCGCTGTTGCGTCACCTGCTGATGATCTCGGTCAGTCTGCTCGACGCGGCGCGGTGTTCATTCCGCTCGCCAAGCTCTGGTTCATGATCTCGGCGCTGCTGCTTCAGCTTCTCCTGCCACGGGTGCTCGGTAGCTCGGCGCTGTATGGCGTCTGGACGCTGGTGTCGTCGTGGATGTCGACACTCAACAACGTGATGATCACGGCGACGATTCAAGCGGTGGCTTACTTTGCAGCGCGTGGTCCCTCGGCGGTCGAGCACGCCAAGAAGACTGCGCTGCGCATGAATTTGCTCATCGGTGGTGGAGCCGCCGCGCTGTTCTTTCTGCTTTCTCCCGTCGTTGCCAGCTTCGAGCATGACGCCGAGCTGACGAAGTACCTTCAGCTCGGATCGCTCATCATCCTTGGCTACAGCTTTTACGCGGTCTTTGTCGGAGCCGCCAACGGAGCGCGACAGTTTCACAAGCAAGCCGGGCTCGATATTACGTTTGCGACGCTGCGCACGTTGTTCGTCCTGCTCGGCGCGTGGCTTTTGCACAGTGCGCTGGCGGCCTTCTGGGGCTGGGTGGTCGCTGCGGGCGTGATCTTGGTAGTCGCGGTGATGCTCGTGGGCCTGCCAAAAACCGACGGCGGAGAGCCGATTCCAGTCAAGACGATGCTCGGCTTTGGGACCTGGCTGGCGGTCTACCTTTTGGGGCTCAACGCGCTGATGTTCATGGATGGCTGGTGGCTCAAGCGGCTTTACACCGAAGCCCTGTCGACGCTACCCGCCGAGGAAACGAAGCGAACTGTCGATGCACTCGTTGGTGTGTATGGCGCCGCTCAGACGGTGGCACGGCTTCCCTATCAGCTGATCGTGGCCGTGGCCTTCATCGTCTTTCCGCTGCTATCGGCTCCGGCGGTGCAGGCGGACAAGGCGCGAACCGAGCGCTATGTCTCAGCGACGCTGCGGTATTCACTGATCGCGATGCTTGGGCTTGTGGCCGCGCTGGGGGTTCGTCCACAAGCGACGCTGCGCCTTTTGTTTCCGCCGGAATACGTGACGGGCAGTGCCGCGCTGGCCATCCTGCTTGGCGCCTACGTCTGTTTTTCGCTGTTTAGCATTGTCGGCACGATCACAAACTCGCTTGGAAAGACGGTTCATACGGCGCTGCTCGGGCTTGTGACGTTGGTGCTGTCGGCGATTTCAGTGTACTTCGCGATTGGCGCAGCGCTGAGAGCAGGTGAACAGCCACTGCGGGCTGCAGCGATGGGAATGCTGCTTGGAATGGGCAGCGGACTGCTCCTTGGCTTGGCCTATCTTTGGCACATGCTGCGAGCGACGTTGCCGGTGCTGACGCTTTTGCGCTGCGGGCTCGGATTTGCGGCGGTCATGGTGCTGGGTCGGCTGTGGCCAGCGGCGGGTAGCGTCGGCCTCCTGGGGAGCAAAGTAGGGACACTGATCTGTGCCGCGAGCTCGGGCGGTCTCTATTTGCTGGTGCTGCTGCTTCTTCGCGAGTTGTCGGTCAAGGAACTGCTGCTGCTTCGGCGCGAGAGGCCAAGCACTCCGACGGTGGAGGCGTGAGCCCTAAACTGCCGGTTTTGCCAGCAGCGCCTTGACCTCGGCCACAAGCTTTTGTCCAAGCTGCGGCTGCACCATCCGAATGTACGAGGCATAGCCGAGAAGATAGGCGCGGAAGTCTTTTTTGCCGCGCGCTTGGCTGCCGACGCCATGTACCTGACAGTTGTGCAAGATCGCTCGAAACGTCCGTCGCAGCTGCCTTGGTACGGCCAGGCTGCTGTTGACCACGACGCCGGTAATTCGCTGTTGCGCCGATGGCCGGAGGACTTTCCGCTTCGCGACATTTTCGGCAAATCCTTCCTGCTGGCAGATCTGACCCACCCACCACAGGAATCGCCCCAGATCGTTTTTTTGATCCATTCCCTTTGCGAACGAAAACGTCATGTCGTCGGCGTAGCGGGTGTAGCGAGCGCCCATTCGTTTGGCCAAACCGGACAGTCGCGAATCGAGCTGCCTACAGATCAAGTTCGCCAGCACCGGTGACGTCGGCGCTCCTTGCGGCAAGACGCCGGGCCACACCACGTAACCGTCGGTGAGCACCTGCCTATGCGTCGTAAGGCCCGCCAGCACGTCCGCCACTTCCGGCGCAAATCCATACCCACACAGAAGCCCGCGGACACGGTGATACGAGATCGTCGGAAAGAAGTCTTTGAGGTCGATCTTGATCACCAGCAGGGCGCCTTCATGCGGCTTGGCGTTGGTCACCGCCGATCGTTTTTTCACAAAGCCATGCGCTGCCGCGTGCGTCGGAAGTTTGCTGAGCAGCTCGTGAAGGATGCGGCGCTGGATTCTGCGCAGCGTCATTCTGGGGGCCGTGATGGTCCGGAGCTCGCCGCTGGACTTGGGAATCTGAAACGAGACGTATGGACTGCCTGGGCCCGATCCCGCGCGCAGCAGCTTGTGCAGGTCACGCAGCGATGGGATTTTCAGCCAGTTCAGCACATCTTTGCGCGTCTCCAGCTTCGGTACGCCCAGATCCGCAAGCTGCGTCTTCGGCTTGCGCTGCTGCTTCCGATACTGGCGAATCGTCCACATGTTGCCGTACAGCCCAAACGCCCAGCCGCTCGGATTCCACCCACCGAGCGCTTGGGAGCGATTCGACCGCGGCTTGCGAAAGCGGTTGTCCGGTAGCGCTACGTCGTCCAAGTTCAGCGAGCGCACCGCGCGATGTGCCGCCGAACGAACCCGCGCATTTGGATCTTTGATGAGCACTCGCAGATACCGTCCCGCTGGTCGCGCCGTGCTACTCAGCCGGATCAGCGTCGCGGCCTTGGCCCGCTTGCGCGGGTCGTCGCTCTTGACCAGGTTGGCAATCGTTCGCGACGTGTAGCGACTGACGTAGAAGCGTGCGACCTCGTATTCCGCCAGATCTTTGTGGCTGTCGAGCAGGTCCACCACCTGTTCCCAGTTGTCATCGAGCGACTCGCACAGCGGAATTAGCTTGAGCAGCAGATTCGACAGGCTCATGTGCGTGGCTCCCGGCGGGAAAAAGAAAAAGCGCTCCTTCGCTCGCAGTTACTTGCGTGGCAGCGGTGCCCGAGCTGAGAAAAGCCGCAAGCGGCAGCTCGGACCAGCGCATTGTCCAGTGCAGGTCGAAAGCAACCGCGACGTAACATCGCGGAGGAAGCTAACTGCGTGGCGAGCGAAGGAACGCTGTAAAACCCATGTTGGCAGGCTCTTTCTGAAATGGAAAGCCTGGCGTTTGTGCGACGAGAGACTCGCCCTATTGCGGTCATGACTGCCGCTCCGGTGGCTTGCGCGACTGGCGGCGAGACGTGACGTGCGTGAGCGGCTCACTCGGCGGGGCAGGGTGTTCAGCGAGCAGCTCGGCCAACCTCGTTGACAGAGTCGCCTGCTGATTCGGCGCGTGGAGCGGACTTTCGTGTCCTTTGCGCACGAGCGCATTGAAGCGACGGCTCACCGCGTGTACCGCTTCGCCATGCTGCCTGAGCGCGGCACAGGTATCGTCGGAAATCGTCAGATCCGAGAGCACTGCCAGGTTTTCATCCAGCTCTTTCGGAAACTGCGGCGCAGAGATCACCGAACAGACGCCTGGCTGCGCCAGCGAGTACCGATAACAGTCCGCAGCCGCAAAGCGCACCTTGGGGGAATCGAGACCCGGCAGTGGTCCCAGCAGTCGCCCATACGAGGTCGCCGAAAATGTCAGCAGACCGACTTCTCGCTCGGCGCAGAGCGGAAACAGGGATCGCTCACTGGCAGGGTGAGCCGCGCTATGTCGGGTCATCAGGACATCCCAGTTTCCGTCGCGAATCGCCTTTTCTGCCAGGCTGCGGTCGTGGGTCGAAAAGCCCGCCGCGCGGATTTTCCCATCGGATTTGAGCTTCTGAAATGCTGCCACTACTCCATCGCTGAGCCGCTCGGGTGAGCGAACCCAAAACAGCAAAAATACATCCAAGCAGTCGGTTCGCAGCCGACGGAGCGTGCGATCGACATCCTCGATGATCGAATCCCGATCGCCTTCGTAGGTTCCAGCGACGATCTGGAGCCGCTTCCGCTGGGCAATAAGAAGCCTTGAAAGTGCTTCATATCCGGGCTCCCAAAAGAACAAATTCACACCGGCATCGAGAGCCCGTGCATACACACGCGGCGGCAGATCGCTGCGACCTGAGATCGCGAGGGGAGAGACCGCGATTCCTGTCTTGCCAAGCATCCGACGCGGCGCCGTGACCTGTGGCTGGCGATCGATTGGTTGCGATGGCGAGTGGTCGGCAATTGATGCTGGGAATCGATCGTGGGGGTGGCCGACCTCGCCGCGCAGCACTGCGATTGCATCGCGCAGCGGCGCAAGCGCGTCGGGCACGTCCGCAGTGCGCAGCTTGGCTGCGATGGTAGCGAGCTCTGCATCGGAATCGGGAGCATCCAGCGCTTGTTTCGTAAGCTCCGCGTACGCCGCGGCCTGCTGCTGCGCATCGAGCAGGCCGCGATCGAGCAGTGCGTCGATCTGCGAGGACAGTCCCGGTGCGCCCGCAAGCTTGTCGGCTGCGGCCTGCCGCACGCTGCGGTGCGGATCGCGCAAAAGCGACAGCAGAAGCGGCAAGTCAGAATCGGGCGAAAGCAGCGCGACCACATGGGCACGAAGCCACGGATCTTCACCTGCGACGGCGGCGGCGACGATTTGCTGACGCTCCTGCTCGTTGAGTTCCCCCCGACGACGATAGGCTTGACGAAGAACTTCACGACGGAGCTGCGGATCGGGATCTTCACGCAGCAGCCGGACCAGTTCCTGGCCAGGAAGCCAAGGCACGACGGCTTGACGGATGAGCGGATCGGCGGAGCGGCAAAGATCGACGGCATTCGAAAGACGCCCCAGCTGCCCCAGCACCCGCAGCGCACGCGCTCGCAAAAGAGGGTGTGGATCGTCGGCGAGCCGCTGGACCAAGACGCGGTCTTTTGCCAGCGCAGCCCGTCCCAAGAGCGACATCCGACAAAGTGGTTTGCTGTCCGGTCCCAGAAGCTCTGGAAGATAGCGCCCAAGGTCGGCATCGGGAACCCTGACCACGACGGCTTGCATCGCCGCACCACGGACCTCGGCGTCTTCGTCCTCGATCAGCCGCTCAAACAGCGTTACATCCGTCTCACCCATCTCATCCAGCGCACGGAGCGCCAGAAGTCGCGCCAGTGGATGCGGATGCAAAAGCGTCGAGCGCAGTGGGGCTCGTCGCCCACCGGTACGCACCAGTGTCTGACACGCCCACTGCACGGCACCGACCGGCGTATCGTTGTCCGACAAAATCCGTGCAACAAGCGATTGGGCGCGGCGTCCTGAACGAGACAAAAGCTCGCACGCACTTTCCAGTGCATGGGGCAGACCGGGAATCACCATGTGCGGCAGGACTTCTTCCAGCTCTGTCGCCTTGATCTGTCGGGCCAAGCGGTCAATCGCAAGCTCGCGCAGTTGTGTGTGCGGATCGGCAAGCAGCGGCAGAAGCTCCGCCGGTGGAACCTCCGATGGCGGGCGGGCCCTCAGCCGGGCGGTAGTGACCGCCGGGTCGGGATTCATAAGTGGCTGATCGGTGGCTGGCGGCGACGGTGCTTTGTATGCGGCAAGCTGCGGTTCGACCCGCGACAGGAGCTCAAGATGCGCGCTTTGGCAGGCTTCGCTCATCGTCGCAGAGACCATCAGGATCTGCTCGCGTTCTTCGGGACAGGCCTGCCAAAGCAAGACCAACGCTTCGAGCGCAGCATGACGGACACGCCAGAATGGATCACTGAGGACCGCCTTGAGCGTCGGAATCGCACTCGCCTGTCCGACACGCGCCAGCGCCACTGCCGCGGTGCGCCTGACCCACCAGATCGGATCCAATAGCGCCAGCCGATTGAGCCGGGCTTGTGCGCTCAGGGCAAGTAGACCGGCAAGCTGACCAAGCGACCGTGCGGCGGCCTCGCGAACGCTGGGAAGATCATCGTACGTCGCATCGTGTAGCCAGCTGACAGGCGACAGCGCTTTGGATCGTCCGAGAAACCGCGCCGCGTCGGCCCGCACCCGACCGTCGCTGTCTTGCAACAGCGCAGATCTGGCGGCATAGACGTCGGCGGAATCGCTGCCATCTAGCTGCCCCAGTGCTTGCAGGCGAACCTCCGCGGACCGAGAGAGAAGCCTAATGCGCGCTTGCATACCGCCTCCTTGACGAACCGCGGGGGCGCCACCACCCAATCCCCAACGCGACCCAAGTCACCTTTCCAGCGTATGACACAAGACCGCGCTGACTCAACGAGCAAGCACGGACTATCGTACAGGTCGGCTAGGTGGACCGTCGCTTGGGATGACTGCCCGAG
>CAYTGC010000096.1:0-17522 GCA_964437195.1 uncultured Myxococcales bacterium | reverse complement strand
CTGTGAGCGTCAGCGTATCGACCTGCGAGCGAAACTGCCGCAGCCGCTCTTTGTGCTTGACTCCGAAGCGCTGCTCCTCGTCGATGATCACCAGGCCGAGGTCTTTGAAGCGCACATCGGTCGACAGCAAGCGATGGGTTCCGACGATGATGTCGAGCTTTCCGTCGGCCAGATCTTTTAGTTCTTTCAGCTGCTCGGCGCGTGAGCGGAAGCGGGACAGCGACGATACCGTGATCGGCAGTGTCTTCATCCGATTGGCAAACGTGACGGCGTGCTGCTCGACGAGGACTGTTGTTGGCGCCAGCACGGCCACCTGTTTGCCGGCGAGAACGGCCTTGACCGCGGCGCGCATCGCCACCTCGGTCTTGCCGTAGCCGACGTCGCCACAGACCAGCCGATCCATGGGCCGTTCAAGCTCCATGTCGCCGAGCACATCGCCAATCGCGCGCTCTTGATCAGGCGTCTCCTCGAAGGGAAAAGTTGCCTCGAACTCGCCGAATAGCTGCTCGGCGTCGCTGTCGAGAGCAAAGGAGTGTCCAGGGAGCGCCTGCCGCTGTGCATAAATTTTGAGCAGCTCTTCGGCAACCTGCTGGACCTCGCGGATGACTTTGCTGCGGGTCTTTTGCCACGTCTCGCCGCCCATGCGGTCGAGCTTCGGCGTCATTCCCTCGGCGCCGACGTAGCGCTGCACTTCCGACAGTCGCCAGACGGGCAGATACAGCTGGCCGCCGTCGTACTCGATGTGCATAAAGTCGATGGCGACGCCGCCCGTACGCACTGGCAGCTTGGTCAGACCGCGATACCGTCCGACGCCATGGACCGGATGGACGACGTATCCACCCACTTCCAGGTTCTTCAGATCCCCGAGCGACGGTTTTTTCGACGCCTTGGCGGTCTTGCGGACAGCTTTTTCCCCGAAGATCTCCGCCTCGGAATAGAGCGAAACGCGATCGAGCGGCAGATCGACACCGCGCAGCAGGGTTCCGACGCGAATTTCCAGTCGCCCGAGAAGCTGCGGATCGCTGTCGAGAAGGTCGAAGTGATGAAGCGTCTCGCCGCTCTTTTGCTCGACGGCCAGCGACGACAATCCTGGGCGATGGAGCACGGGTTTTAGGCCATAGCCACGGAGCAGCGACTCCAACCGCTCGGCACCTTGCAAGCTGCCAGCGACGATAACGGACCGGATTCCCTCGTCGTGGTTTTTGCGCAGAACCGTCACCAGCGGCTTCAGGATGTGCTCGTGTTTTTCCTTTTGGCCGCGCTGCAGTTCTGCGGCGAGCAGTCGGTGATCTTCGCCGCACAGTCGCACCGACGGAACGGCGTCGTCTTCCCCTGCAATCACCAGTGGATCGATCTCGACGCACAGACTCTCTTTGCCCTGGCTCCCGAGGAGCAGCTGCCTTAGTTCGCTCGTTTGAAGGTAGAATTCCGACGGAGCGAACGCCAGCTTGTGTTCGGCAATTCGCTTCTGATAGGCCGATTCCCCGTCGCGCAGCAGCTCACTGAGCCCATCGAACAGACGGTGAGGCTCGACCACCACGAAGGTTGCCTGTTCGGGAAGATAGTCGCCGATCGAAACCAGCTTTTCGTGAAACGCCGGAATGAGCGACTCGACGCCGAAGAAGTCCGTACCCGACTCAATCTGCTCGAGAATGTTCCGCGTTCGCGACGAGGGATGGACGGCAAGATCGCCAACTTCGAGGAGCCGCTCGCGCAGCTTGTTTCCTCGCGTCAGGATCGTCTCTCGGACGGGGTGGATGTAGATCTCGTCGGTCTTTCGTAGCGTTCGCTGAGACGTCGGATCGTAAAAACGCAGCGACTCAACCATGTCGCCGTAGAACTCGATTCGAACCGGGAAGCGATACAGCGGCACAAACACGTCGAGAACACCGCCGCGCACTGCGTATGTTCCAGGGTCTTCACAGACGGGAGCCCGTGTATAACCACCTTGTGCCAGGCGCTTGATCGTCTGATCGCGATCGAGCTCTTCCTCGGCCTCGATGATGTCGACGAAATCGGCAAAAGCGGACTTGGGCACAACCTTGCGGGCCAAGGCTTCCACCGACGCAACTACGACCTGTGGTGGCAGAACGCTCGCCTGCGACAGTCGAAACAGCGTCGACATGCGCGACAAGACGGCGGCTCGTTCTGGCGATGCATCGGCCCACGGGGTTACATCTAGCTCGGGCAGGCCAATGACTGCATCGGATGCCGCGGGATCGTCGGTGCTGTGTCCGCGATGAAGGAAAAACTGGAGATCCTTGCGCAGCGTCCGCGCGGTATTTTCGTCGGCAACCAGGGCCACGAGCGGAAGCGATTTTGCCGGTAGCGTCTCGACGAGCTTGGCGATCAGCAGCGCCTGCAGCGGGCCGACAGTTCCAAACGATCGGACCCGCCTGTCTCCGGCGCTGAGAAGCGACAGCATGCGCGGTAGAGCTGCCCGCAGCGGCGAGACGGGCAGCTCGTCGATGTGTAGTGGTTCCACGCGATCCTCGACGTGATGTGGCACCCGATTCATGGCGCGGCGTTATACCGCATTGCCCCGCGCAGAGTCGGCAAAGTAAAGTGACTTCATGCGTACAGTCGTCCGCTTTGCGTTGTTCGGTCTGCTCTGTGCTGCTCTGCCTGCTGCTGCGGTTGCCGAGGAAAAACCTGCGGAGGCGGCGAAACCGGCTCTGCCCGACATTCCCGCGCCGCCGGATGTAAAAGGTCCGCCTGCCGATGGGGAAAAAAGCAAGACGGGTCTGGTCAGCAAGCTGCTCAGCAAAGGCCAGGGCAGCGAACATCCGACCGCTGGCTGCGAGGTCAAGGTTCGCTATTCGGGCTGGATGACCGACGGAAAGTTGTTCGACACGTCGGAAAAAAAAGGCGCAGGGTTTGTCGCTCAGTTCCCGATCGACTTGCTGATCAAGGGCTGGCAAGAAGGGCTGAAGCTGATGGTCGCTGGGGAGAAGCGGCGGATGTGGATTCCGGCCGAGCTTGCCTACGGCGACACGCCTCGACGGCCTGGCGGTCCGCACGGAATGCTCGTCTTCGACGTTGAGCTGGTTGATATCGTGGCTGCACCGGCGAAGCCTGGCAAAAAGGGCAAAAAGTAGGCTGCGATGACGCTGCGTCGTCAGTCGGTGCTGCTGGCGCTGCTCACCGGGACGATCGGGTGCAATCGGATTGATTACCCGAGTGGGCCGCTACCGACGGCACCACCATTGCCGCCGCTCGCCGAGCCCGTAAGTCGAGCGATCGAGGGACGATCGGTGCTGCTATTTTTCGACGAGCAGCGCCTGGTGCCGCTCTTTTGTCATGATCACGGGCGGCGACTTTTGGGCGCTGACTGTGCGGCGCTGCTCCCAACAGCGACGGGGGGCGACCTGCACCTGTCCGGCGGGCTGGTCGCGCAGCTAGGAACCGTCGGTGAGAGTCGCTGTTCTTGGAAGGGGACTCCGCTGCCTTCGTATGCGACGAAGAACACCAGTGTCGGTTCGGCGACAGCGACTGCCGCACTGTGGTCCGATACGTCGTATCCGCTGCTTTCCTCACCGCCACTCCCGAGTGAGATCATGCCGCGCACACCGAGTCAGCAGCGTGGGATGAAGGCCGCGTGCTCTCAGCTTGCCGTCGCGGACGGGTCTGCTCCGGTGGTAGAACTTGTGGCGACCTGGAATGTTGACCTCGATGGTGACGGTGTCCGCGAGCGGCTCGACGAGCTGCGCTGCATCGATGAGCGTCGACTGGAAGTGATCGGTCAATCGGTGGTTGTGACGGCGGGCCGACATCCTGAACGGACAGTGCCGATGCGGGCGGTGACGGACAAGTCGAGCACGGTACAGCCGATCGCCGTCGCAGATGTCGATTCAAACGGCGTGCCCGAAGTCGTCATCAAGACCGCTTCGCCGGATCGCATCCGCATCGAGCTGGGGCATCTTGACGGCGTGGGTCTTTCGCCGATCGTGGAAGTCGAGTGTCTTGTGGGTCAAAAAAATCCGCCTGGCCGGGTTCCAGCACGCAAACCCTAGTCTCTGGCGCGGCTCAGGCGACGAATCCGTCGAGAGTGTGGGCGAAGGTGTGGCCAAACGGCTTGAAACGGCAGGCGAAGATCTGCAAAAGTTCGCCTCACAACCAGCCGATTCGAGACAACTCGCATGAAGACGACTCGCAACCCGCCGCTTTGGTTAGGACTTTTTGTGGGCCTTTGTTCCTTGGCCGCTTGCACCGAAACATCGAAGGAGTGGCGTCGAGACGACACACCGGGTGAAGTGGTCGATCGCCAGAAACACCTGTGTAAGGTCTGGGCCGATCAGCAAGTGCCGTGGCGCACCGGCCTGTCTGGCGACGAAAAAGACGAAATAAAGGGCCGCGCTGACGTTTTTTTCCGTGAGTGCATGACCCTAAACGGCTTCAAGGAAAAAGAAACCGTCGAGTACAAGTAGCCGCGCTCGTCGCTGGGAAGAGGCCTGCTTTTTGAAACACACGCCGCTCGCGATTTTTGGCACCAGCTCTCACGCCGGCAAGACGACGGTGACCGCGGGCCTTTGTCGACTGTTTGCTCGACGGGGACTGCGGGTCGCGCCGCTGAAGTCGCAGAACATGTCGCTCAACTCGTATGCGACGGAAGCAGGCGAGGAAATTGCGCGATCGACGGCGGTTCAGGCTCGCGCCGCGATGCAAGTTCCGACGGTGGCGATGAATCCGATCCTGCTCAAGCCAAAGGCGGATGACACAAGTCAGCTCATTGTCCTCGGGAAGCCTTTTGCAGATGTGACGGCAGCCGAGTATTTCGGATCGGACAAGCTGCAAGCGCTCAAATGGCAGGCGATCGACGCAGCGATCGACATGCTGCGCCGCGATTATGACCTGATTGTCGTCGAGGGTGCCGGGAGCTGCGCCGAGCCCAACCTTCGGACGCTCGACGTGGTGAACTTTGGTCTGGCTGCTCGTCTCTCTGCCGACGTTCACATCGTGACCGACATCGACAAGGGCGGTGTGTTTGCCGACATCCTCGGGACGCTGAAAATTCTGTCGCTGACTGAGCCGAGCGATGCGGCCCGCGTGAAGGGCTTCCTCATCAACAAGTTTCGCGGAGACCCGAAAATTCTCGACGGCGGGCTCGACTTCGTTCGTCCGCACATTGGCTCGGCCTCGCTTTCGGTGCTGCCGTATTTGGACCTAGAGCTAGAGGAAGAAGACCGAGTTCGGCCTCGCTACTGCAAACATCCCGAGGTGGACATCGCGGTGATTTACCTGCCGCACATCGCCAATGCGACGGATTTTGAACACCTTGCCGTCGAGGAAAACGTCTCCCTGCGATTTGTTCGCCACGTCGGTGAGCTGGGGGCTCCCGATGCGATCGTTTTGCCGGGGACGAAGAACACGACCTGGGATCTCGATTATCTGCGTCGCTGTGGCCTGGCCGAAGCGCTGCTTGCGCAGAGCGGAAAAACGCCACTGGTCGGCATCTGCGGCGGTTTCGAGATGCTCGGCGGAACGCTGTTCGACCCAGATCGGACTGAGTCCAACATCGGCTCGCAGACTGGGCTTGGTCTTTTGGCGGTGGACTTCGTTTTTCAGCGGCACAAGCTGGTCCGTCCGTGTCGCTACTTGCCAACCAAGCACAATCCACTTGCCGACGCTGGCCCGATCGAAGGCTATGAAATTCACACCGGCCAGCCGATGTATCGCGGCGCGCCACCACTGTTTGAGAGTGAAGGCCGTCTCGACGGCGCGATCGACTCGGAGCGCATGATTTGGGGCACGTTTGTACACGACCTGTGGAAAAACGCCGCTTGGACCCGTGCCTTTGTCGACTGGCTGCGCGTGCGCAAAGGTCTGCCGAAACTGACGGCACCGCTGCCAGATCACCGCGATCGTTTCGAGCAGAGCATCGAGCGGCTTGCCGATGCGATCGGGGCGCTGGGGGTTTTCTAGTGCGGGCGCTCTTGCGGGCTGTCTGCGCGTTTGCGACGCTGTTCACGCTGTCGTCGGCGCGAGTTCACGCGGACCAAATCGTTCCTAAGCCCGCTGAACAAGCCGCTGCGCTACCGCAGTCTATTGGCGCGCGCTACAACTTGACGCAAGTCGCGCAGCCGGTGGGCGATGGGCGCTTCGTGGTCGGTCGGTGGGATGGCTCGCTTCAGCTGTGGCGCTTGTCGATTGCCGGGCCACCGTCGCTGCTGGACACGGCGCTGCTTCCGTCGCGAGAAGGCGTCCAGGCCCTGGCCGGGCTCGGGGATGGTCGCGTGGTGTGCAGCCACGACGGTGGATCTCTCTCGGTGTGGACTGTCGTGGGCGATCGAATCGAGCGATTAAGCCTGGTCGACCATCCGGGGTCTCTCGGGATGGCGACGACGGCGACTCTTATCACGGTGGGTGGCAAGCAGGCTGTCGCCGTCGGTCATGAAACGGGAATGATCTCGGTCTGGCGGATCGAGCGCTGGGGTCTTTCGCTGCTGGCGACGCTGGATGTCCGCTCACCGCATCCCGTGCCGAGCCCGTATCCGCTCAGGCATGTGCGTGGGCTTGTGCAGACGCCAAGCGGTCTGCTCGTGAGTGGCTCGGAAGACGGCGACTTGGCACTGATTCAGCTTGGCCCAAGTCTGGACGTCGCTAGGCCCGAAGTCGTGTCGCGGAGTCGGTACAGCCAGACGGCCAAGCGCGGAATCAACGGCTTTGCGCTGCGCGGTGATCTTCTGGCCGTAACCAACTGCGCCGTCGGAAAAGACGATGCGAACGTGCATCTCTGGCGGGTGTCGTCGGGTCGCCTTTTGCCGGTGCAGTCGCTGCTGCTGAAGAGCGATCCGCAGCTCGACCAGGTCTTTTCGTTTGCGGCGACTTGGTCGAGCGCTGGATCAGAGAAGCTGTGGGTGACGACGCAGGAAGGCCTGTTGTGGCAGCTCAGTCTTACGCCAAGTGACAAAAGCCCGCTGCGCGTGGAAGGCAAGCTGAGCGTCGCCAGCCGCATCGGAGCCGCGTTACTCTATGACAAGGAGCGCAAGCTTCTAGTTGCAGTGGGGCATGAGGCAACGGTACTAAAGGTGCCCTAAATGACCACCCTGACCATTCGGCGACTGCCAAACACGCTGCGAAACCGGATGTGGGGGCTTGTGTGTGTGCTGTGGCTGCTGTATGGCCTCGGCGGGGCGAAGGCTGGCCATCCCGTCACTGTCACCGACGGACAAGGCCACACCGTGAGCCTGGCCAAGAAGCCCCAGCGGATCGTCGTTTTGGGGCCCGCGCTCTATGCCTACATGCTGGTAGACCTGGGCGCGGCGGCGCGGGTGGTCGGCATCACGCAGTCGGCGGACAATCCCGTCGAAGTTCAGTCGGCCCAGCCGCTCGGTCAGTCGCTCTCGCCCGATGTCGAGCGGATTGTCAAGCTTGCACCCGATCTGGTGCTCGGTGGGCCAGAAGTGGTTCAGAAGCAGCTTTCGTCGCTGTCGATCGTCTGCTTTTCAGGTGGACGCGCGGGAGCAGGCATTGTCAGCAGTCAGGATGTGTTTGCGCTGCTCCGTCAGGTTGGGCAGCTTGTCGATGGCGATACTGCGGCAGCCGATCAGCTGATCGCCAAGACGCAAGCCGAGATGACCGCCGTCGAGACTCGCCTCACGGGTTCGGCCCGGTCGCGGGTAGCGGTTCTCTACGCTGGGCCGCGTGGCAACCTGTTTGCCGCCGGTTCCGAGACGCCCGAAGACGAGCTGGTGCTGCGGAGTGCCGCCGAGAACGTGTTCCGGCACCTGCGCCATCACAAGCCAGTCAGCATCGAGGAGCTTCTTCGACAGCAGCCGGAGGTGATCCTGATCGATCACAATCAGCTGCCGCTTCTCACGTCGCAGACGGTGCTGCGCAGCCTACCGGCGGTGCGCAAAGGCCAGGTGTTTGGAATCAATGCGGCGGTGCATGGCTCGTCGCGGCTCGGACTGGCGCTGCGGACCTACGCGCAGCGCATTCACCCGCAAGCGTTTGTGCCATAAGCTGTGCCGATGTCAGGCCGGGCAACTGTACTTTGGGCGGCGCTCATCGGGCTGCTTGCTGCGTCGGTGGTGGTGTCGTGCCTGATTGGTTCGGTGCATGTTCCCGTCGCAGAGGTGCTCATTGGGCTGTCCCAGCGACTGCATCGAGCGGCCGAGCCAGAATCGCCGCTCGTCACGATTTTCTTTGATCTTCGTCTGCCGCGTGTCCTGCTTGGAGTGGTGTGTGGAGCCGCGCTGTCGCTGTCGGGCGGCGTCATGCAGGGCGTATTTCGGAATCCGCTTGCCGACCCGTATGTGCTCGGAACGGTGAGCGGGGCAACCTTCGGTGCGGCGCTGACGATCCTGCTTCACCTCGATGGTGGGCTGTGGGCGCTGCCGCTTGGTGCATTCGCTGGCGCTCTGCTGTCGACGCTGATCATGCTTGTCGCATCCGAGCTGCGGATGCAGCTTTATTTCGACCAGGGAGCATTGATCCTCGTCGGTGTCGCGCTCGGGTCGCTCTTGTCGGCGCTAACTGGGATTGTGCTCTTTGCGAGTCGGGCCGACCAAGTGCAGAGCTTGGTCTACTGGCTGTTTGGCAGTCTGTCGACGGGGCAGTGGCCACAGCTTGGTCTTCTGACCGCGTTTGCTGTCCCGACGGTGGTATTGCTGGTCCGGCAAGCGCGGGTGCTCGATCTTTTGTCGCTGGGCGATGCAATGGCGCAGCACCTTGGCATCGAGGTTCGCGCCGAGAAGCGACGGCTGATGCTGCTGTCGTCGCTGCTAACCGCGCTGGTGGTGGCCGCGTGCGGTACGATTGGATTTGTCGGGCTGGTGGTTCCGCACATCATGCGTCGCATCGTCGGCCCTGCGCATCGATCGTTGCTGTTGTCGTCGGTTTTGTTTGGCGGTGCGTTCTTGCCGTTGTGTGACACGGTGGCGCGCTCTCTGCTTGCTCCCGTCGAGATTCCCGTCGGAATCATCACGGCGCTGGTTGGCGTGCCATTTTTTCTGTCGCTCTTGCTACGCCGCTCTCGGCTGGGGACGCTGTCATGATCTGCGCCCGCGACTGCGGTTTTTCCTACGGCGAGCGCCGCATCTTTTCCGAGCTGAGCATTGAGATTCGCCCCGGCGAGCTTCTGGCGCTGATTGGCCCCAATGGGGCTGGCAAAACGACGCTGATCCATGTCCTGTCCGGGCTGAAGAAACCGACGACGGGCGCGGTATTTCTGAAGGAAGATCAGACGATCGTCGATCTTTCGCAGCTGTCGTCCGAAGCGCGGGCGCGACATCTCGCTGTCGTCGAGCAGTCGGTGATTCCGGCCTTCGATTTTACCGTCTGGGAATTGGTGGCGATGGGCCGCTATCCACACCGCAAGCTCGACGTAGATCACGAAGCGGTGGTGCGTTCGGCGCTCGGTGCAGTTGGGATTGCGGCGCTCTCGGAGCGTCGGTTTGCCCAACTTTCGGCGGGGGAACGACAGCGGGTCCTGCTGGCGCTGGCGCTTTCGCAGCAACCGAAAGTGCTGCTACTCGACGAGCCGCTCGCGCATCTCGATCCGAAGCATCAAGTGGGGATGATGACGCTCGTGCGCAAGCTCTCGCAGGATGGGCTCGCTGTGCTCTGGTCGGTCCATGACCTCAACATGGCCAGGCTGGCCGACCGCGTTGCGCTCCTATCGCAAGGAAGGCTGCTTGCGTGTGGTCCTCCGAGTGAAGTTCTGACGATGCGTCTGCTCGAGGCGGCGTATGAGACCCCGCTGCACTTGGTCGAGACACACGACGGCTCACCACCGCTGATCGTCTTTGCAGCGGGACCGTCGTCCTAACCGGAAGATTGTCGTCGGGGCAGCTACGGAGTGCCGTGCAGGATGAGTGCGTCGCCGGTGACGCGGGCACCAACGACGAAGATATCCGTCTCGCTGGTGCCGAAGATGCCATAGAGGTTTTGGGTGGCGTCGACTCGAAGCGAGGTGGGTGAAAGGTTGCCATCGACGCGAACGATGACGCCATTGTATCCGACGGCATAAAAGCGGTTCGCCGGGCTTCCCCAGATGGCGTTGAACTCGGTTCCACCTGTGTCGATTTTCACCGTGCCAGGCTTCCAACTTCCGCCGGTAAAGCGAGCCGCCAGACCCTTCGACCCAACAGCGACGGCAGAGTCTGCGCCAACCGCGGACACACCAAAGAACGCATCTGGGTTGCCCATCGTCGAGCCTGCCAGATCGGTGTACTGATAGTTCTGCCAGCCGCCTGTGCTCTTGCGAACGCCGACCCAGCCGCGCTGACCGACAGCGAATACGGTGCCGCCTGAGTACGAAACAGAGCAGACCCGGTTGCCGAGGGGCAGGGCTTGCTCGACAGCCCATGTGCCGTTGCCACCGGTCGCACCGCTGCGCCGCCAGACCTTGCCATTGTCGGCACCAACCCACAGCTCCCCTGCGGTGCCGCCCGGGGACACAGACCAGAGCGACTCACCGGGGCCAACCATCAGGTTGGTGGCATCCGGGGTCCACGTCGCGGCACGTCGATAGGCAGACGGTCCCACGCTCCATGTGCCGCTTGCGGCGAAACCGGACACTCCGTACAAATTGCCGGTCGACGGAGACGCCTCTTGGCTCCAGGTCGTGCCGTTGCGGGTCAAGATCAGCCCCGAACCACCGACGGCAAACGTCTGATTGGTCCCACCGGACCAAACCGAGTAGAGATCGAGACGAATCAGGCCACCGGTGCTCTCTGGGGTCCAGCGCAGCGTCGGCGGTGGGCCAGAAAGATCCGGGTTGGCAAGGTCAGGACTTGCCTGATCGACGACGCCTGCATCATCGACAACGGCGGCATCCGTCTGGCTGGCACCGAGGCTGACCGTCGCTTCGATGTGGGCGCCGTCTGGCCATGAAAAGCTCGACGGCGTTCGACCGCTCGCTTGGTCAGCACCAGAGAAGACGCCAGTGACCGTGACACCCGCCACGTTCGTCGAGGAAACACCCGCTGGCGGTACGACCCGCAGCGTCAGCGGAAGATCGATGTTCCCGCTGGTGCTACCGACGCGGACCTGCCCGCTGGGGAGCAGTAGCTCGGTGCGCAGGGAATCGTAATTTCCTGATCCCTCGACAGTCAGAGCCAAGCAGCTACCAACCACATCGTCGCACACCGCTTTCTTTTGGCAGCTCGACGAGGACAGCAGTGTTCCAAAAATCGCTGCCGTCGATCCAAAGACCAGCGCTACACGCATCATGCGTCGATTCATTGCCAAGTGACCTCCCGATAGGCAGCCGTCGTTGGACGCGAAAGCCCGACGCCAAGCCCGACGCCAAGCGCAACCACCGCAGCTCCTGTCGCAGTCCAGAACCACCATTTTTTGTAGAACGGCGCGCCCTCGCTGCCTGACTCCGTCTTCGTCACAGAGTTCGTCACCAGCTTGCGCTTTTCTTCTGCGATTGCGGCTTCAACGGTGGCCCGATCCGTTGCGTTTGGCGATTCCCGCAGGTAGCCCTCGTAGTATTCGATCGCTTTGTTCGGCTGTCCGAGCGCGCGATACGTGAGCGCCAAGTTGAAGAGAAAAGCAGGATGCGGCTTGAGCCGATTGCCTTCCTCAAATGCCGTCGCTGCTTCGGAGTAATGCCGATTCTTGAACAGCTCGGCGCCCCGGGCATAGGCTTGCTTGGCTGCTTGATCGGAATCTTGCACAGTCGCGCTCGCAGTTCCCGTCGAAAATCCGACGAGCGCGCAAAACACGAAAACCCAGAGCGTACGAAAAGCCATAAAGCGAAACTTAGCGTTGCGAGGTGGTTCTGTCACCTACCTTGGCGCTGCTTGCAACATCGCGATTTGTGGGCACAGCCAGTTTTGGTCAGCGCTGCTAGACTGCTCGAGTAGCTGACAGGGTCCAACATGTCGCAGATGGCAACGCTTCCCCAGTCTCCTTGGTTTTCGGTCGTGGGCGGTCCACCTCCGGCCGAGGAAGTCTTGCGCGCGGTGATGTTGTCGCTGGTTCTGCCGCTCGGCGGTCTGTGTGCGGGGCTGTTTCTTCCCGAGCCGTGGCGACTGCCGTGTGCAGTGCTTTCGACGGTTGCAATGGTTCCGCTGTTTCTCCTCTTGCGGTTTCGCTGGCGCACGCGGCAACAGATTCGGGTGTTCGGAAACGTCGTCGAGCACCGAGATGGATCTCTGGTGACGCGGGTTGCGCTGACGAGAGCGGTGGTCTCTGCGGCGGCGGCTCCGCCCGGCGTGTTGGTGATGGTGCTCGATGACGGTCGGCAGCAAGTTACGCTGGCGCGACGGGCGGACATGCAGGAACTGACGGGATTGCCACCGTGTCTTGGGCCGTATCTGGAGCTAGACCCCGAGGACTTCGAGATTGTTCGGCTCGCCGCCAACCGGCCCTACGCCCAGGCGTAGCGAGTCAGTCGGAAGCGAGCCGAGCCGCCGCTATCGCTTGAGGCTGATTTCGATGCTCGAGTCATCCAGTTCGACCGTCGAACGCGCATCAGCATCAGCGAGCAAGCCCGGCTGCAGTGTCGACAGCGTCTCGGTTGCGATGTAGTCCGCCAGATTGGCGATCGCGGCTTGGGCCATTTCGTCGCCGGTCGAATACCCGATGCGCACACGGTCGGACACCTTGCATCCCGCTTTTTTGCGCAGCTCGCCAATGCCACGGACCAGCTCGCGAGCGATGCCGCGATCGCGCAGCTCTGGGGTGATTTCCGTGGTAATCCCGACGACTAGCCCATCCTCGGTGCGCGCTGCGATGCCTTCCGCCGACTGCGCCGACAGAAGAACTTCGTCCGCACAAAGCTCAATAGGACCTTCTGCGGTCTGCAGCGACACCGTCTGCTCGGCGAGCACCGACTGGGCGATTTGTTTGACCTGTTCGACGGAAAGCCCCGCCATCGCATCCTGGATCAGCTTGACCCGCTTGCCGAGCTTCTTACCCAGCTTGGGCAGGTTAGGCCGCAGCGTGTAGCGTACAAGCTCCTGTCCCTCGACGGCAAATGACAGCTCCTCGACGTTCAGCTCTTCGCAGACTTCGGGACAGAAACGCTCGAGCGCTCGTCGTGCCGACGCAGACGGAACTTGCACCAGTGCCGCTTTGAGGGGTTGCCGCGTCTTCAGGTTTTGGTCTTGCCGCGCCGCTCGTCCGAGGGAAACCGCTCTGAGCGCAACTTCCATGTCGGAGCGAAGTTGCTCCGTCTGGCTGAGCAGTGCCGAATCTGCCTCGGGCCAGCGCGACAGATGCACGGACATCGGTGCCGCCGGATCGACGCGACGCTTGAGGTTCTGCCACAGCTCCTCGGCGACAAACGGCGCAAACGGCGCGGTGAGCTGGGCCACGGTCAAAAGGCAGGTATGCAGCGTCTGATAGGCCGATCGTTTGTCCTTTTCGAGCGTGCCCCCGACCTCGCCCCCCGGACCGTCTAGGCTGGCCCAAAAGCGATCTCGACAGCGACGGACGTACCAGTTAGACAAGATGTCTACGAAGTCCGCAATCCCTCGCGCCGCCTGCGTGATGTCGTAGCGCTCGAGCATTGCCGTCGTGTTCTGGATCAGCCGGTGCAGCGAGCCCAAAATCCACAGGTCAATCTGCGGACGTTCTGCCGTCGGAATCTCGTCGGTGCCCAGGCGATCGTACTCGGCTTCGGCATAGGTGACGTAGAAGCTGTAGCAGTTCCACAGCGTCAGCAGAAACTGCCGCAGCGACTTCTGCACCAGCGCTTGCGAAAACCGCCTCGGCTGTCCCGGTGGAGACGCGGTGTAAAGGTAGTAGCGAAGGGCGTCCGCTCCCTCGGCGTTTAGCACCGTCCACGGATCGACGATGTTGCCAAGGCGCTTCGACATCTTGCGGCCCTGGTCGTCGAGAATGTGCCCAAGCACGATGCAGTTTTCAAACGCAGGTCCGCCGCGCAGGAGCACACCGAGCGCATGCAGCGTGTAGAACCAGCCTCGAGTCTGGTCGACGCCTTCCGAGATGAAGGCCGCCGGGAACAGCGCATCGAAGTCACTGCCGTGCTCGAACGGGTAGTGGTGCTGCGCAAACGGCATCGCGCCTGAGTCAAACCAGCAGTCGATGACATCGCGGATGCGCCGACGGGTACCGCTCTTGCAGCTTGAGCAAGGCCAGGCGAGCGAGTCGACGTACGGACGGTGCAGGTCAAAGGCTTCGTCGCGGCTGACATCGCGACCGATTTTGGTGGATAGCTCGCTGACGCTGCCGATGCACTCGGCCTCCCCGCAGCCGTCGCAGATCCAAAGTGGAAGTGGCGTGCCCCAGTAGCGTTCTCGAGAAATGGCCCAGTCCACGTTGTTGCGCAGCCAGTCACCGAATCGTCCGTCGCGGATGTGATCGGGATACCAGCCGATGCGCTGATTTTGCTCGAGCAATTGGTCACGAACGGCGGTGGTTCGGATGTACCAGCTCGTCTTGGCAAAGTAGAGCAGCGGCGTGTCGCAGCGCCAGCAGAACGGGTAGCTGTGACGGATGCGCCCCGACGACCACAGGAGACCACGCTCTTTGAGATCGCGAATGATCAGCGAATCGGCTTCTTTGAAGAACTTGCCGGCGAACTTGGGCAGCGCAGGCAGCACGATGCCGTCGAGTCCGACCGAAAAAAGCACGGGCAGGTCGTGACGACGGCCGACTTCCAAGTCACCGTAGGCGGGCGCGATGTGGACGATGCCCGTGCCTTCGCCTGCTTCGACGGTGGGGTCGGTGATCGTTCGGTAGGCATTGCTTATGTCGACAGGCAGACCGAGCAGGTTGACGTGACAGTCAAACAGCGGCTGATAGCGCAGACCGGCGAGCTGCGCTCCGAGGATGCCCGTCGAGACACACTCGGCCTTGCTGCCTTTTAGGACCGAGTCGGCTTGGCTGGCGAGGACAAAGATGAACTCTTCAGGCTTTTTGTCATCGCCGGGAATCTTGTAGCAGCCGTAGCTGGCTTTTTCGCTCAGCGCCGCAGCGGTGTTGGCCGGCAGCGTCCAGGGCGTCGTCGTCCAGATCATCACCGCGACATTGCCGTCAGCCGTCACATCGGGCGCACACGGCAACTTCTGTCCCGGCAGAAGTCGTAGTCGCACGAAGACCGACGGATCCTCAACATCTTCTTTCATGCCCTGACCAGCTTCCGCCTCGGCGAGCGACGTGCCGCAGCGCGGGCAGTGCTTGGTCACTTTGTAGTCACGGATAAGTAGGTTTTTGTCCCACAGCGTCTTGAGCAGCGAGAAGCACGTCTCGATGTAGTCGTTGTCGAGCGTTCGGTAGGGATGCTCGGTGTCGACCCAGAACGCGATCCGCTCGGTCAGCTTGTCCCAGTCGCCGATGTAGCGGAACACGCTCTCGCGGCACTGCTTGTTAAATTCGGCGATGCCCAGCTCTTCGATCTGCTGTTTGCCGCGCAGACCGAGCCGCTTTTCGACCTCGACTTCGACGGGAAGACCGTGGCAGTCCCAGCCCGCTTTGCGCGGCACGCGATAGCCCCGCATCGTCTTATATCGGGGAATGACGTCTTTGAAGGCGCGGGCGAGGACGTGGTGGATGCCGGGCTTGCCGTTTGCCGTTGGTGGTCCCTCGTAAAACACGAACAGCGGCTTTGCCTGGCCGGTCACCGGGTCGTGCTCGGCGAGGCTTGCCTCGAAGACTTTGCTCTCTCGCCAGAAGTTGAGGATCTTCTCCTCGAGCTTGGGAAAGCTCTGCTTGGTATCGACGGCATAAAAGGGCGAACTCATGGTGGCGCGCAGCATACCAGTTTGTAACGAAAGTGGAGTCTCCCCGAGCCACCGTCGTTGACACGCCAGGGGCCGGTCGCTACGCTCGCAGCCGTAATGTCGCTTGCCGATGGCGCGATGACGCCACCTGCCCCAGAACCCGTGCGCGGTCACTTGCTGGACCGTCGGCTGCTCATTGTTGCGGGCAAGGGTGGGGTAGGGCGGACGACGGTGGCGTGCTCGCTGGCCGTGCTGGCGGCCCGCATGGGAAAGCGGGTGCTGCTCGCCCAGACGCGAAGCAAGAATCGGCTGCGGGAGCTATTTTCCGTCGACCGTGATTTTTCTGAAGTCGCGCCGGTACGGGAAAACCTGTGGGCGGTCAACATGACGCCGGAATCAGCGCTGCGCGAGTACGGCATGATGGTCATGCACTCGTCGTTTCTGTATCGACAGGTGTTCGAGCGCGACGTGGTGCGGGCGTTTTTGCGGGCGGTGCCGGGGCTTTACGACTACGCGATGCTCGGCAAGACGTGGTTTCACACCACAGAGACGTCGGGTGGGCGGCCGCGCTATGATTTGGTGATTCTTGACGGACCAGCGACAGGCCATGTCCTGACACTGTTGCGGATTCCGAAGGTGATCCTCGACACGGTTCCCGAAGGCCCGCTGACGGGACCGGCGCGCGACAACTGGAGCCTGCTGACAGATCCCAAGCGCTGTCTGACGGTGCTTACGACGCTTGCGGAAGATCTTCCGGTGACAGAGACGCTCCAGCTGGCCAAGGGACTGCGTGACCTTACATTGCCGCGTGGCCCGGTGGTGGTGAATCGGCTGTATCCACCGCGTCTGACGACAGGACTGCCCCAGGTGGGGCTGGATGAGCTGTTGCGCTCCGAGTCGGCGCTACAAGATTCCGTGCTCGGACCGGTACTCAAGGCGGCGAGGCTGCATCGTCAGCGCGCCCAGCTCAACGAACATCACGTCGATCGTCTGCGTCGAGAACTGCCGCTTCCACAGCTCCATCTGCCGTATCTTTTTCGGGAAGGGTTCGGAAAGCGAGAGCTCGACGAGCTGGCCGATCGACTGGAAGGCCAAGTCGAGGCGCTGGCTCTCTCCGGTCGCTCGATCTAGGCCGTGCCGAGTTGTGATGGGGACTGCGTTCTGGGTGGGACCATGTCTCTTCGCGAGCCCGCAGCCCCTTGATTGGGCAGTGTGGCGCGCGTGCGTTGGCGGAAAAACGTCGTGAATCCGTGAATTTGTCAGTTAAATAACCAAAATTTACTTGGTTTTTGGGCTAGAAACGCCCGACGGTTTCAAAGTACGCTATCTGCATGGGACCCCGGTCGCTTGCGTGCATGCTCCCACAGGAGCTGGTGCCGCAAATGCGTGCGCTTGCTGAAACTGTCTTCCGCCTTGTCCGTCGCGACAAGAGCCAGACTGCCGTCCACCTTGTGAGTCGCTTACTTAGTGAGCTAGATCTCCAACAAAGAGAGGCGAGTGAGAGCGAACGGGAACAGCGGGCCTATCTGCTCAATCTGCGCGGCGTGATTTATGCGCAGCGCAACCAGGAACAGACCGCGCTGGCGGACCTGACGTCGGCGCATCAGCAGTCGCCTCAGTGGGCGGTGCCGCTCTTCAACCTGGGTCTTTGCCACAAAAAATCTCGTCGCTGGGCTGATATGGCCGATGTGCTTTCGCTGGCGCTGGCCGGTCTTCGTCGACAAGCTGGTCGGCTGACGAGCACGAGTGCACTCGCGCAGGGCAGTCACCTGAGCCGATCGGTTCTGTGGAACTTGGGTCTGGCGCAAACGGCGCTGGGCAAACTCGACGAGGCACGCACCTGCTGGCAGGCTTGCGGGCTTCTGTCGGGACGACCGG
>CAYTGC010000095.1:0-17648 GCA_964437195.1 uncultured Myxococcales bacterium | reverse complement strand
CGTCGATGACCTCCGGCGGGTTGGTTTCCTCATCGCACTTGACGAAGAACGCCTTCTCCGGCGTCTCGCCCATCAGTGCGCCCTGGCGCCACACCAAGGTGAGGAAGCTTGCAATCGTCCGCGTCACGCGCTTCCACAGGCGGAAGTCGTTCGGCTCGAACACGACCCACTGGGTCGCACGCTCGATCGAGGTCTCCACCATGATGAACAGACGGCGGACGTTGATGTAGCGCCACGACGGGTCCGAAGACAGCGTGCGGGCGCCCCAGATACGGATTCCGTTGCCCTGCATCAGACGGATGCAGTTGATGCCGCGCGGGTTGAGGATGTCCTGCTCGCCACGCGAGATCTGGTAACGCAGGCCGAGAGCACCGCGCATAATCTCGTTGGCCGGAGCCTTGTGGACACCGCGCTCGTTGTCAGTACGAGCGTACACACCGGCGACGTGACCCGAGGGCGGAATGAAGACGTTGCCGCGCTCCGGATCATAGACCTGGATCCACGGGAAGTAGTACGCGCCGTACTTGCTGTCGCGTGGACGAGGAAGCTTGTCGACACCGCCCTGGACAACCTCGGGGCTGTCGAGGATGGCGAAGCGATCTTTGCGGTTCTCACAGTGGGTGAGAAGCGCATCCTGCACTGCGGCCGAGATAACGCCCGGGGCCGACACGATCGAGATCTCATCGATCTCCTCGAAGCACTTCAGACCGGTGCGAGCGCCCGGACCATTGTCCTTGCCGATGTAGCGGGCGTCGTTGTCCACCTTGGTGCCCGTCGACGGAGAGCCTTCGGCCTTCACAGCGGCGGCCTTTTCCGCAGCGGCCTTGGTGTCCGCCGGGCTGAGGTCGAGGTTCGCCGGAGCGCCGACGTTCACAACGTAGCAGCGTGAGCCGCCGTTGTTGAAGAAGCCGTAGATTGCGTGCGACAGGAAGGTGGACTGGGTGAAGTCGCCGAAGGTCTTCACGTACTGGGTCCAGTTGGTGACGAGTACTGCCTGGTTGACAGGACCCATCATCGACTCGCCCAGGAAGCCAACCGTGTTGGTTCCAACCGCTTCAATCGGTTTTGAACCACGGTCAACTTCTTCAACGTATACGCCCGGCGAAAGGTAACTAGTGGCCATGCTGCGATCTCCTTGCTGATTTGCCTACCGTCAGATGATCCCCAGGGTTGCCTTCCGCGCTGGTCCAAGTGGCTTCGCAGAAGGTTATCGGTACGGCCTGGCGATGGTTGCTTGCCAATGGCCTCGTCAGTTCCTCACTGACGAAGCCGGTTCAGTTTGTCCAAATCGAAAAAGCGGACTTCGCGCTCACGAACGCGTGTGAACGTCCGCGAAGTCGTCGGATACAGCGGGATCGTCGTCCAACACTGCACCGCCGGCTTGAGCGGCTGGTTCAGACTCGACCAGAAGCGCGAGAGCACCGTTTCATCCAGCTTCTGCGAGAGCAAAAGCGGGATGTAGTCATCGGGCTCGAACGAGTCGCCCTTGAGCTGCTCGCCGCGAATCGTCGGGTGTTCCATGAACGCGCGAATGGTGGCGCCCAAAAGAAGCTGCTCTTCTTCCGGCGTCTGCGCCCAGCACGAAACCAGATAGTCGAGACGCAGCCACATGGGCAGGTCGCGAGCGATCTCTCGTCCTTGACCATCTGCGCCAAACTCCACGTCGATGTACTGGCCGCTGCGGTTGTTGCCAACGCCTTCTTCATCGAGCGTGATGTTGTACAAGTACAGAGACACCGCGGGCATCTTCCCTTCGATGTTCTCTTGCTTGGGCGCAGCGACGACCAAGTGGACGCGCTTGTACCCAATTTGCTTGTACTGCTGCTTTAGGAGCTCCCCGATGGATTGGGAAGTCTCCTTAATGATGTGGTACTGGCCTTGATTCATGGCCTACCCAACTACCCTTGCATCCCCCCCTGAGATAGCTCTGATCGTCAGAGCTAAGGTCCAGGGTCAGCCTACGTTAGTGGATCGGAAGGGTTTCTGTCAATCCTTCATTTTCCCAGCCGACGGAGTGCGCTGGCGACGAGAAACCCACGCGATCACTACGAAATGTCGCGCTGCTCTGTGACCACAAAATATGAACGAAAGGAGTCGCTTGGGAGTCGTTTGGGAGGACGGATTCCCAACGTAGGAATCGGCAGATTTCCCGACGGAAATGGGAACCGAAGTTCATCATCTGTAACCTGCGTTTTTCACCACGTTTTTCACCGGGTGAAGGTGGCTCAGTCACAGTGCTCGCCGGGGTCTAGGGATTGGGACAAATATTAGTCTTTTTATATACTTAATTTTGCGTACATCGTGGAACCACAGTGCGATCAAAGACCGACAAAGCGGGCACATGGCGATCGCGCCATGTCCGCTTGAAAGGCTCAATTTTCGATTGTGTGCGACGGGAAGGAACGGAGAGAAGTGGGCAAAAGTACGATCGGTGAAGTTGGAACGCTAGGCAGCGTCTTCTTCGCTGCTCGATTCTTCGCCGCCGATGTCGGGCATGTCGCTCTCGGTCTGCTCGCTTTGGTAGCTACAAGACGCGCAGCGGAGCTTGGTTCCTGAGCGGTTCTGCTTCTTCAGCAGGAAGGGTGCGCCGCAGTCTGGACACGGCTCCTTGATTGGCCTATCCCACGACACGAAGTCGCAACCTTTCGCGCTGTAGTTGGAGCAGCCGAAGAACGGTGAACCACGGCGCGATCGACGCTCGGTCAAAAAGCCGCCGCAGCCGGGCTTCGGACAGGTGATGCCAAGGCTCACCGGCCGCGTGGTTTTGCACTCGGGATAGCGCGAGCAAGCCCAGAACTCACCGAACCGTCCACGCCGGAAGATCAGGTCCGCACCGCAAGTCGGACACTTTTCCTCGGTGGTCGGTTCGGGGACCAGCTCGATCGTGCCGTCCTTCTTGCGTGTGAACTCCTTGGTGTTTTTGCACTCGGGATATCCGCTGCACGCCAGGAATTCACCGTTGCGACCCCACTTGATGACCATCGGCTGGCCGCACTTTTCGCACTGAAGTTCCGTCGGAATTTCGACCTTTTTCAGGTCTTTCATCTCGACGTGGGCTTTTTCGACGTCCGTCTTAAATGGCCCGTAAAACTCCGTCAAAAGCGCCAGCATCTCGCGCTGACCCTCTTCGACCTCGTCGAGGTCCGTCTCCATCCGCGCCGTAAAATCGACGTTGAGGACGTGAGGAAAGCTCTGCACCAGCAGCTCATTGACGCGCTTGCCGAGATCCGTCGGATGGAATCGACCCTCTTTCTTCTCGACGTAACCGCGATCCTGAATGGTCGACAGGATCGTCGCATACGTTGACGGACGGCCAATTCCCTTTTCTTCCAGCTCCTTGACGAGCGACGCTTCCGTAAAGCGCGGCGGCGGCACAGTAAAGTGCTGCTCGGCCGCAACATTTTGCGCCTTGAGCAGCTCGCCCTGCTGGAGGTTCGGCAGCCGATCGCCATCGGTCCCGGTCTCAATCTGCGGCGAGTCTTCGTCTTCAGTCTCGGTGTAGATGAGGGTGAAGCCCGGGAACCGGAGCACCTGACCACTCGCGCGCAGCTCGTAGGTCTGGCCAGACTCTTTGACCTCGACGATCGCCGTCGTTTGATCGTAGATGGCCGGCTTCATCTGAGACGCAACAAAGCGATTCCAAATCAGCTGGTACAGCTTGATCTGGTCGTCGATATCGCGCGCTTTTTCAGGATTTCTGGCCGCTTCTTCGCGCAGCAGCTTGCGAACCGTCTCGGGATCGTACTTGGTGCTCGTCGGACGGATCGCTTCGTGGGCGTCTTGGACGTTGCCCTTCTTCGATTTGTAGACGACCGGCTCGTCGGGTAGCGCTTCTTTGCCGAACCGCTGGGAAATGTAGCCGCGCACCTCGGTCAGCGCATCGGCGCTGATCCGCGTCGAGTCGGTACGCATGTAGGTGATCAAACCGACGCGACCCTCGCTGCCCAGCTCGACACCTTCGTACAGCCGCTGCGCCACACCCATCGTCCGCTTGGCGGTAAAACGCAGCTTGCGCGCCGCGTCTTGCTGAAGCTTGCTGGTGATAAACGGCGCGGTCGGCAGCTTGCGGCGCTCTTTGCGCTCGACCTGGGCGACCTTGAGAGGAGCTTTGCGCAAAATGGTCGCGATCTGCTGCGCCGTCGCACCATCGAGCCGCTCTGGCTTCTTGTCGTTTACTTTGTACAGTCGCAGCCAGAAGCGCGGCGGCGTCTTGCCCTCGACTTCAGCCTGAACCGTCCAATATTCCTCGGCGGTGAAGGCATCGATCTCGGCCTCGCGTTCGACGACAATTCGCACGGCCACCGACTGCACCCGACCTGCAGAGAGGCCGCGACGGACCTTGTTCCACAGGATCGGCGAGATCTGATAACCGACGAGTCGATCGAGCACTCGGCGCGCCTGCTGCGCGTCGTATTTGTTGCGATCGAGATCGGTTGGGCTGGCAATGGCCTCGGTAATCCCGCGCTGCGTAATCTCATTGAAGAGCACGCGCTTGATGTTCGAGTTCGCTGAGCGAATTTCGTCGGCGAGGTGCCACGCGATCGCTTCTCCTTCGCGATCAGGGTCAGGTGCCAGGTAAACGACATCGCTCTGCTTGGCGGCCTTGCACAGCTCGGTAAGGATCTTGCCCTTGCCGCGAATGACGACGTACTCGGGCGTGAAGTCGTTTTCCAGGTCCACGCCGATCTTCGACTTTGGCAGATCCTTGACGTGACCGACCGAGGCCATGACCTTGGCCGCACCACCGAGGTATTTTTCGATGGTCTTGGCTTTGGCAGGCGACTCGACCACCACCAGCATCGAGCCACGCTTGCCACCACCACGCGCGGGCGTAGATTTTTTGCTCGCAGCGGCTTTTTTGGTCGGCTTTTTCTTGGTGGCAGTCGACTTTTTGCTCGTCGATTTGGTTTCTTTTTCGCTCGGCTTCTTGCTCTTGCCAGCGCTCTTTTTCGCCGGACTCGCTTTCTTTGCCGACGCTTTGGTCGACTTTTTGGTGGCGGAGGTACTCTCCTCGTCAGACGATTTGGTCTTTGGAGCAGCCTTAGAAGTGGTCGAGGACTTGGCTTTGGCCATGGCTTTCCTAGCTAAGCGGAGCATGCACGATGTACCGCCCACCCGCCAAGCGAGTACAGCGATCGGCAAGCTCCAAGTCAACGAGTACCGCCGCGCACTCGGCCGCATCAAGGCCGGTACGGGCACACAGTTCCCCTACATCAGCGGACGGACAGGTGTGCAGTGCCGCCAGCACCCGCGCCGCCGCATCATCACAGTCCAAATGAAGTGCGTCGCTCGGCAATGGAGGCGCAGTCGAAGCCTCATGTGCCACATCCCGACGTCCGGACAAAGACGCGCACCCAAGCGCTGTACTGTCCGCCGCACCCGTCACAAAACTCACCAGCTCATCGAGATCACGCGCCACCTGCGCTCCCGATTCGATCAGAAGCGCGGTGCCTGCCGATCCCGCAAAGGCACACAGCTTTTTTCCATAGCGCAGCGCGTGCCGAGCCGTGATGAGCGACCCCGATCGCGCCTGGGCTTCAACGACGATCACGACATCGGCGATCGCCGCCATCAGCTCATTTCGGATGCGAAAGTGCAGTGGCAGGGGTGGCGAACCGGGAGCAAACATCGACAGCAGCAGTCCGTTGTCGGCGATCTCCGCAAACAGCGACGCATGTTGCCGTGGGTACACGACATCGATCCCGGTTCCCAATACCGCACAGGTTGGCCCGCCCGCAGCGAGCGCACCACGATGGGCAGCCGCGTCAATTCCCAGCGCGCCGCCCGACGCCACCACAACGCCCGCCCGTCCGAGCCGTTGCGCAAGTGCAAAAGCACGATCTTCCGACACCCGGCTGCACGATCGCGATCCAACCACGGTGCAGATCGGGCGACCGCCCAGAAGATCGGTGCGTCCGCGCAGCCAGACAGCGGGAGGCTTGCGAAGCAGCTGAAGCCGAGTCGGGTAGTCTGGCGCCAATGGCAGCAGCTGTCGCACCCCGTCCAGTTTGGGCTGGACGTCCGGCCTTTCACGATATGGCGAAGCGTGCGGCGACAAGGCATTCACGAATAGGCACTCCCTCACAGCGCGTCAAGGCTCATGCTCATTTTCGACGGAGACTTCGGGCTGCCGCGTGGACCTGCGGAGACTGCGGCTTGCAAAAGTCAGGTGCGTGGTTCTTTCCACCTGACTACATGCGCCCCACTGCCTGCTGCGAACCATGCGCAAGACCTATATTCACGCGAAATTATTTGTATTTTGGATTTCTTTTTTCGTGCATTCTATTGTCCTCGCTTTAGGTCGTGACCAGTCCAGGCGGTCGTTGGCGCACTCGTTGCCGGGGGGCCCGCAAGCACCATCCACTTCACGGTGCATGTGGGAAAAGAGCAGCGAGGTCCGTGCCACCAGGTGACCATCGGGGGCCCTGGGCTGGTCACGTCCGTGCGAGGCTTGCGCAGTGTCAGCGCCGCAACAGAAGGCCTGCGACTGTCGCACCGGCTTGGACGCGCGCATCAAAACCAGTTGCTCGCGCGATTGTGATCCGCTTTGCTCTACACGAGTTGGGCCGCTCTGCCTGCTCGTGGGAGGCTGCATTTCTCGTGTCCGCTCCGTCTCGGCCTGGCTTTTTGCAAATCACCACCGAACCAGCGCTCGCCCATGCTGCCCATGTGGGTGGCTATGCGTGGTGGTATGCCGAGGTGCACGACGCGAGTGGCCGATTTGGGCTGACGCTGATCGTCTTTGCAGGAAGTGTGTTTTCAGCGGAATACGCGAAGCGACTGCGACGGGGCGAAGCGCTCACGGGGCTCGAAGTTCCTGCCGTCAATTTGGCCGTTTATGAGAGGCGACCGGACGGACGAGGCATGCGGCAGAAGCTCTGGGTGATGAATGAGTATCCGGGCCCAGCGCTTCGCAGCCAAACCCAGGCCATCACCGTCGCTGAGAGCCGACTAGAAGTGACACGTGATGGCAGTCTGCAGATCCATGTACGCGAGCCCACTACGCGTTTTTTCGGCAAGCCCGGGTTCATCGTCGATGCGAAGCTGCAACTGAGTCCGCCTGCACAAATTCCTGCCGCACTGCTGATCGGACAGCGCGAGCATCACGAGACACATCTTTGGCAGCCGCTTTCGCTGCTCTCGAAAGCGGAGGTGACACTCACGATCCCGAACGAGACGATCACGTTTTCCGGAACGGCGTACTGCGATCACAACTACGGCTCGGGTCGGCTGGAACATTGTTTTGCGCGCTGGGGCTGGTCGCATGGCTTTTCCGACGACGCAAGCTGTGGTGCGGCGGTCTATGACACGACGACAACCGATGGGAAGAGGCATCGGATTGGCCTTCTGCAGCGAGGGAAAGACTCCTTGCCGCTCATTGAGGAAAGCAGCGAGCCACCACCCGCGACGGAGCCAGGACCAGACGGTCGCGATTTTCTGTGGCTGAAAGTGCCGCGCGCCATGTCAGCCGGAACGTTGCGGTGTACTCGAACGAACGCAGGACGGCTGCTCGACGCTCCGTTTTACGCCCGCTTTGGGGTCGAGCTACGCGATGACAAGCGGATCAAAGACGTGATGCTGCGTGGCGTCGGTGAGTATCTGGACCTAGACCGGTTCCGCCTGCCGCCGCTCCAGTTTTTGCTGCGTTACAAGACGTACATGGCGACGCTGTCCGACGACCATTCTGCAGACTAGTGCGCTTTTCGACGGCGTATTTTGGGGGTTCCGCCGACGCGCCAACAAAGAGATGATGGCAACGCTCGATGTTGGCCTCGGTATTTCAAACAAGCCTGGAGATTTGGGCTGGCACTTCGCTGTTTTTTTCTCTGCTCCTGCTGGTTGGTGTGCTGCGTCTGCGACAGACGCACCCAGCGCATCCTCCCGAGTGGCCATCGATCGTGATCCTGCGTCCGTGCGAAGGCAGCGAGCCGAGCCTATTCGAAAATCTGCTGTCGTCGCTGCATGCGTCCTATCCAGGCCCGCGTCGGGTCTTTCTGCTGTGTCCGAGTGTGACCGATCCGGCGTATCCAGTGCTTGAGCGCGTTGCGCGCGGGGCACCCCGAGAGATTCCCGTCGAAGTGCTGCTTACCAAGCCGGAAGCCGCGCTCAACCGCAAAGTCTGTCAGCTTCAAGCGGGCATCTCGCGTTCGACGGAGCCCGTCATCGTTACCGCCGACAGTGATGTCCGACTGGGACCGAATGATCTGACGGCGCTCGTCGCGCAGCTCTGTGGTTCGCCTAGTTTTTCCTCGGCGCGCCAGCAAGTTGGCATCGTCTTTGCGTCGCCAATCGAGCAGCAACCGAGGACGCGCTGGGATCGCTTGTCGTCGGCGTTGGTCGGCGGATCGGTCCAGAACTTCATGGCGCTTTTTGGACTGACTCGGCTGATCGGTGGGGTGCCGAGTATGGCTGGAGCACTGCTGGCGATCTCACGTCGGGCGCTGATGGAGGTCGGCGGTCTGCACGAAGTTCGGACGATCCTCGGTGAAGATTATGAGCTATCTCGACGGCTGTACGCTGCTGGTTACTCCGTCGAGATGAGCCCATATCCGGTCCACTGCTCCGATGGGGAGCGTTCCCTGCGCGGGGTTGTCTCTCGGGTCTCGCGCTGGTTGATGGTGGTCCGGGCCCAGCGGCCCTTTCTGCTCCTGACCTATCCGTGGTTCATGGCTGCAACGCCACCACTGCTTCTGGCCGCGGCGATCGGGCGAACGCCTCTTTTGTCTCTCCTCGCCGGATCGATCTGGGCCACGCGATCGCTGCTGTCTTGGTCGTTGCGTCGAGCACAGGGTGTCAGGCAAGGGCTTGCGGTCAGCGCCCTGGAGGTTCTGGGCGCGGAGCTTCTGCTCTGGGCCGGTCTTGTGCAAGCGATCTCGACCCGGCAAGTGAACTGGCGCGGCTATCGATTCCGCATCGCACGCGGCGGTCGCATGATCCCGGAAGGACAGACGCCGTCGTCGCAGCTGTAACGGGGTGCCGTTTGGGCCCGTCGGTTGCTAGGCGTTCTTGCCAAACTGCGCGAGCAGCTCGCTGACATCAGGTGGTATCGATCCGCCCGACTGCTTGTGCATCAGCAGCAGCTTGAGCACGGCGCGAGCGGCCTCAGCAACCAGATCTGGTCCTGCGCTGTGGCCCGGTGAAACGGCAGGATGAGCCACCGCCGGAGCAGAGGGAGCCGGGGCTCCAACTTGGGCCACCTGGGCTGGAACTGGCGCCGGAGCGGGAACTTCGGCTTGCGCACCCTCGGGCAGCGGAAAGAGAGCCAAGACCTCGGCTGCGTGCTTCCAGACGTCAACGCGCGGGAACAGATGCGTGACGACGCCTTTGGGATTCACGACGAAGGTCATCCGCGCTGTGCTGTCATTGCGGAGAGCGCCCCACTCCTCGCTGATGCGCTTTGTGGAGTCACACAGAACGTCAAAGTTGAGGTTGTGTTCCTTGGCAAATGCGGTGATCTCCGCAGCCGGACTGGCGGTGATTCCGACAACCTTGACGCGTCGCTTGGTCAGCTCCGGCAAGATATCGCGGAAGCCGATCGCTTCTCGCGCACAGCCGGGCGCGCCCGCCTGCGGAAAGAAGTAGACCACGACAAAGTCGGCATCGGACTGAAGCCGCCCGAACTGAACGATGTGTTGGTCCTGGTTGTAGAGAGCAAAGTCTGGTCCGAGTCCACCCACTGCTGGCATGGCTATTTATCTTACTAAAAACCATGTTTTTGTTTGATCCGATGCACTTTGCTAACGCGAACCAAGGTGGACGACCCCGAACACAAGCTGGCAATACAGCGCCCCGACCACAGCCATCGACAGACCCCACGCCAGCAGCTGCCGATACAGCTTGTCTTTGTCTCCTCGGGCATTGGCCAGGCACAGCGCCCCGAGTGTCGACAGTGGCGAGACGTCTACCAAGTGGGCTCCGACGTTGACGCTGTTGGCCAGCGCCACCAAATCACCACCGCCGAGCTTCTGGACTAGCTTGGGCAGGATCGGCAAAAACGCCGGCAGCACCACACCCGATGAGCTGGAATACGCCGACAAAAGCCCAGTGCAAAAACCGATCACACCCGGAGCCCGACGCTGAGTCGAGAGCTTCTCGATGAGCCAAGTGAACAGGTCGATGCCGCCGGTACGCTCGAGGATGCCCATGAGGCAAGTCATCCCGCAGACCATCAAGATCGTTCCCCACGGCAGCTCGCGAATCACCTGTTCTTCGTCGGACATCTGCAAGACCGAGAGCACAACCGCCGCGCCAAGAGCCGCTGCGCCAACCTCAATCTTGCCGATCGACACCGAGAGCAGCACGAGCAACAGCACCAGCAGCGTAACGACATGTCGTACCTGAAACGGCTTCTGTTGCACGGCCAGCAGCTCGTCCAGCTTCGCTCTCTGTTCGTCGGTGGGCTCGGTGAAGAGCAGCTTGGCGCCACCAAACAGCAGATACCCAGCCAGCGCCACCGTCGTGTGTGCGAGCAAGCAGTGGAAGTAATTCCACCAGCCAAAACCAGACAGACCGATCCGCTCCATCAGATCGCTTGCGATCACTCCCGTTGGTGCGAGCGGCGAAAGCGACGCAGCATTGCCACCGCACGCGACCAAAAGTGCCATCAAAAACGCGGGAACACCGGCCTCGTGCGCAACCGCCATGGCAACTGGAGCAAGCATCGCCACGGCGCCAATGTTGCCGGCTCCGACGGTACCAAGCGACACCGCGAGCAAAAAGAAGATCGGCGGCAAAAGGCCTGGCCGACCGCGCGCAAGCTGCACGGCATACCCGGCCACCCTCGCGAGGGTGCCGTTTTGCTGCGCATGGCCAAACAGCATCGTCAGGCCGAGCACGGTCAAAAACAGCGGCACTGGGAAGCCCGCCATCACTTGCCGTAGCGTCAGGTGGGCGCCCCACACCCCAAGCCCATACGCAAAGGCCAAGGCAAGCAGCCCGACATTTTGCCGCGACCACATGCTAAAGAGGATCGCGGAGAGAAGCGCAGCGACGGAAAGAAGAGGAACCAACATCGACTTTCTGTGGTGCAGCGGAACTTAGGTCCGCATCTCTACAGTACGCCGAGCAGGACAAACTTCAGATAGCGACCTTCGTCGAACGACGGCGGCACAGGATGATCGAGCCCTTGGCTGCCGCGATAGAGCACAGTCACCCGACGCCCCGCATCGGTTGCCGCAGCCGCAAGCATGCGCAAAAACGACTGCTCATCGACGAGCTGCGAGCACGAACAAGTCGCCAAAAGTCCACCACGCCGCACGGTTCCCATCGCCAGTGCGTTCAGCCGCTGATAGCCCTTGAGCGCCGCTGGCAGGTCCTTCTGCGCGCGCGCAAACTTGGGCGGATCGACCACCGTGACGTCGAAGGAAAGCGGTGTCGCACCCTCGAGGAAACGAAACGCATCCGATTCGACCGTCGTGAGCGGCCCGAGGCTGTTCAGCTCGGCGTGGTCACTGCACAGCTTCAGCGCTCGTGGCGAAATATCGACGCAGGTCGCCTGCACCGCGCCATGTCGAAGCGCCTGCAGCGCAAAGCCTCCAGCATAGCTATAGACGTCGAGAACCTTTGCCCCCGCACAGTATTTTCCGAGCAGCAGTCTGTTGTCGCGCTGGTCAAGAAACGCCCCGGTCTTTTGGCCTTCGCGAACGTCAATCCGCAACCGCACACCGTTTTCGAGGCAAAGCGTCCCATCCGCAAGCAGCTTTTCATCGCCAAAAACGACCCGCTGTTGCGAGGAAAAACCCTCGACCTGAGCAAAACTACCCGCCGCGGCCTCGATGATGACCGACGGTGGCACCGGCAAGCCGCGCAGCGCCGAGTAGACCGCATCCTCGCACAGCTTCATGCCCAGCGTCGAAAACTGCACCGCCGCTACGTCCCCGAACATGTCCACCATCAGACCCGGCAGTCCGTCGCCCTCGCTGTTGATGAGCCGATACGCGGTCGTGTCGGATCGCGGTAGGCCAATTGCGCGGCGCAGAAGGCTCGCTTCCTGAATCCGCCGTGTGATCAGCGAGGCGACGAGGGCAGTCGGCGGCAAGGTGTGAACAGCGACGTCTGGCAGCGCACCGCCATGCAGCTCGCCAAGCTGCAGCATCCGCACCACGATCTGTGAGCGCGGATTGGCAAAGCCGTGCCCGATCAGTCGATCGTCCGCGTCATGCACCGCAACCACATCACCGGGAGCAAGCCCGGGTGGTAGCTTCTGGATCGCCCCCGAAAACACCCACGGATGACCGCGCCACACGGGATTGGCACGACCGCGCTTTAACACGACTTTGGCAACTGGCACGGCGGCAAGCTAGCACAGCTTCACCTACAGACCGTGGAGCTTCTGAAGCTCGCTTAGCTGCTGCCGAACCGCATCCGATGGCGCAGTCCCGGCGTCGTGTCCCGACGGGCGATAGCCGCTTGGGTCGATGAGCACCCGCAGCACCGCAAGTACACTCGCCGACAGGGCAGCCAGGTGATAGCCACCCTCGAGCACGAGCAGAAGCCGTGACTGCACCGATAGCAGGGAAGACACCATGGCCGCATAGTCATCCTCAACGAGCGACATGCCAGCGAGCGTATCCCGGCTGTGACCATCAAAGCCCGCCGACACCAAGATGACGTCGGGAGAAAACCGTCGCAGCGCAGGCATGACGACACGCTTAAACGCCAGCTTGTACTCGGGACCGGCGCTGCCTTCGGGAAGCGGAATGTTGATGATGGAGCCGCGCCCGTTGCCTTCACCTATCGACGTGGCCGCTCCCGAGCCGGGATAAAACGGAAACTGATGCAGACTGATGAACAGCACGCCACCGTCACGGTTGAAGATCTCTTCGGTGCCATTGCCGTGGTGGACATCGAAATCAACGATCGCCACCCGCCGTCCCGTCGCTCGCACTGCGGCCGCGGCCACTGCCACATTGTTGAGCAAGCAGAAACCCATCGCACGGTCGGCGCAGGCGTGGTGTCCCGGCGGTCTCACCAGGGCAAAACCGTTGTCGCCCGGTTCCCCTTTGCTCTGCGCGATCTTGAGCGCCAGCTCCGTCGCAGTTCCGGCTGCATGCAGCGCCGCTTCATACGATCCCGGCCCATAGTAAGTGTCCGGATCGAGCCAGCCTTGCCCCTTGGGCTGCAAGTCGCCCATTTTCTGCCGCAGATCGTTCAGGTACGGCGCGGTGTGAACGCGCAGCAGTTCTTCGGGCGTGGCCCGTCGACCTGGCGTCCAGCGGAACCGCCCGACCAGATCCGACGAGTCGATCGCGGTCAAAATGGCCTGCAAGCGCTCTGGCCGTTCGGGGTGCTCACCGACGATTTTGTGGCCAAGGAACACGTCACCGCTGCTCAGGTACGTCTTCATCGCCAAATTTTACCGCTGCGTCAGTCGAAGAAGTCGACGAAAAACGCCCTTGACTTGTAGGGAAGCATGATACCCTGGCCGACCTGATGTCGCCCCGTCGAAGTACCGAACACTTGGCTACCGCGCACACCTCGTCTGAGGAGGGCGGTGCCCCAGCCCCCAAACCCGCCGCTTCATCGACCTCGCAGCAGCCGTATGTGCCGTACATTGCGCCAGACGCCGACGTCGCAGAGCTGACTCCGAAAGCAGTCCTCCTCGGTGCCCTGTTCGGTATCCTGTTTGGCGCCGCCACGGTTTACCTCGCGCTGCGCGCTGGTCTGACGATCTCTGCATCGATTCCGATTGCTGTTCTCTCGATCGCGGTGTTCAAGAAGTTCGGCAAGAGCACGATTCTCGAAAACAACATCGTGCAGACGCTCGGCTCGGCGGGTGAATCGATTGCCGCGGGCGTCGTGTTCACGGTCCCTGCGCTGCTGTTCCTCGCGCAGGGCGACAGCTTCTTCCGCTACGGACAAATTCTCACGCTGGCTGCCGTTGGTGGAGTGCTCGGAATTTTGTTCATGATTCCGCTCCGTCGCAGTCTCATCGTCAAGGAGCACGGCAAGCTTCCCTACCCCGAGGGCACGGCCTGCGCAGAAGTCCTGATGGTCGGCGAGCGCGGTGGCGACTTGGCACGACGGGTCTTCCATGGCGTCTTTGCGGCGGCGGGCTACTGGCTGCTGATGGGCGTGCTGAAGCTGTGGCGAGACACGCCGGGTCTTCGCACCGGGCCAAAGTCGGTCTATCCGAACGCCAACCTCGAGTGCAACATCACGCCGGAATACCTTGGCGTTGGCTACATCGTGGGACCACGCATTGCCGCCGAGATGACGTCCGGTGGCGTTTTGTCGTGGCTGGCACTGATTCCGCTCATCTCGATGTATGTCCCGGACGCCCAGCGTGTGGCCGACCTGCATGCGCTCGGCTACGGCGATGCTTGGATTGCTTCGCATTCCGTCGCTGAGCAAGTCTATCGCGCCTACGTCCGGTACATCGGCGCCGGAGCCGTTGCCTGTGCCGGCCTGATGACGCTGCTCAAGACGCTGCCCACCATCGTCAGCAGCTTCCGTGATTCGATTCGCGACCTTCGCGGTGGCCAAAAAACCGAAGCGGTGCGGACCGAGCGCGACCTCCCGCTGGGATTGGTCGTCATCGGTACCATCGGCCTTGGTCTGCTGATTGCGCTGTTGCCGAATCTGCCCGGCAAGTTCCCTGGCTCCCTCGTGATCTCGGCGCTGATTGTGCTATTTGGCTTCTTCTTCGTCACGGTAGCGAGCCGCATCGTCGGCATCATCGGTAGCTCGTCGAATCCCATTTCCGGCATGACGATTGCGACGCTGATGGGCACCTGTCTGGTCTTTATCACCATCGGCTGGCGCGGCGACGCCTATCAAGCCGCTGCCCTTCTCGTCGGCTCGGTCGTCTGCATCGCTTCGGCGAACGCGGGCGCAACCTCGCAAGACCTCAAAACCGGGTTCCTCGTCGGCGCAACGCCCTACAAACAACAAATCGGCCTGATGATCGGCGTTGTCGTATCGGTGCTGGTCATTGGCGGAACGCTGCTGCTCCTCGATCGCTCAATTCCCGGTGTCCAGCATGCGATTGGGACGGAAAAATTCCCTGCGCCGCAGTCGATGCTGATGGCGACGATGATCAAAGGTCAGCTCAGTCAGCAGCTTCCGTGGGGCCCAGTTCTCGTCGGTGTGTTCATGGCGCTGATGGCGCAGCTCGCCGGCGCCCATGCCCTCTCTTGGGCAGTCGGAGCGTACCTGCCGCTGTCGACCACTTCGCCGATTTTCGTCGGAGGCATGGTCCGTTGGCTGGTCAATCGCCGTCGGACGCTGATGTCGGGAGGCAAAGCAGCCGCAGCCGAGTCAGACATTGGTCCTGGCATGCTCTACGCAACGGGGCTTGTTGCGGGTGGCTCGCTGGCTGGCATGCTGATCGCGTTCCTACAGGGCTTCGCCGAGCCAGTCGCCAACAAGCTCGATGTTGGGCGTGAATACTGGGCGAGACTCGGCCTCGGTGGCGACGTGATCGCTGCGGGTGCGTTTTTCGTGCTGTCGGTGTTCCTGATTCGGCAAGCGCTGTCGGACAAAAAGTAGCCACGCGCAACGCCCAGCAGGCGTACACAGCCTGCCGACTTGCGCAGCAAAAACCCGCCGTCCGAATGTGGTGGGAAACTAGCGACGAAGGCGACGAGATGCGCCTTTTTCCAGACGGCGGGCTTCGACCACCGCGCGGACATGCTGACCACGAAAGATCTCGCCCGCGTCATCGTGCGCCAGCACTTCGAAGCGATGGAACTTGCCTTCGGGTCCAAGGTAGCGAGCCGTCATCCGCACCGTGCCGCCAAGTGGCGTCGGTGCATGGTGCTCGACCCGCACAACGATGCCAGCCGTTAGCTCGCCAGGAAGGAGCATCGGCTCCATGGCTTTGGCGGCCGCAAGCTCCATCCAAGCAATCAGCTTCGCCGTCCCAAGAACGAGCGGAAACAGGTTGTGTTCGGGACCACCGCCCGTACCGGTCACCGCAACGTTCGGTGCCAAGTCTTGTTCACCCACAATGTGGGTGATGGTCAGTTCTTTGGCGATGGAGCCAGGCCGCAGCATGATGGCCTACTTTGGAGGATCGTACTGCTTGACCGACGGCTGCTTCTGCCGCCAATCCGAACCGACGCCGCCCTGTGTCGCCACCGACGAAGTGCCGCGCTTCAGCATGTCGATCTTGGTCTGAATCGCATCGCCCCGGAAATCAACCGCTGGCGCGTGCACCCCCGAGTCCATCCGAATCGCGTCACACGGACAAGCCTCGACGCACAGGCCGCAGACGACGCAGCGAAGCTCGTCGATTTCAAAGATGCGCGGGCGCTTCTCGTTCTTGTTGCCGGTCTCCTCGGGGACAATCGTGATGCAGTGGGCCGGACAGACCGTTGGGCACAGCATGCACGCGACACAGCGAACCGCGCCGTCGTCGCGCAGCATCAGACGATGAAGTCCGCGGTGGCGGTCGGCGTATTTGAGCTTTTGCTCGGGATACTCGACGGTGACGGTGTACTTGCGGCCAAACAGGTTGGCGAAAAAGTGCTTCGCCGTCACGCCGAGGCCACGGATGACCTCCGGCAGATAGACGCGCTGTTCGAGAGAGTCAGGCCGACCGACGACGCGAACGCCAACTTTGCCGACCTTGCCGCTCGTCTGCGGAGTGGCTTCGGAATGGGCGGGTGCGTGATGCGAGGACACGGCTTACTTGCCTCCCGACCGCCACAGCACGACCGCGGCGGTGATGATGATGTTGAGCAGAGACAGCGGCAGGAGCTGTTTCCATCCGAGCCGCATGAGCTGGTCGGGACGGAAGCGCGGCAGCGTCCAGCGAATCAGCAGCTGGAGCCAGCACAAGAACAGAATCTTCAGCGACCACGCCACCACCTGAATCAGCACGACCGCCAGATGCGGCAGGTGGAAGCTACCAAATCCCGACGGGTCGAGCCCCGGAACCTGCCAGCCACCGAGGAACACCGTCGTTACGACGGCGGAGAGGAAGATCGTCTCGATGAACTCGGCCAGGAAGAAGATGCCGAACCGCATTCCCGAGTACTCGACGAAGTACCCGATCAGCTCGGGCTCGCCTTCGGGAAGGTCGAACGGGGCGCGCTTGGTCTCGGCAATCGCGGCGGTGAAGAACAGCACAAACGCCAGCGGCTGCGTGAAGATGCCCCAGTTCAAGATGCTGGAACCCTGCGCAACCACAATCGCGTTTGGCTCCAGCGAACCATAGACGAGAAACGCACCCATCAGCGACAGGCCCATGCACACTTCGTACGACATCATCTGCGAAGAGGCGCGCAGACCACCGAGCAGCGACCACTTGTTGTACGAAGCCCAACCGGCGAGCGTCGTTCCGTACACCGCCAGCGACGCCAGCGCGAAGTAGAACAGCATGCCGACGTCCATCCGTGCAACCTGCAGCGGAATGGTCGCTTTGCACTGGCCGGGATCGCTCACCACGCTCAGCACTTGTCCAACACAGAGATCCGGGCCAAACGGAATCACCGCGAAGGTGATGAGCACCGGAGCAATCGCCATCACCGGCGCGAGCGCAAACAGGAAGCGGTCGACCTTGGCCGGCACCACGTCCTCTTTGAACATCATCTTGATCGCGTCTGCGACGAAGTGGAGGATGCCCCACAGCTTCAGCGGACCAATGCTTGCGCGGTTTGGACCCAGTCGGTCCTGCATCATCGCCGACTGTCGACGCTCAGCCC
>CAYTGC010000094.1:0-17656 GCA_964437195.1 uncultured Myxococcales bacterium | reverse complement strand
CTCAATGGCTGGGAAGTTTTTGCGACCCTCACGACGGCAGGTGCGTTATCTGGTTTGATGTCGCGGTGGATGATCTGCTTGGCGTGGGCGGCGGCGAGTGCAGATGCGATCTGTCGAGCGGTGCGCAGCGCGGTCTTGGTAGGAATTGTATGGTACTTGGCGAGTCGACTGCGCAGAGACTCGCCCTCCAGAAACTCCATCGTTAAGTAGGCCACATCCGAATCACTGACACCGCAGTCGAAGATTCGCACGATGCCAGGATGCAAGATGGCGTTGGCGGCACGGGCTTCGTTAAAAAAACGTGCAGTGGTGTCGGAGTGTCTGCTTACATCAGGGCGGAGGATCTTGATCGCCGCTCGTCCCATCACACCGTCGTGGATCCCCTCAAACACCATTCCCATGCCACCGCGACCCAGGACTCTGGTCAATCGGTAGTTTCCGATCTGTTTGCCGATCCAGCTGGCTGGATCCATCGAGTCTGGCTGCATGGTCGCGGAGCCACGCAAGCGGTCCCTGTAGACCTGCGGTTGCGGCTTCCTCTCTATGTTACAAGCAGATCGGCTGCGGACAGCAGACTTTGGCCCAAGACTGCCTTGGCCCCGTCGCTATTTTGCAGTGTTCGCCACGCCTGCCGTACCGAGGATTCGGGCAAGGTGTGGCGATGAAAACGTGCGATTGGGATCCAGCTTGTCACGCAGCGCGAGAAACTGATCAAAGGCAGGATAGAGTGGTCGAATGTCGTGATGGGTGTACGCGTGTTCCTTGCCCCAGTGTGGACGCGGACTGAGCGAGCGGAGTGCCCGCCAAAAGCCCGCAAAGTACGCATCGGTGTGGCGGAACTGTGAGGTGTACGCTCCGATCTGACACGTATCTCGACCATGCGCTGGACTTAGCCAAGCGTCGTCACCACGGACAAATCGGACCTCGAGCGGAAAGTTGGCACGCCAGGGTTCCTCCCGATGCATCCGTACCGTGCGATCAAACGCTTCCGCGCCTTGGGAAAGCGACACTGCCGCTTCGGTTTCTCGGTGAACGATTGGCATCACTGTGGACAGCATCAGTGTGCTCGTTCCGACGAGCCGTGGTCGTAAGAGCGTCTTCCTAATCGCACTGTTGAGCGCCGGAACTGTGGATGGGAATCGGTTCTGGAACGCGGCAAACAGCGGGAAGATACGCTTCTGCCCAAGCTGATCATCGATCCAGCGCAGCGTCGCAGGATGAGGTCTTGTGCTGTCTGGTTCATCGGTGCGAAAGTACCGATACACAAGTGCGTGTTCCGTGTGCGGGATCCACCAGATTTTTACGTACTCTGCACTGTGCGAAATGACCTCCAGTTCTGAGATCGCTCGGGCCACGGAAATTTCGGTGATTTCTTCTGCCAAACGGAACGCAGGAATCACCCGCAGGGTCAGCTCTGTCAGGATTCCCAACGCGCCCAGGTGAACACGCACACCTTGTAGACCCGGATCATCGGGGAGGAACGAGACTGCATTCCCTTGTCCGTCGATAAGACGAGCTGCCGTGACCAGGCTGGCCAGGTTTCCATGCGTCAGGCTTGAGCCGTGTGTTCCGGTGGCAATTGCGCCAGCGATGGCTTGCTCGGCGATGGATCCGACGATTGGGAGTGCCAGTCCTCGCTGGGCCAGCGCTGCATTCAGATCTTTGAGCCGAGTTCCAGCCCGGACAGTCACTTCACTGCGCACAGGATCGTGCGACAGGATTCCGCTTAGCTTGTCGAGTGACAGCGCAACATCATGCGGAGCCGCGATCGGTGACCAGGAATGACCTGCGCCGATGACTTTGACGCGGCCTCCTCGCTGCGCCGTCCGCCGTACGATGTCAGAAAGCGCCTCTTCGCTATCGGGAGTGTGCCACCACTTTGGCGAGGAAATGACAGTGCCTGCCCAGTTCACAAAGCTACGCATGCACCGATCGTACTAAAAGGGAGGAGGGTCGAGCTAGTGTTCTGCGCTGTCATCGGTCTTCGGGACCAAACCGTACGCCGGTACAGGTTCTCGGAAGCCCTTGAGCTGGAGCGTTCGTTGCGTAAATTCCTTGGCCTCCTGACCAAGAAGTCGGCACGTCTCTTCATCGACCAGAAGCTCACCAGGGCGCGCCTGTCCTTGCAGTCGTGAGGCAAAGTTCACATGGTGACCAATCGCCGCAAAACCACGTCGCTCAAGCGTACCAATCAGACCAACCGCAACTGGACCCGTCGTGATGCCGATTCCTATTTCCAAACACGGCTCACCGTCACTCTTCCGTGTCTGGTTGAGCAGCGTGACATTCCTAATGATCTGCATGGCAGCCAGTCTGGCAGAGTGAGGAGCGGACTCCTGTGGAGACAGAAGTCCGAAGACCGCCATGACTGCGTCTCCCGCAATTTTATCGACGATACCGCCATTGGCAACGATCGGATCGATCATGGCCGGGATGTACTGATTCAGGGTGCGGAAGACGGCTTCTGGCGTGCTGCGTTCACTGAAGGGAGTGAAGTCACGAATGTCCGAAAAGAGGATGGTTGCTTGACGCCGCTCACCGCTGCTGCGAATCGGCCAGGTCCCATCAAGCAGCAGCTGCGCAACCGACCTTCCCAAGTGTGCATCCAGAACCTGGGCTTGTCTTTCGCTGCGGAGGCTGAGTTCATTCCCTTTTTGCTGCATCACCTGCTTGGTGTCATGTTCACTGCGAGCATCGAGGAGGACGATCCAACTGGTGCCTGTGTTTTGGTCGGATAGTACGTGTACGTCCAGGCAGGCTCCGCTGTCTGTTTGCACGGCACGAAGGACGATCTTGTCTTCAGGACAGGGCAGAAGGCCTAGCAAAAAAGGAAGAGCGTCTTCAACCTTGTGACCTCGCTCAAGCGACAAGAGATGATGTTCCGCGAGGGCTCCACCGCACTGGAGGAGACAGCCTTCGGAGTCAACTTCCAGGTAGGCAAGATGGCGCGTAGACAGCAAATCTTCGACGGCATGCTGGAGGATTTTTTCGGGCAGTGGGGTCACTTTGCAGCTCCACGCATCATCTGGGCCGTCAGTTGGGAGAACGACTGCTCGACTCCTTCCCCGGTCTTGGCGCTGGTGTTTAGGATGTGCCAGCCGCTCTTTGCGAGCTCTGCGAGGCGCTCTGGTTTCACTTCCCACTGCGGCTGCAAGTCACACTTGTTCATGAGCAGAATGACAGGAACGGATCCAATCGTTCCGAAGGTCTTGTCACGCAGCTCAACCGCTTTCTCTACCGTTGCAGGTCTGGTTCCATCGGCAACAATGAGGAGCCCTGATGAGCCACGCAAGTACGTGGTCTGGACCCGCTGAAATTCATCTTCGCCGTACAGATCCCACAGCAGCAGCGAGACTTCCTTGCCATCATGCAGGACTTGCTTTTTGTCAATCTTGACGCCCACGGTGGTGAGGTATTTGTCGGTGAACATGCTGTGCACAAAGCGCCGTACCAAGCTGGTTTTTCCGACAGCATATGCGCCTAGCATGCAGATTTTTTTTTGGATCATGGGAGCTATCCGTTGTCTTTGAATCCGCCGGTGATGACGACTCGGAAGGATGCGGCACGCTCTGCTTTTTCCTGTTCAAACTGCAGCGGTGCCACCGGTTTGAGTCGGCGCATATCGACCCCTGCGCTTGCGAGCCAGTGACGCATCATCTTGGCTCGGCTTTCCCGGAGCTTGAGGTTATAGAGCTCTGTTCCGATGGGATCCGTGTGCGCGTGGACCTCGATGGTGAGGTTCATTCCGGTTTGATCGTTATCGACAAGCTGTACAAGCTCCTTCATCACGCTGACTGCACGCTGCAGTTGTTCTTCCTGACCGGGGAGTAGTTCGACGCTACCTGCGCGGAAGTGGAACTCGATGGATTCCAGCACCTGCGCTCGGTCATGAAGCACGCGATACAGTGACTTCGGGCGAGGCAACGCTGTCGCTTGACAGTCAAACTGGCGAACGCCGGGGATCAGTCGCGCGAGCAGTCTGGCCTCATCGATCCAGTTGGCAGGGGCAATTCCTTTGGCAAGGAGTTGTCCGTTGTTGGACTGAAAGGAGAGCGTCACACCGACTGGCGGTTTCAAAATTTGCGCTGCTCGCCGCTCCACGATCTGCGGTTCCGTAGACAGATAGGGAGTGAACTCGATCTGCTTCTGCGCGGTGGAAAGACCCGCTTTTTCTACAATCCGTTCTTCGGATTCTGCCTCTGGATCACGCAGCAGATGAAAACGGAAAGTTCCTGAATTGTGTGATGCAGACAAAAGAGCCACGCCGGACTCTCTCTTGATCGACTCAACGGCAAAGAGAAACTGTTGGTTCCAACGTCGCTCACGAAGGAATCCTCTGCCCAGAAAAAATGAGGTCGCCACCAGCGCGATTCCGAAAAAGAAGAGAGGCAACCGCGAGCTTTTCTCTTCGGGCTTCTGTTTCTCTTGCAGGCACGCTTCCAGCTGGGGTCGCGCGGGAGCAAGTTCGTCTGTGTCACCAGAAAAATTGCGTAGGATGTCGATGTAGTGGTGGTGCACCGTTTCCACCGTGCTCCGCAGAAGATCACGAAGCTCCGACGGAGCTGTGCCGCGAATCACGCACGCCAGGACTGCCTGCGGGCCGCGCTCGATCCATACTTTGAGGTCTCCTACCTCGATGCTATCGAGAGCTGCTTTGCTTTCAACCCGAAAGGAATCGCGCACAAAGTCTTGAATCGCGGTCAGCATGCTGGTGACCATCGATATGTCTTTGGCTTCCTCGCTTAGCTGCTCTGCAACCTGAGGAGACATGACGTGATGAAGCAGGAGACCGCTCTCTGGATGGATCAGAAAGACCTGCTCAACGCGGTACACCAAGCTGTGCAGAAGGACCACTTCGCTGAAGGACTTTCCCGTCGCCAGTGCTTCGATACGCCAGCGCCATGCGCGCGGCGAAAAGGCGTGCTCCATCGCGTACGTAGTCTGCTGAAGGAGTCGGTTAAGGGATTCCCGAACGGCGCGAGAAATTGCGCCACCGATGATAGGAAAGATTGCTTCGGTGATGACTTCAGGATGGCGCCGAACCGAGCTGCGCAGGCCGCTTTCGATTTGCGGTTGGAGTGCCTGTGAGAGTGCTTCGTCCTTTTCAGATGCGATGCAGACCGCCGCAGACAACACGTCCGCGACGCTTGCTGCATCGACGGAAACCCGGCTGGCAAGCTGCTGCTTGAGCGACTCGATCTCTGTTTGCTCAGGTTGCAGCAGGAGCGAGCGCAGCTCGTCCATCGCCTGGCTGGTCTGTTCGACCGGCAGCTCGGCTTCGCCTTCGTGCGTCTCTGGTCGCATCGCCCAAAACGAGGCTTAGGGAACGTCGGCGCTCAGGCGTGCAGCTAGCTCTGTCAGCAGTCCTGCGAGCGCATTGCGGTCCGTCTTGCTGCCGCGAATCTGACCCAGTTCACGCTGTACGACCGCCGTCAGCTCGGCCAGCCCTTGCTGCATGTCATCTCGTAGCTGCTTGCCCTGCGTCAGAACCTGCTGCCGCAGCTCCCGGTTCGATTTGCTCAGCGCTTCTTCTAGCTGGTGCGTCTTGTGGTCAAGGCCTGCGCTCAGCTCATCGATGGACTTTCCCAGCTCCTTCAGCGAGCTGGCTCTGCCTTCGTACTCGCCCGCGATCCGCTCGCTCAGCGCTTCCATTTCCTGGCGCATGTAGCTTTCGATGGCGTCATTGCGGCGACGACAATCGTCGCGCAGCTCTGCGATGTCTTTGGTGAGCTGCTCTTCGAGACGGACAAACCGCGTCTCGTAGTCGCGCATCTGGTTGCCGAACAAAATGCTGCGGATCTTTTCGATGTTGCTGTGGTTCTGTCCGTCGAGCGCATCGGCCATCTCTGGCGATTTGCTGGCGGGTTCGGGCTTGCTGATGGGAGTGTGCTTCCCCGTTGTCTTCTTGGGATCTGGCGTAAGCGACATGATCTGACCCTTGTATGTTGGGTCACAGTATTCATAAATAAAGTTTAAAAATCACGAAAAAATATAGGCTTATGGAGTACGCACCTGGTGCGCATCGTGCGCGTTTCTCACACAAGAGTTCCCGCGCCGTAAACGAAGCGATTCAAATTCAGACGGGAACTAACTCAACAAGATCCGCTTTGGAGGGGGACGCAGCCAACGCCAACGTGGGGGCTGACCAGAACTGTTGCTCTTCTGGGCTATGTGTAACGTAAAGCACAGGAATATCCAGGTGACGCAGCAGGGCAGCCAGGCGGAGGAGGAGTTTCTGTCTCTGTCCGAGATCGACGGCGGAGAGCGGTTCATCAAGCAGCAGTGCTTTTGGCCGCGTAAGCAAGGCGCGTCCCAGCGCGACTCGTTGACGTTGTCCGCCGGACAGCTCGCTTGGGCGCCTGTGTAGAAGTTCTGATACTTCCAGTTCATCCGCGAGGGCTGCGATCTTGTCCCGCTTTTTGTCCGTGGGAAGGGACGGGATTCCGTAGCCGAGATTCTGTTCGACCGAGAGGTGGGGAAACAGCATTGGCTGCTGCATGACGTAGCCGATCTGGCGCTTTTCCGGTGGCACCCAAGTGGTGGGTGGCTGACCACTTTGTCGACGGAATAGTTCAGTGCCAAACAGCGTCATGTGCCCAGCATCGGCGATCCGGTGTCCGGCCACGAGATCGAGCGCAGTGCTCTTTCCTGAACCCGACGGTCCGATAAGAACGGTGACTCCCACAGGGAGTGCCAGATCAATCTGAAGCTGCGACTTTCCATCTGGAGAGATTCGCAGCGATGCAGACAAGACACCGCTTCCGCCCTGCGCTTTTTCGTTCATCGCTTGGGCTCTCCTGGCTCTTGCAGTCGGCCGACGAAATACATCACCGCCAGCGCAAACACAGACAGCGGAACAATCAACGCCAGCGCATCCTGTTCACGGCCTGCCTGCACCGCGTCATACACAGCCAGCGACGCGGTTTGCGTGTATCCGGGAATGTCCCCAGCAATCATTAGGGTAACCCCGAAGTCACCAAGCGCTCGAGCAAACGCCAGCATCGTTGCCGCCGCGATCTGTCGTCGGCCCAGCGGCAATCCTACGGTCCACAGGGTTCGCCAGCGACTCGCACCCAGCGATGCCGCAGCGCGGAAATAGAGAGGATCCACTTCACGCAGTGCGGCACGGGTGCTGCGCGCAATCGCTGGCAGTGCTGACACCATCGCAGCAAGGACCGCGGCGGTTGGGGTGAACGTCAGCGGTGTTCCGGTCAGTGACTCAAACAGTCGTCCTAGCGGACTGTGTCTTCCCAGGAGCGTCAGCAAGTAAAAGCCAAGCACCGTCGGTGGCAAGACCAGCGGCAGCGACAGAATCGCATCACCAAGCTCGGCAAGCCGGGCGCCAGATCGATGATTCAGTCGATCTTGGCCAAGCAGAAACAGGAGTCCCGCAAGCAGCACTCCCACCACCAGGGACAGAATTGTCGCCAGTGTCGCAACTGCAAAGGACAGCGCAAGGGGAGACTGCATCGCGGGCGGCACTATACTTCATCACAGCGGATTGTTTAGCAGGAAGTAAAAGCCATTGTCTGCGCCATCCATAAAGCCGTGCGCATACCCAAGCTGAAGCATGAAGGGCAGGTAGTATCCGAGTGATCCATCGAGACGGATTTCGCCGCCAAACGAAGCCTTCAGCTTGTCTTGGCTGATGGTGCCAAAGAATGCTCCACCGACGTCTGAATATACCGCTCCATGCAGTCTCCACAGATAGAAGGGAAGGGCGTCGTAGCCGCGCTCCAGCCACAGAATCGGGAATCGATACTCAAGGTTGAGTACGTGGTACTGATCTCCGTACGTAGCGCCTGCAGAATAGCCCCGCAGCCGTGGCTGTCCGGGGCGTGCACCGAGAAGGGCCGCGCGCAGAAAGTCCTCGGCTTCGGGAAATCCGCCGACATAGTAGACACCGCGCCGCTTGAGGTCCCCGCCGCTGATTCCTCCTTCATATGCCAGCATCAACGTGTGATTGCGCAGGTAGCGCGAAGGCCACGGAATCCCAAAGCTCTGCGAAGCAGACAGGCGCAGGTTGTAGACCAGGTATTGGGAACCAAGCACCGGGTGCGCCACCGATGCATTCACATAGACCGATCCCCCTTGCTCGGGCCCGACGGAAAACAGAAATCGTCGGGTGTTTCCGTAGGCAAGTGAAATGCTCAACGTTGCGTAGCGTCCGACTTCAGGGAGTCGCAAGGAGATGTCATCCGGACCCGGAATGGGAACCTTGGACAGATTGCGCCAGTAGGAAAAGTTATAGGCGATCCACATCGTTGCGGATCGAGCGACGTCGCGGAGCAGTGGTAGATCCGTGCTGACTCCGGCTTGCCACGCTTCCTCATCGTAGCTCTGGTTCTTGCCATTGAGTCGCAGTCCGTAGCGCGGATACAGGCTCCGGCTGACATCCAGATTGATACCGTTCCATAGTCGCTTGTAGCTGTAACGCGCGATCACTCCGGTCGCATCCGCGCGCTTCGATTGAATGGTGATTCCGCCGGTCAGATTGTGGATTCCGACAATGTCGCTCGTCTGAAACTGGAGTCCGAAAGTCTGTCCGTACGGACCCGGTGCAGAGATCGGAAGCTGCGCAGAGAGAAGCGATGCCGGAACCCGAAAAAAGGTGCGAGCCGGATTGTACCTGTGCACCGGATGCTGTTTTGTTCGCGCAAGCTCCGGGTCGCCAGAGTCGCTGGGCGCTGGACGATCGGAAGGTGGCGCAGGGGCAAGCAAGGCAGTCGCGAGATCGAGATGAATCGTTTCAATTCGATAACCCTCTGCGACAAATCCGACCACGGCTGCCATTTTTCCGTCGGGAGAGATGTCTGGGGAAAAGACTCCGTTTACGACGTTTGATACCTGATATGTGGTTCCGGTCTCAATATGATGCGCGTATAAGTTGTAAATTCCGGTTCGATCAGAAACAAAGTAGATCCACTGTCCATCGGGTGAAAAGCGTGGCTCCAGATCCAGGGCTCGATCGTGGGTGATGTAGCGCAGCTCTCCGCTGTGCAGATTGAGCGTCACGATGTCGCGGAAACCACCCTGCCGCCAGTAGGAAAATGTCAGGAGTTTTCCGTCGGGTGACCAGTTCGGCGTGTAGACCTGCGACCATTCCTTTTGCGCAAGTGGAAACGACACTGGGCGGGCGGCTCTGGCGCGCCAAATTTCCGGCACTGCAAACGCCTTGGGATTTACGTTTTCGCTTTCATCGCTGCGATCCGTCCGTGGCAGCTCCATCACGGCCAGACGTCGCGTGCCTCCACTTGTCGTTTCAAACGCAACGCGTTTTCCATCAGGAGAGATGGCCGGATGATCCACGCGCAGACCCGAACTAAGTGCCATCAGCTCTTGCCGGTCTCGACGGTACAGGAAGAGATCTTGAAACGTAAACGTGGCGCGAAAGTAGTTGAGTCTGGCCATCACGGCGAACTTGCCGTTTGGTGCGACCGACAAGCCACCCGCGCCATCGATCTCTAGCTCGCGCTTGGCCTTGCCGGTTGATAGATCGAAGTAGACCAGGGCCGGGCGTTTGTACGGATCGGTTTCGAGCCACATGAGGGCTTTTCCGCCGTCGACAAACTGTGGTCGATCGACATAGCTTTTCCAGTCTGAACGGGGGCGTGGATAGGTGACACCAAGCGGTGACAGAGACAGATCGGAAAGCTGTTTTTTGTATCGCTCCCGTAGCTCTTGCGCAAACTCTTCATACAGCGGCCCGTAGGTATGTCCGGTCACTGCTTTTAGGGATCGATTGAGACCCCACGGAACCCAACAGTCCGGCGACCAGCAGCCTCCGTAGCGAGCGATGACCTTCGCCAGGGCGTCGTGGCCAAAGCGCTTCATGACAAAGCGGAGGAACGCGGAACCATACAGATAGGGAACATTGCCGCGCGGCCAAAGTCGTGTCTGATTCGACACCTGATCGAGCCGCAGGAACTTGCCTTCCAGCACATGGCTGCGCAGGTACATGTCGAACATCGCAGAGCGGAGACGTCCGGCACTGCTGCGCTCGGTCTCCTCGAGAACTGCGAGTCCTTCGATGAACCAGCGCGGCTGAATTTGGTTTGGCGCATACACGTTGTTGATGCCAAAGCCGAGCAGCAGGTTGATCCACTTGGGAAGCCCCGCCATCGTGTCTAGATGCAGAACATGGGTGTACTCATGGACGAACAGCGCATAGAGCCAGTCGTCAAAGTCGTTGAGCTCAGACCGATCGTCTGGCGCCGTCAGGTAGAGTCGCACCGTCGGAAATGGCATCGCGGTGGCCGATCCGTTTGAGGAATCCGTGTCATCGGTCAGCACCACTTCGGTACGGAACCGCGGACTGTGATTCATCACCGGAACCAGGATCCGGTGCGAGTTCTCTGCAACCTGGGCGAGCCGCTGTGCGACCTGGCCCAGGGGCTCGTGATAGGTGATGCGAAAGTGCTCGGTTTCAATGCTGCGCCACAGCAGCTCGGGATCGCCGGCGCGCGATTTCGACGGAAAGAGGCCGAGCCAGAGCGCAAGCAGCAGCGGCAGAACGCGAAACCAGCTTCCCCGATTCATCGGGGGAAACGGATTCCGGATTGTGCGAGCAGTCGTGACCATCGCGAAAAGATGGTCATATCAGAAAAGCGAGAAACGCGGAGAGGAGAGAGTTACGGAGCAGTCGACGACGCCTTGTCGGTGGTCAGCCAGTGGTCCGATCCCTTGGTCGAGGCGGCCTTCTCGCAGCTCTCGAGCGCCGATCGCTGCGCGTCGCAGCTGTTCTTGAGCACCTTGGTGGTGACACCAATCACCGTGATCGAGTCACAGGTGGTGGTGGTGTCAATACACGTCAGGTAAAGGTTCCAAGCGTCGGCACACTTATAATCCGACGCGATCTTGCCTTCGTAGATGTAGTTCTGAACGCAGGCGTTGAAGTCAAAGTCATTGCCACCCAGGCACTGCCGACCGCGATCACAGATCGACTTTTCGGTGCCCGAACAGCCCGCCATGACGACGGTGAACAGGGCCAGTGCGATTCCTGCTGAACGCCAAGTAGAAATGATGCGCATGGTAGTCCTCTTTTACTTCTTAAGGTAGGCGCTTGCCGCGTTGATACAGGTGGCCACGGCCTGGCTCTGCGCCGAGCACGAGTCCGTCTTCAGGTTGCCGCTGTTGCAGAATGCCGAGGCGTCCATGCAGTCGAGGTACTTCGACCACGCCTCGCCGCAGTTGTACGCGGTCGCATACTGGGTCCGCCCGATCCAGTTGTCGACGCACGCACTCTTGTCCGCGTCGTTGCCACCCTCGCAGGTTGCGTACTTGTCGCAGATCGACTTTTCACGAGCGCTACAGCCAATGGTGGTCAGGGCGAGAAGCGCCAAGGCCGGTAGGCAAAGCATGCTGGTTCTCTTCATAAGCTCTCTCTCCTTTCGGGTCTTCTTATCTTGAAACAGGGGCAGCGGTCTGGTCAACGGTACTTCGCGATGTCTGTTCTGCCACACTGTCCTTTCGTATCGGAGTCTGATTTCGGGACTTGTCGCTGACTACCCGGGATGTAGGCGGTTTTGTCGGACGCGAAAGTCGATGAAATGCCTGTGCAAACTGCGGTACTTTATGAAGTGATGTCCGAAACTGGCGTCGTGCGTCTGGGCAACTATTTGCTCATTGATCGTCTGGGGGAAGGCGGGATGGCCGAAGTCTATCTTGCCCAATACTCCGGCGGTGAGCACTCTGTTGGACCGGCCAGCCAGGTCGTCGTCAAGCGGATCAAGCCGTCCCTTTACAAAAGCACCGAGTTTCCGGTGTTCCGCGAAATGTTCCTAAATGAAGCGAAGCTGGTGAAGTCGCTTCAGCACCCGAATCTTGCTCGAATGTATGCGCTGCTCGAGGCGGTCGATGAAGACCTCGGCATCAAGGTTCCCTTTATCGTGGGCGAATTCATCCGCGGAACGCAGCTCTGGGAGCTGATGCGACTGGCCACGCAGGGCTTTACCGGCAAAGGCGTTCCTCCCGCGATCGCTGCATTTGTGGCGCGCGAAGTGGCGCGTGGTCTCGGTCACGCCCATGCCCACAAAGATCCTGGCTCGGGAAGGCCGCAGCCCATCATCCATCGGGACATCTCACCTGAGAACATCATGGTGTCGAACGAAGGCCAGGTGAAGGTCATCGACTTCGGTGTGGCCAAGGCGCTCGGTGGTTTTGGTCCGCAGACACGGACCGGGATCATCAAGGGCAAGCTCGCATACATGGCGCCTGAGCAGGTGACCCAGAAAGTGGTGCCGGCCACCGATGTATTTGGTGCGGGCATTGTCCTACACGAGCTTTTGACCGGGCGACGACTGTTTGGTGGGTCGAACGAGTACTTGGTGGTGAGCCGGGTGCTCAAAGCCGAAATTCCGCGTCCGAGCAGCCTCATTTCTGGGATTCCCAAAGAGCTGGATGATGTAACGATGCAGGCGCTCAGCCGGGATCTCCGTGGGCGTTTTTCCGATGGGAATGCCATGGCCGATGCGCTGCAGCGGGTGCTGACAACAGTGCCATCGCTGGCGGGCACAACCAACCAGACGATTCGCGACTGGGTGAAGCAGCTTAACACCGACGCCAAGCAGGTCGCCCAAGGTTGGGAAGAGCAAGAGAGCGGGCTTCACGTCGACGTACAGAATGCGTTGGCCCACAGCGTGGCCAAGGGCGAGGACGTCGAGGAACTGAATCCAGACGATCTGCTCGTAGAAGGCATGCAGCTCGATCCGGGTGTCAAAGCCGCCGTGACGATGGGTCTACGGACGCTGCGGCCTGACATGCTCAAGGCGGCGGCCTCCGCGCAACCACCTAAGCGTCCCTCGTCTGAAGGCTACAGGCCTCCACCGCTTCCGGGCGCTCGACCCGCGGCAAACCGAGTCAGCACCGATGCGCTGCCCGCAGGCGTTGTGAGCAAACCCGAACCAGCCAAGCGGGTGACGCCGGTCGAACCGAGCAAGTCGCCGATTCGCGCCCTGGTTCCAGTGGTCGTTCCCGATCCGGCTGCCTCCACACTGGAGACGTCGCCCGCGCCGACCTCGTCTCCGGCAGCGAACCCACCACAGAAGACACCACCGGGGACCAACCTCGCGACACCGCCTTCACCAAGTGGAGCCGTTCCGGTTACACCAACCGCCCCGGTGCCGCCGTCAGCCGCCGACGCCACGGGAACCGTCGAGCCGGTGCTGCCCAAGCAGCTGTTGTTTTTGGATCCATACCTTCCTCCACTCATTCGGTCCGCGCTGCGCGATGATCAGGTCAAACGACTCGCGCTGGTGATAAGCGCCTTGCTCGTTGTGCTGTTGCTTCTGCTGTTCGCCGTCGTACTTCGCTGACGATTTCGTAGACGCACAAGGCGTCTCAGCCTCATACTGCGCGATTGTGCTTGGACGTCGAATAGTCTCGATCATCCGTCTTGTCGTCGGATTCATCTTTGTTTCCGTCTTGGCGACAGCGACGATTCTGGTTGCGCTCGTGCTGCTGCCGTGGCGGACGGCACGGGTCAAGTTGTGCAACTACTACGGGAAGATCGTCGGACGTGTCATCTTGTGGCTGGCAGGCGCGACGCCGATCGTGTCGCATCGCGAGCGCGTCGAAGAATTCCGTCCTGCAATCTATGTCTCGAACCACGTATCGACGCTGGACACGTTCGTTGCGATCTGGATTTGTCCGATCGGTGGTTGCGGCGTTGCCAAAAAAGAGATCTTGAGGATTCCATTTTTTGGCTGGCTCTATTTTCTGTCGGGACACTTGGTGATCGATCGCTCGGATCGCTCCTCGGCGATTGCCGCCATGCGTGACACCGCTGACTTCGTGAAGCGAAACAAGCTCAGCATCTGGATTTGGCCCGAGGGCACTCGCAGTCGTGACGGCAGGCTTCAGCCGCTGAAGAAGGGCTTTGCGCACTTGGCCCTGGCGACGGGACTACCGATCGTTCCCGTGGTCGTACATCGTGCCCATGAAAACTGGGCCAAGCACGGCTTTACGTTTGTCCCGATCGAGCTGCGCATCGACATCTTGCCTGCGATCCCGACCACCCACTGGAACAGCGAGACGCTCGAAGATCACATCGCCGAGGTTCACGCGGCCTTTGCGGCGCAGCTTGGCGACAGCCAAAAACCGGTTGGTCCGGCCAGTTCTCCGAGCAGCTAGACCAACTGCAACGACTCCTTTGGCGTGCAGTTCCTTGTGGTATAGCTTGCGGCAGTTAGGTTCCCAAACCCAAGCGTTGGCCGTAGCTGTAACCAAGGAGTCTTGCATGTCCTGTTCGAAGAATCGTCGTCGCAGCCTGCTTACACTGTCTGCCCTGCTTCTGTCCGGCGTGGCCGTTAGCGGCTGCGCAAGTGGAGACGGAACAGCGCGAGGCACCGACGAAGTGTCAGCCGCTCCGGAATTGACGGCTGCGGTGTCGTCACTCGGTTTTGAGACGGCGCGACTGGGTGCGAGCAAGACCCCACTGTTCCTGTCGGGACGGATGGATGCCGCCGTGGTGGACGGTGCAAGCGCTACCTTGGCGATGCTCGGGCGGCTGGCGCCGACGTATCGACTGTCGCCGGATACCAGCTTTGCCGTGATCTCTGAACAGACCGATGAACTCGGTCTGCACTACATCCGTCTTGGCCAGCTGCACGCGGGGATTCCTGTGGTGGATGGCGAAGTGATTTTTCAGTCGGAAAAAGGCGGGGCCGTCCTCGCGGTCGTCGGCGAGCTTAAGCCTGACCTTCGCGTGGTGGTTCCCGCGTCCGCGAAGACGCCGACGGCAGGTACGCAGGCCATTCGGCGTGCGCTGGCACCGGTGGCAAAGGAAGGAACGCTGCGTTTCCACGGCCCGACTTCGCTGGCGCTGGTTTCGCCAGATTCTCAGCCGAGCGATCCGGTGCGGCTCGCTCACCGGGCAACGGTCGAGTATCTCAGTGACGAGGGCATGGAAATCGCGGAGATCTTTGTCTCCGTCGAGACAGGGGAAGTCGTTTCGCAGCGTACCCACATTCACCGGGCGCTTAATCGCGTGCTGCACAGCCTTGGTGGAAACTGCATTGGAACGGCGATGGGCATGCTGCCTGGCACGGCGATGCGCAAAGAGGGCGAGCCCAAGTCCACTGACTCAGGCGTCAACAACGTCTACGACCAGCAGTCGAGCACCTACTACTTCTACAAACACCTATTTAACCGCGACTCGTATGACGACAAGGGCGCGAAGATGGTGGCGACGGTCAACGTGCAGTTCCCGTCGGGCTTTAGCTGCTCTCCCAACAACGCCGCTTGGCTCGGTTCGCCGTATTTCCAAATGGCCTACGGCAAGGGCGACGGCATGGTGCTGCTCGACTTGACCCTGGGGCTCGACGTGACCGCCCACGAAATCACCCACGCGGTGACCAGCACGTCGTCGAACCTGACCTACCAAAACGAATCGGGCGCTCTCAACGAAGGCATGAGCGACATCATGGGGTCTGGCGTCGAGGCCTGGGTTGCATCAGGCGGTACCGAGACGGGCAACCCGGCGATGTTCAAGCACTCCGCTGACACATGGCTGCTCGGCAAAGAGGTCGCGGGACCGAAGCTGACCGGCGGCTCGCTGCGCTTTATGGACAACCCCACCAAAGACGGCCAGAGCAAAGACTGGTACGCCGAGCGCATCATGCCGGGCGGCGTCGATCGCGGTGGCGTTCACCTAAACAGCGGCATGCCGAACTTGGTCCATGTCCTCATGACGCAGGGTGGCACTCATCCTCGCGCCAAGTCGACCGTCGAGGTTCCAGCGATCGGGATCGAGAGCTCGCTGCGCATCTTCTACCTCACCAACAACAAGCTGCTGACGGCGAGTGCGACGTTTGAGCAGGCTCGCTATGCGATGGCCCAGGCCGCGCAGACGCTGTACGGTCGCTGCGCCAAGGAAGTCTACACTGTGCAGAAAGCCTGGGATGCCGTCGGTGTACCGGGCGTGTGGCAGCCCTGCGTTCGTCCTCCCCGCGGCTTCTAACCGAGGCCTCAATTTTCTTTTTGCGGCGTAGAACTTTTTCTGCGTCCGCTCGTTCGGGCTCATATCACTTGGCATCTGACTCGGCGGGGGGCCGGGTCGCTTGTCCAGGTTTGCAGCTCACCGCAAAGGAGTCCGAACATGCGCAAGTCCATGCTGGCTTTCCTGGTTGCTTCTCTGTTTGCCGCCAACGCTTTTGCCCAGACCTCTGCACAAGCGGCAGACACCACCAGAGCCGGTGGCCAGGGCTCACACACTGTCTCCTACAAAGACCGCACCGACTACACGTTTGGTGATGACGAGGAAGTGATTGGCACGCTGGTAAGCCCAGACGTAGAGGTCATCACGTCACGCACGAAGACCCACCACACAAGCCTTGTGCAGCCACGCAAGAACTTCCATCCCGAGCTGCTCCAGTCGGTCGAGTTCCTCTAGCATTTCCGTCGCCCAAGCTGATTCCTGTCTTTTCACGCGCTGCGTCATTTGCGGTCCGTCTGGCTGCCTGGCGTGGTCCTGCCGATTGCTTCTTTGCAAATCAACGCAAGTCCGCGCAGAGCCGACGCTTCCAATTGCCGAGATAGAGCAGTAAAATTGCCTTAGTAAAGAATGTCTTGCTCGCATTGGGCACGTAACCTCTCTGCTGCCCCGGCTGGTTGTGCATGCGCATACGGCTTGGCGGATCTTCCGTCATCTGTGCGCATTGCTCCGTCGAGCCATCGAGGGCAGGTCTTGCGGGGAGGGACATGACCCCAGCTGAGGGCGCTGCCGCCCGTCTGAAAGAGACCGAACGGAGCCTGCGCTGGCTGGCTGCCGTCGTGATCTTTAACGTCGTCCTTTCGACGTCGTTTCAGACGGCCATGTTCCTCACCAACCATCGGAAGCCCGACATTCCGCTGGCAATGCTCTTCGGCAGTTTGCTCACTGCTCTGACGACGCTGGGCCTGAACTATTTGTTGCGCAAGCGACCCGCGGCAGGTGCGCTGCGCATCATCTTGCTGTCGCTGGGATTTTTGACGGCGCTGGCGGCCACCTGGAACTGGAAACAGACGTCGGCTTCTACCTTTGCGCTGTATCTGCTGGTTGAAATCGCAACGACGGTTGGCGTGGCGGCGACGTGGACCTATTTCCAGGCACCGCTCGAGGCTGCGCAGATCCGCTGGCTGCTGCCCAGGCTCGGGGCATGGGGCAGCATTGGCGGTCTTATCGCGGGCACGATGATCCCGATCGCGCTCAAGTTTGTGAAGATAAAGTCTCATTGGCTGATTTGGGTGTCGGCGCTGGCTTGGCTCGTCGCCAGTGCGCTGGTGCGAATGGACTATGCGGCGCGTGCTCCGGCCAAGCGCCGCTCGACAGTCAACCAGCAGAGCCACCTGCGACAGATCTTCACGGTGCCGCTGGTTCGCTGGATGATCCTCGGGACGGCAGGCATCATCTGGACCGGCGCGCTGGTCCAGTACGAGTCCAACGCAGCGATGCAGGATGCGTGGCCGCAGGAAACGATCAACTCGATTACGTCGGTACTCCTCGCGGTCGCATCGATTGGTGGCTTTGCCACGCAGACGCTGGTGACGACGCCGGTGCTCGAGCGCTGGGGAGTGGGTCTGGCACTTGCGATCTTGCCGGCCACCATCGGCGCGTGCATCAGTGTGTATTTCTACGCCACCGTTGGTGCGCAGTGGTCTCCGGACATCTCGGTGTGGG
>CAYTGC010000093.1:0-17667 GCA_964437195.1 uncultured Myxococcales bacterium | reverse complement strand
AGCGGGCAGCGCTCCAGCGGGTCGAGACCTCGCCGCTGAGCATCATCACCGGCGGTCCTGGGACGGGAAAAACCACGATCATCTCGGCACTGGTGCGAGCGTACGTGCGAGCAGGGCTGCGGATCTGTCTGGCAGCACCGACGGGTCGAGCGGCCAAGCGGCTGTCGGACGCGACGGGCCACACCGCCAAAACGATTCATCGCCTGCTCAACCTGATTCCCGGCGAGCGCGGTCGAGCGGCCAAAGATCTTGAGATCGATCTGCTCGTCTGTGATGAAGCGTCGATGCTGGACCTTCCGCTGGCGGTGACGCTGCTGCGGGCAGTTCCGGGAGGTGCCACCGTCGTTCTGGTCGGTGACGTCGATCAACTCCCGTCGGTGGGCCCAGGCCGTGTGCTGGCCGATCTGATCGATTCCCAGTGCATTCCGGTGACACGGCTTCGGGAAATTTTCCGTCAGAAGGAAGGGTCGGGAATCATCGACAATGCCCAGGCGATCCTGCGCGGCGAGCTTCCTCAATCGGCACCGTCTGATGGCAAGCTTGCGGACTTTTACTGGATCGAACTCGACGACGCGCAAAAATCGCGTGAAACCGTCGTCAAGCTGGTGTCGGAGCGGATTCCGCAGCGCTTCGGCTTTGACCCGCTAAAGGACGTGCAGGTGCTGACGCCGATGCACCGCGGCGAAGTCGGGACCGAGGAGCTAAACCGAGCCCTGCAAGCCGTGCTCAATCCGGCGGCGCAAAAAGCGACCGGTTCCAGCGTGCCCCCCAGCGACGGAGGCGTCGAGAAATCGGCGGCACCGCAAAAGATCGGCTTCTTCGTCGGTGACAAGGTGATGCAGGTCCGCAACAACTACGAACTCGATGTCTGGAATGGCGACATTGGCGTCATCGTCGGACGTGACGAGGAAGAAGACCTCCTGCTGGTGCGCTTCGAGGACGATCGCCAAGTCGCGTACGACTCCGAGGCGCGTGACGATCTGGAACTGGCCTATGCCGTCAGCGTTCACAAGAGCCAAGGCAGCGAGTACAAAGCCGTCGTCGTACCCCTGCACATCCAGCACTTTCCGCTGCTACGTCGAAACTTGGTGTACACGGCAGTAACCCGCGGCAAAAAGCTGGTGGTTCTGGTCGCCGGGCGACGGGCTGTACGGCGCGCAGTGACCCAAACCGGGGATCTCCAGCGCTACACTGGTTTGCGAGAGCGGCTTCGCAGTATGCTGCCAGGCGGATGATGCAAAACTCACGCACAGCCTCGTCGAGAAAATGGTCTTCGGCCTTCGTCATCGGGCTGGCGGCAGCGGCTTCGGCGACCTGGGCGTGTCTTTCGGCACCGCTCGATCTTGGCTTCGGCCTAAAGAGTGATGCTTCCGTCGACAGTGGCGTCTATTCTGACGATGGGCAAGGGCAAGGCGTTCTCGGACTCTTCACCATCGCCGGCTGTCGCAAGCTGACATTCCCAAACGATGAGCCGCGCTGCGAGGGTCTGGCACCGCTGTCGCTGCAGCTTGTGCTTTTGCCGATTGGCGTGTCGAGCTATCGCTGGCAAGTGTTGGCTGCCGATGGGACCAGCGACGCAGGAACCAGCGATGGTGGCATGGGCTCGCTGCTCGACGAAACGCAGAGCCGCAGCCGCAGTCCGAGCTTCACGCTCACTCGACCAGGCACGTACTATGTGTCGCTGGCGGTGGCTGGCCCTGGTGGCACCAGCAGCGCGAGCGGTCAGATCGTAGTCAGTACTGGTGAAGTCGGCGAGCCTTGTCGTCGCGACGATCAGTGCCAGAGCGGTCTTCGCTGTCTGTGTGGCGCTGAACAGCCCGGACGGGACGGAGCCTGCCCGGGGTCACTCGCAAACGGAATCTGCACCAAGGGCTGCGATGGTGCGGTCTGTCCGATTGGCAGCGTCTGTCTCAACCTCTCGCGCAGTCAGGTGAGCATTGCCGATGGTGGAATCGGCGATGCGTTTCGCCAGCCCATCTGCGCAAAACCCTGCACGCTGGACACCGACTGTCGGGCCGATCAGCTCTGTCGAGAGCTACCGCAGAGCAAGCCAGGCGCCGCAGCCTCAGCTCCGCTTCAGTTTGGCAAGGTCTGTTTCGCAGCCATCCCCGCTGCCATCGGCGCAAGCTGCATTGGCGCAGACGAGCAGCCCAGCCAGAGCGACTGTGCAACCGGTGTGTGCGAAGCGCTCGGAGCGCGCGACCTGTGCACCATCGCTTGTGGCAGCGGCTGTCCGCAAAGCGCGGCGTGTGCTACCTGGAATAGCGCCGTCGCCCCCGCCCCGAGCAGTCCGCGCTGCCTCGCACGCTGCGACGCGGCCCGTCCATGCGGCGATCCTCTGCTCGAGTGCCTTCCCGGTGGTGGCAGCGGTGGTCTTGGGTTTACGCTGCCTGGCGAACCCATGTCGACCCAGGTCTGTGCCCCGCGCCGCTGCAGCAAAGCGGCAGACTGCCCGTCAGGTCGCTGTGTGACCATCGGTGCCGCATCGTTCTGTCTGCGCAGCTAGCCCTACACCAACCGACAGGTGGACTGCCGCTCCCGCTCAGAGAAAGCCGCAACCAGCGCGGCCAGCCCTTGGGTCAGGGAAATCTGCGTCCGAAAGCCCAGCAGTCGCTGCGCCAGGCTCGGATCACCCACAAACCGTGCGACGTCGTAGCTTCGCGGTGGTGCGTACACGATGCGCGATCGGCCACACCCCGCTGTCACGGCAAGGTCTGCAAGTTGCCGAAGTGACGTGCCTTCCCCAGTCACCAACTGAATCGGTGGGAGCTGCGCCCCCTGAGACAGTCTTTCCATGACGGCGAGGACGCCCCGCACAGTATCGGCCAGGTGGGTAAAATCGAACAGGTGATCCGGACCGTCGATGCGCAGTGTCTCCCCGAGAGCGGAGGCGAGAGCGAATGCCGGAATCACGCGATCCGCATGATCTTGAATGTCGCCATAGACATTTGAAAAGCGCAGCACCGCGGTGCTTAGCCCTCGCCCCCGCGCCGCTTCGAGCCGCTGCTCCGCTTCCACTTTCGAGCGGCCATAGACGTTCAGCGGCGCAAGTGGAGCGTCTTCGGATACAGGCAGACTGCTGGCTTGGCCGTACACCTCGCGACTGCTGGCCAAAAGGAGCCACGGCCTGCGATGCTGCGCGATACACGCCTCGATGACGTTCTGGGTTCCAATGACATTGGTGTCCCAACACAGCCTGGGATCGTGCTCGCCCCAGATGACTCGTGACACCGCCGCCAAGTGCACGACACCATCACAGTTGCGCGCCAACATCTCGACGGATTCCCGGTCCAATACATCGCCACGACCGGGCTGGCCGATCGGCACACGTAGATCAAGGCGGCGCACCACGATGCCACGGTCCAACAGCGCTTTCGTCAGTGCCGTTCCGATAAGCCCTTCCGACCCAGTGATGCCAATCGTTGTCATCGCACCGTCACCCGGCTGCCATCCCGTAGTCAGAACCCCCTCGTGGGTGTCTGAGCCACGGTCCAGAGGATTTTGCCATGAAAGCGGGAACTTGCAGATGATATGATTTGACTCGGGCAGTGGGCTGCGCGTGCGCATCTGACATCCAAGCACTGTCCCTGACTCTTTCAATCAGAGGGTGTTCATGACCTCCCAAGCGTCTGATTCTCGATTCCTAACCAAAGAGGAATGTCTGGCGCAACACCCCTGGCCACCTGAATATGCGTCGGAACCACGGCTTGAGTGGTTCTGGCACTTCGATGTTGATCTTGCGATCAGCGACATGTGGAAGCTCTTGGCCGATTCCTCTCGGATGAATCGCGCCCTCAACGTCAGCGAGATGAAGTTTGAAGATCGCAATGGTCACCGCTGGGGAACCTCGAAGCCGGGCGGCGTCTTCCATGAATGGGAAGAAATTCCCTGGAACTGGGTCGCAGAGCGATTCCTAGAGTCCGTTCGGATCTATCGCAGCGGCTTTTCCAAGGCGGTCTACGCAGTCTTTGTGTTGGAGCCAATCTCGACGGAAAAGACGCGTCTGTACCTGTACTTTGGATCGGTTCCGCGCAACTTCCTTTCCAGCGTGGCGCTGCGAATCGGATTCCCAACCCTGGGCCGAGATTACGCACAGCTCCTTCCTCGCTTGGCCAAAGAGATCCGCGAGAACAAGCCGCTCTCTCTCGTGCAGTCAGGACCAGCGCTTGCAGAAGGCGCACAACAAAGGCTCTCCACGATACGCACTGTGCTCGCGGAAAAAGGACTCGATAAGGACTGCATCGGCAAGCTGATCGAATGGATCGCAACCGGGGACGAACAAGATCTGTTCCGCATCCAAGTGCGGGAACGCGCGCGTGCATGGAACGTGGACGAAGATGCGCTGCTGCGTGTGTGTCTCCATGCCACGAGACAAGGAATCCTGGATCTAAGCTGGGACATCATGTGTCCGCACTGTCGCGGCGTCAGCAAACAGAACGGCAGTCTTGGTGAAGTCTCGTCTGCGGCAAGCTGCGAGGTCTGTCTGATCGACTTTGAAACGGACACAAACGAATCGATCGAGATCACTTTCCATGTGCATCCATCTATTCGCGAAGTGCCGCACCGGACCTTTTGCAGCGCGGAACCAGCGACGAAAGAACACATCCGGGTCCAGCACGCCGTAAAACCAGGTCAGCACCAAAAAATTGAACCCGTTCTGCGCCCTGGGCGGTATCGCATGCGGTGGAAAGGACAGAAACGTTACGGCTATCTAGATGTCGGAAGCGGTGACGGATCGCAACAGATTGACTTTCGCACAAGCAGTCCTCCTGACAAGATATCTGTCGTTGGAGAGCGCTTCTCTCTGCTGCTTCACAATGACTCTACAGAGGACTCTCTGTTTGTTCTGGAAACCGCGCAGTGGAGTGATCTGGCGCTGCGACCAGGACGCATTCTAAGTCTGCAGGAATTCCGCGATTTGTTCCGAGAAGAGCATCTGGGTGCCGATGTCCGCATCGCGATCGGACAGCAGACGATTCTGTTTACTGACATGGTGGGCTCGACAGCCCTGTATGCGAAGCAAGGTGATGCCGTGGCGTTTCGTGAAGTACGAAGGCACTTTGCCGATGTCTTCGAAATCATCGCAGCGCAGCGTGGGGCCGTCGTAAAAACGATCGGCGATGCCGTGATGGGAGCGTTTACCAATCCACTCGATGCGGTGGTTTCAGCCAAGGCCATTCACGACTGTTTTCATCCCAACCGATCCGACTCACTCTCGCGTCTGCGGATATCCATCAACGTGGGTCCATGCATCGCCGTCAAGCTCAACACGGACATCGACTATTTTGGGCACACCGTGAACGTCGCAGCCAAGCTCCAGAGTCTGGCTGGGGCCTGGCAGGTTGCGCTCAGTGACGATGTCTATGCCGCCCCTGGTGTCGCCGAGTGGCTCTCCGCCCAGAACGCAAAACTGGAAACCGTCCGCTACGAATCCCCCTCCCTCCTTCATCCCATCGCCTGCAAGTGCTGGACTGTTCATGAAGGAGGACGTTAGGAATGAGGATGATTCGGCGGACAAGCAAGCCCAGGATTGCTATCGCAGACTACTTGTTTTCACCGATGCTGACGTTGATCTTTCGGGGCTGGGCAGCGGTGCGCTTGGGAACCGAAATGCTCAGAACCCCGGCCTGAAGATCCGCCTTGATCTGGTCCACATCGGCGCTCTCCGGCAGTGTGAACGTACGTCGGAAAGACCCAAAGCTTCGCTCAACCATGTAGTAGTTGTCGCCCTCTTTCCGGTCTTCCGCGTCGCGTTTGCCACCGATCGTGAGCCGATTTCCAGTGTGGGTGATCTCGAGATCGGATTCCTTCACACCTGGCAGATCGGCCTTGAACAAGAACGCATCCTTGGTTTCCTTGACATCAAAGTTCGGCGCAAACTCAAAGCTGCGCTGCACAGATTCATTCTGCGGACCAAAGCGCAGCAGTCCTTCCATCACCCGAAACGGATCAAATTCTGAAAACAGCGACGGAAACTGAGTACCAACTGGACGACGAACAACAGCGGTCATGGGAATCCTCCTAACGTGTCTTACTAGACGGGAAGTTTGGCTTTTTCCGCGCGTTCCATGACTGTCACAGCCAGGGACCACGCAGTGTAGGGAGCCGGTCTTGAACCAATGGGAACTTGCGTTTCCGACGAAGGCCACGCATTCCCGAGCGGTCATTTCTGTAGATAAGTTCCACCCAAACGAGGATCAAGGGGGGGGCGCAACATTTTTTTTCAAGCGCCTAAGAATCCCTTGGCGGCTGCGCTGGCCAAGCTCCTGAGCAAGCGATTCTGTCGACCACGTACCCAAGACGCTGCCGTCGATGATGAGCTGCCCAACCGGTCGCAGACCCAGCCGCCGAAGCTGATCAAGATCGATGGTCACCCGGTTTCTGCCCTGCGCGCTGGCCGCTTCGGCCTTGCCAAGCTCTCCACGTCGGCGCAAAAGCAGAGCAACATCTTCATACCGAAGAAAATACCGACGGGACATCAGATCACTCAGCTCATCAAGCACCCGAAAGTAGAGCTGCGGGTCGATGGCACCCACTTGCGCGATCAGCTCCGTCGTACGACGAGCCGCGGGCGTCAGTGGCGCATGCAGCACACAGAGTCGGACCCTGTCCCGATAACGAGCCACGGCATCCAGAAGTGATCGCGTTTGGGCCCCCGATTGAAACGACTCGTGATTCAGAACGTACACCACTGTCGTCGGCGCAATCGTCGGTCCTTGGCAGGGAAGTCCATCCAGGTCCACGCGAAGCGAGCGCGGTCTTGGCTCACGAACTCTCTCTGCAGAATCCTGCCCCCAGAGTGAATCCGTCCGTCGAGAATCTTCGGCCAACGACTGCTCGCGCTGCTGCTCATACAGCCGGGACAGCGGCACGCCAGCCCGCAGCGCCTCTTGTGCCCGCAGTCTTTGCAGATCGATCTCGTCCATCACCCGCGAGTCCAGCTGGGATCCGCTGACCCGTCGCCCATTGACCAGAACATCTGGTAGAAGGCGCGGACTTCGCACGCTGGCCCACAAGGACAAAAGGCGCGGCCTGGCCCGATGGGTCCGCAGTGCATCGCGCAGCGACTGCGAGTCAAAGCCCATTCGCCCGACGGCATTCCACAGTTCTTCACTCGGTTCCGAGGTTCCGGTGGGAATCGACGTCAGTGAAACGGCTGGAGTCAGCCATTCAGGATGGTCGCAAAGCTCGATGAGCAGAGAGAAGCACTGCTCGGGCTTGTCCTCGCAAGCGGACAAAAGCAGCTCGGCCCCTCGCTCTCCACCTTGGCGAAGCGGGAAGAAGCGCAGACGGACATCGCGAAGCTGTGGCAACCGACGGACCAGATTCCGCAGCAGCGCAGCCGGACAGGTTCCCCCTAGCACGCCACTCACCTCGACGGTCACAGCAGAAAACCGCGGTCCTTGCTGAGGAAGCTGCGAGGGAGCGCTCAGCACCAGATCTTGCGCCGTGTCACCGAAAACGGGCGCGGCGGATCCCTCTCGTTGCGCGACAACAAGCGATCCAAGGACGAGGAGTCGGCGACACAACCCCGCGATCCGAGCGCCGACACGCCCGCTTCTTTGTTTCGGCTTTCCGGCCACCGTGCCTTTGTCCTCGCTGCCCGTTACTCCATTCGTAGCCTAATCACCGGCTTTTGTGGTACACCGCAAGCCTATGCAAAGACGAGTTGTGGTCACTGGCATCGGACTGTGTACGCCGCTTGGACTGGGACGCGAGGCAAGCTGGAAGGCTTGCGTGGCGGGCCAGAGCGGCATCGGGCCCATCACCCACTTCGATCATTCGCTGTACAGCACCCACTTCGGCGGTGAAGTCAAAGGGCTCGACCCGACGACCTTCATCGACAAGCGCGAGGCCAAACACCTGGACCTGTTTGTGATCTTTGCGCTGTATGCCGCAGAGGAAGCGATGGCGCACGCAAAGCTGAAGGTGAGCCCCGAGCCCGCGGACAAGCCAGGGCTGTTCGTTCCAGGCGCAGCGCTCGAAGACGGCGCACGCAGCGATGGCAGCTATCCCTGCGATCGCGTCGGAGTGTTCATCGGTGCGGGCCTTGGCGGAGTCAGCCACATCGAATCGACGCACACGACACTGACCGAGCGTGGACCAGGTCGCATCTCGCCGTACTTTGTTCCACAGATCATCATCAACATGGCGCCGGGCCTTCTGTCGATCCGCAAGGGTCTAAAGGGCCCCAACATGAGCCAGGTTTCGGCCTGTGCGACGGGAGCACACGCCATTGGCGAAGCCGCCCGAACCATCTCCGAAGGCGCTGCTGATGTGATGATTGCCGGTGGCAGCGAAGCGACGGTATCGCCACTTGGGGTCGGTGGTTTCAATGCGATGCGCGCGCTTTCGACCCGCAACGACGCGCCGGAAAAAGCGTCGCGGCCCTTTGACATCGATCGCGATGGCTTTGTGATCGCAGAGGGCGCAGGCCTCCTCGTGCTGGAAGAACGCGAGTCAGCCATTCGTCGTGGGGCTCCGATTCTCGCCGAGCTGGTCGGCTACGGTCGGTCGGCAGACGGATACCACATGACTTCGCCCTGCGTCGACGGGGAAGGGGCCCAGCGCTGCATGCGGATGGCGCTACGGCAGGCGCACGAACGGGGGATTTCTCCGACGCAGATCGGGTACGTAAATGCCCACGGAACATCGACGAAGCAAGGCGATATCGCCGAAACCGTGGCGATCAAGGCCGTGTTTGGCGATCACGCCCGCAAGCTCGCCGTTTCTTCAACCAAGTCGATGACTGGACACCTGCTGGGCGCAGCCGGTGGCGTCGAAGCCGCGTTTTCAATCCTGGCCCTGCTCGACGGGATCATGCCGCCGACGATCAACCTCGAAAAACCCGACCCCGAGTGCGATCTCGACTACGTTCCGAACCAAGCCCGTCCCACAAGCTGCAGCGTGGCGCTGTCCAACAGCTTTGGCTTCGGCGGCACCAACGCCTCGCTGATCTTCGCCAAGCACTCATGACATAATCCGTGCGTGGAACTGCGCATTGGTGTCCATGAGGCCGAGCGGCGCGGCGATATTTTGATCTTGCGCGTGCGCGGTGAGTTCACACTTGCGGACGCGCACGAGTACATCCCGATTCGCAATCGCATCGGGGCAGAGCTCCGCTATCTGCTGATGCTGGTCAATGTCAAGAATGCAACCGGGATGGCACCGGCGGTACGTCGGCTCATCGCCGAGAGCCCAACTCCGCACGACTCTGTCAACAGCGCCATTGCCGTCGTCGGTGCAGGATCGATCTTGCGCGCGCTGTTTCAGCTTCTGTTTTCGGCCATTTCACTCATCGGCAAGCGTCCGGTCTTCCCCGGTTTTTTTGGCAGTGAGACCGAAGCGCTGACATTCCTCGACGAGCAGCGAGAGCGGATTCACAAACAACTCGCGCGGAACTAGCGAACCGCTTCGCATGCTAGATTGCCGGGCCTTATGAGTGCTCGGCCTAAATCTTCCGTGGAAATGTCGCGTCGCTCGCTGTCGACGCCTTCACATGCGCTGCTCGCCGGAGGCATCGCCGTCGGCGTCGTGGTGCTGTTCTATGCGCTGTTTGTCATTCGCAACTTCAGCGGCCCGATCGGCGACTATAGCGAGTCCTTTCTGCACGAGTACCTTGCCTGGTACGCGTCGAAACACATCACGCTGTGGCCAATCCCGCACCTTAACCTTCACACCGATCAAGTGCTCTATCCCTTCGGAACCAACGTCGCGCTGCAGAGCTGGTGCGTCGAGCGCGACCTGCTGTTTACCCTGCTGAAGCCCCGCTTTCCTGACGCACCACTTTTACAGCTCTACTACCTTATCGGAACCGCCGTAAGTACGCTGGGAGTGTATCTGCTTCTCCTGCCGCGACATGGCGCGCTGCGGGCCGCATTTGCGACCGTGCTGGCGCATGCGTTCAACTTCTATTCGATGCAGAAGTACGCGTACCACTACAACATCGCGTGCTTTCACTGGACGACGCTAGGAATCGTCTGTGACTTCGTGATCGTACAAAAACTCGTTGCGGAAAGAGCGCTGTCCCTGCGGCTGATGCTCTTGCGGTTGCTCCTCTTGGTCTTGGCGTTCGGTCTGGAGCTGGGACACGTTCTTGGGTATTCCCTGACCTCAGCGCTGTTCGCGGGCGGCTATGCGCTCTGCTTTGTCATTTCCCAGAAACGCCAAGGGAGACTGTCGGTTCAGGCGCTTTGGGATTCCCTAAAAGCGCAGGGAAAGAGTGATCGCCTCTTCACCGTCCTGATGCTGCTGACGACGCTCTGTGTCGCATGGTTCTACGGCTCGGTCACGCTGGGAATCGTGCGTGATTCCCTTTCGGTCGGAAAATTTCCGCCGCAAGCCGGTGTATGGTGGGCGAGTCCGCTGCGACTCTTTTTGCCCTACACGCCCTGGCTTCACCCATCGATGCAGCCGCTGTTTATGAACATTGCTGGTGACGCTGCAGAAGATGGGATTGGTTGCGGAAGCCCCGGTCTCTTTCTGCTCTTGCTGGCTGGTTTGGGAATCTATCGGTCGAAGGCGTGGCGAAATCGATCTCCGTATTTCTTCTTGCTCCTCACCTTCATTCTGTACGTGATCAGTGGCGCGTATTTGCCGCTCCTCAAGCTTCTGCCTTGGTTTGCATTCTGTCGGGTGTACTCGCGCTCGACACTCGTCTACAGCACACTGCTCGCACTGTTCGCGCTTGAAGCAACCCTGGCACCGCTTGGCACGACTTTCCGTCGCACACTCGCCAAAGTAGGTCTGATTGCAATCGCCGTACTGGAGCTTGTGACGATCGTACAGATCAAGCACGAACTGCCAGCGTATTCCTTTTCAGCGCAGCAGCGCGACTACCTTCTCCAGATCAAAAAACTGCCAGGTGAAGCGCTGCTCGATTTTCCGTTCTGTCTGACCGGCGGCAATGGTGACATCGGTGGACTGTGTCCGATGTGGCAATGGCTTAAAGGGGTCTACGCTCTTCAGCGGTTTCATGAAAAAAAAGTGATCGGTCAATACATGGGAAGGCTGCATCCCAAACAGACCGATCCTTTTGTGAAGCAAGGTTGGGCCTCCCTAAACGACCCCGATACCCTTCGCATCACCACCGCAAAAAAGCAGCGGCGCTGCTTGTCCGAAGAAGAGTGGTTTTTCTTTGAGCAGTTCTACCTGTACAACGACTTCGCTGGTATCCAGCTCGCCGTGGATCGACTGCCGCCCGGCTGCCCGGAACAGTTTTTTCAGCGCTATGGGAAGCCGATCGCCAGCACAGAGGTTTCCGGTGCGGGACGGCTGGTGCTCATTCCCAAGCCACTGTCGCAGCATGCGCTCGTCGATCGTGAAAAAGGAAAAGCGGTTTCGCTGATCCGTGGTCGAGCTGAACCCTATCACCGGATCCTCACGGTGGCAGATCTGCCTAGCTCTGCCAATGTGAAGGAACGCAGCGATCGACCAGAGCAGCCGCCTTTCTATGATTTTGTCGACGGAACTGGCATTGTCTTTGGACCCTACATGGTGCTACCCAAAGGAAAATACACGGCGACGTTTGATCTCGAACTGTCAGGGCCCGCAAGCGGTCTGGTTGCTCGACTTGATGTGGCCGCCCAGAACCAGCCTTTCGCCCAACAGGCAGTCCAGGCCGACCAGCTTTCTTCTGGACGGAAGAAGATCGCGCTGCATTTCGAGCTCAAAGATCGGACATTCGGACTGGAGACACGCACCATCGCGGAAGGGTCACGAATTCTGCTCCATGGGGTCACACTCACAGAAGAGACAACAGCAGGCCCCTAGCGTTCCTACTTGCGAAGCGACACCAGCGTCACACCAATGAGCACCAGGACGCTACCGAGCAGTTGACCAATCGTGACCGGCTCACCGAGCAGAAAGTGAGCGAGCAGGATGGTGGAAACCGGGCCGATGGTCGTTAATATCGCCGCCGGACCCGACCCCACCATGCTGATTCCTTTGGTAAGCAGAAGCGTCGGAATCACGGTTCCCACGGTCGCCATGAGAAAGCCGTAGCTGTACACTGGCGGAGGCAGACCAAGGAGAGGCCGACCCACCTTGTACCAATGCAAAAAGATCACCACGGTAGCGGACAAAAGCGAATATGAATTAAAGCGTGCGGCGCCCACTTTGGGAATCACTCGTCCTGCCCCCACCAAATACAGCGCATACCCGATCGAGCAGCCAAGCACCAGGAGTGATCCTTTCACTACCGTCGGCCCCGACAGGTTCTGCTCGTTGTGATAGACGATTCCCATGCCAGCATACGTCACGACCAGCGCAACCACATGCAGCTTGCGCAGCGGAGTCCGAAACAGCAGCGAAGAAAAGAGAACGACAAACGTGGGGTAAAGGAAGAGCACCAACCGCTCAAGGGATGCTGAGATATACATCAGTCCCATAAAATCAAGCATGCTAGATATGTAATATCCGGTCACACCCAGGAGAACGATCACAGAGAGCTCTCGAATCGTTAGCTTCGTCGCTGCCTTTTTCTCTGCAAAGTACGCGCTCAAAACGAGAAGCGGAACCGCAAAGAACATTCGCAGTGAGAGCACCTGGATCGCATCCACACCGTGTAGATACGAGAGCTTGGCCAGGACCGCTTTGGTGGAAATCGTGATTCCACTCAGCAGCACCAAGATCGCTCCTTCGAGCTGCTGCTTGGTTAGCTTGGGGTCCGACATGCTGATCGGGATGCCTTTCTATTCCTCTGCTGAGTCAGCGCTTTCATCGAGACGCGCAACGACCAGCCGCAGACCGGCATCCATGTCCTGCTGAGATCGCAGCTTCCCAAACTGTGCATCCCAGCGACCGTGTTTCAGATCGGCTCGAAGCTGCGCAATTCCTTGCACCAACTCGACGGGATTCAGCAGCTGGAAGGCCGACATCGAGTTTCGCACACTTGGATCGAGATAGGCTTCTGGCCGAGCCCAGAACGCATCAATAAACCCGTCGGTACAGTCGTGTGGAATCATCACTGGAACATACGACAAGGGACCAAGCGCCGATTCGAAGAAACTTCGGTCGGGCATTCTTCGCCGGTGCGCCGCCGCGATCCCTGGAAAGTACACATTGGTGATCCAGCGATCGGGAAATACCTCACCATGCGGCAGATACGTCATGATGACGATGCGCTTTCGCGCGACACGCCGCAGCTCGCGCAGACCCGCCGGCACATCCAGCCAGTGATGAACGGTCATAAACGCCGTTACTGCATCCACAGACTGATCGATGAATGGCAAGCGCTCTGCTTCTCCCACAATCGCGGGTGCCGCGTCGGGAGGGCGCTGCCGAATCATCATCTCCGACGGTTCGAGCGCGCAGACTTTTCGCTGCGGCGACTCATACGAGCCGGTTCCTGCCCCGACGTTTAGAACCGAAACGCAGTCACCCAACGCCTGCTCGATCAGCGCTGAAAACCGAGCTTCTGGCCGCCGCTTCCGCTGATAGTCTCTTCCTATCCGATCGTACCTGGCCACTCGTCCCTGCTTCCGTTACAAATGACGCGGCGGTAGCTCGTAGGACAGAGGAAGTCGATCCACTCCGCAGCGCAGCGTCTCACACCAGTTCAAGAACTTGGTCACCATCTCTCGACCACGAAACAGCGCTCCGTGCTGCGGTGCGATGATTTCCACATCGAGTGTCCGGATAAGCCGTACCCACGTCTTCATCGCAATGCTCGACGCCATGTAGCGCTTGTGGAAACCCACCATGAAGGGAACGTGGTCGTCGAAGTCAGAGACCTCTCGATAGTCACAACCCAGCGAAGCACCCATGTCTCCCGAGTAGAGGATCTTGGATGTTGGATCATACAGGTGAAAGTTCCCAGCAGAGTGGAGAAAGTGAGCTGGAATCAGCGCCAGCTCTGCACCGTTCAGATCGACCCACATTCCGTCATCGGGAATCGCCCGCAGCCGGTGTTCATTTGCCTCTTCGATCTCGACGTGGGGAACGAAACGAAGCCACAGAAGTGAAACGTAGGCAAGCGCATCTGTCGCCTTCAGCCAGTCGTTAATACCTGACACAATGTCAGGGTCTTGATGGGACAGAAAGATATGCTTGACCTTTGCCCCGCCAGACAGAGTCGCCGTGTTTTCAAACAGACGCTGAAACACTGCGTGGCCGCCGGGATCGAGCAGCAGACACTCACCGTTGTGAAGGATCAGGTGATGGTTCGCTTGCACTGCAAGGCCAGACGTGCCGAGGTTCTGGAGCAGTATGTTGCTGTGGTTTTCACCTCGAAACAGCGTGATCTCGCGCATGGATGTCTAGCTCCTGTCACATTCTCTTGGAAAGCGGCGACCTACGCACCACGAATCTGCCGGTGTATGTTAGAAGAGAAAACCCGACCGCGACGCGCGAGATGGCGTTCCACCGCCTCGATCAGTACTTTGGAATCACGGGACTTTGGCACATAGCCGTCCGCTCCACAGCGTCGTGCAAGATCATGCAAGTCGGACTCTGGAAGGGACGAATGTAGCAAGATTACGACACCTTTCCCATAGCTAGCCGCTCGCACTAGTTGGCAGACCTTGTCACCCGTTATCGACGGCATGTTTACATCGACGATGACCATGTCTGGCTGGTGACGGATGACCTCACGGGTGATGCCCAGCGGGGAGTCGAAGGTGTGGACGACATACCCCTCTCCCTGCAAGAGGAGCTGTACATACGTGAGGAAGGTCTGGCTGTCGTCGAGCACAAAAATTCTGGCTCGTTGCTCATGTTGTGGAGCGCGCTCCATGGAAAACATCCTCGAGCGATTGGCTCACCGGTAGTGCCCCGGCATCATAGCAGGTTCGTAAATCTGATGTCGAATGTAATATCTATTTGACCAGTGTGATTGTCAATTCGGACTTTGGACCAAAGTCTCTCGGTCGGCCCACTTCTCACAATATGTAGTATTTCTCATGCCTCATATTGAAAGCTCATTAAGACACTTTCCCGTCGGAGATCATCGGAAACCAGTCACTTCAGACTCCGCATATGTGGTTTTTCCTATGCTTAATATTAGAACAAATCTAGAAGGACTCGGACTGCGTGTGCCCAAGTGTCGCAGACATATTCTCTTCACTCGTGAACTCGTCTGAGATGCAAGCCACTTGCATTTTCCATTTCAGTCCAATCGTATGTCGTTTTACGCGTACATCTTTGAATTGCTTTTGTTGCAAACGTGTTGCACAACGCAAACCCTCGTTTTTTGTTTCTCTGACTCTGCCGTCCATGCCAAAATTCTATCTAGTTTGCAGGGGGGATTGCTTCGCATGGGGGAAGCGAGCACAGCATCAGGAATGCCAGACGAGCTCCTCATTTTCGAGCAGGCTGGACAGCTCTTTGCGCTGCCATCGAGCGTGGTCAAGGAGGTCCTGCGGGCATTCAGTGCCACGCCCCTTCCCAATGCGCCCCCTATGGTTGAGGGGATCCTGAATGTCCGCGGCGACATCATTCCGCTCATCAACTTGCGAAAGCGCCTGGGTCTTCCCGACCGGCCCCTGTCTCTCACAGATCACTTTATCGTTGCACGCGATGGGAATCGTCTCATCGCGCTGCGCGTCGATCGAGTTCTAAACCTGCAGCGTGTCCCGCATCGTCGTCCGTTGGATCCTGGCCGCTTTGCAACCGGTAGCGAAGTCATTTCCTCTGTGGCGGCGACTCCTGACGGGATGGTCTTGATTCATGATCTGGGCCGATTCCTATCCCAAGCGGAACGCACACAGCTTGACGTTGCAGTCAACGTTTCCGCTGCGCAACGGAAGCCCTTACGCGAGCCACAGAAATGAGCGACGCCCTTCCCAGTCACTTTCAGCAGCTCATCGACCGACTTGGCAAAGTCGCCGCTGCACTTGATGAATCCCTAACAAACTCTGAAGTCCGTGTGCGAGAGCAGCTTGATGCCAGAGCCAAGCTGATGGCCTACGCCGTTGAGCGCGTCCGCAGTGAGGATCAAGGGGTCGAGGTTCTCGGCTTCTCGCTGGGTGCACAGCGCTGCGCAATTCCCACCAGGTTTGTCATCGAGATGTTTCCGACTCCGGCGGTCACGCGCTTGCCGGGCGCAGAGCCCCACATCTTGGGAGTCTGCAACGTACGAGGACAACTGCTGCTGGTCATCGACCTCATGCGGCTGTTTGGATTTGCCGAAGGACACAAAGACAGCATTGAGCAAATTCTGATTCTTGGCGCAGAGCGAGCAGAGTTCGGAGTGATCTGCCGAGGAGAAGGCCAGACCTTACGGCTTCCCAAGTCGACTCTGTCACGATCGGCAGAGCTGGCAGCCCCACCACTCCTTCGCTGCGCGGACGCGGTCACCAGCGATGGACTCCTTCTTCTCGATGGAAAGGAGCTGCTGCGTGATCCTCGCCTCTTTGTCAATCAGACCGGATGAAAGGCTCCCATGGGTACCTTCCGATCTCTTCTAAATAGTACGCAGTCCCAAACGACGTATCTGCTTCTGCTGATCGTGTTTGGTGCGCCCGCGTTCATCATGGTCAGGCTCCTGTTCCCAGAACTCGCGGGCTCCACTCCCAGTCCGAGTGATCCAGCCTTCATCTGGACGTTCGGTCCTCCGCTGCTCGCGGGCTTTGCCTCTTTGCTCACGCTGGTACAGCTACAGCGCTACTTTGGTCAGCTGACTCGCATTACCACCATTGGTAAGAAAATGCCGAGCGCACTTCTGTCTGAAGAAGCGTCGGTTCGCGGAGGAGGAATCGAGCTGCGTGAGCTGATCGACGTACTTTCGATTCTCTATGTCGATCAGCAATCGCTTCGCAAACAGTGCGATCAGCAACTTACAGAGTACCAGCGGATGAAGACCCACTATGAGTCGATCCACCACGCACTGCTGAAGCGCATGGAGCAGTTGGTTGGCGGTCCCATCGATGACTTTCCGTACCTTGGACCAAACCGAACCAGCCTGCCCCATGCACTGGATGGACTCCGCAACAGCCTGGAGGACTCGATTCACAGAGCCCGCTTGCAAGGCGAGCAAATTGATCGCTTGTCCGAGCAAGTGGTCCATAACCACGAGTCCACCGCGAGTTGTCATCAGCGCCTGATGAACCTTCGCAGCAAAAGCGGAGCACTGTCTTCCTCGATGCAAGATCTGATGAATCGAACGCAGACAGTGGGACAGATCGCCGCGTCAGTGAAGCTGCTTGCAAGCGAGATTGATCACGTTGCGCTAAATGCAACCATCGAAGCCGCTCGCGCTGGTGATGTAGGCCGCGGTTTCTCGATTGTTGCAGCAGAAGTACGATCGCTAGCCGAGCAGTCCAAAGGAGCCGCGCAGAAAATGCGACAGGTCCTGGAGGAGATTCAGCAAGCGGGTCGCACCACACTCGCGTATGCCATGGAGAGTGAACAGAGTGTTTCAGAGCTGGCTGACTCGACTCGGCAGACTGCAACCTCTCTTCACGCGCTGACCACCGAAACGACCCAGGCGCAGGAAGCAGCGACCCAGCTTCTGAGTGTCGTCAGCGATCAAAACGATGTGGTCGCCCAGCTAAAAGACGCGCTGCTTCGCGTCACCGAAGGCAGCGAGCAGCTGGAGCGTCTGTCGATTCAACAAAAAGAGATGCGGCGCGTCATTCATTCGGCGCAGTCGGAACTTTCAGTAGCACCGGAAGCCGTGCAGTCCGCCCAAGGAGCGATACGATGAGCGACAACCCAAAGTTGTCTAGG
>CAYTGC010000092.1:0-17668 GCA_964437195.1 uncultured Myxococcales bacterium | reverse complement strand
AGTTTGATCCAACCACGCATCGCGCGCTGTGGCCATCGACGGGAAACTACTGCCGTGGTGGCGTAGCCATTTCCCGGATTTTGGGCTGCCGCGGCGTCGCGATTCTACCTGCTGGAATGAGCGAAGAGCGCTTCAACTGGCTTGCGCGCTGGGTCAAAGAAGACAGCGACATCGTTCGGACCGCAGGAACGGAAAGCAACGTCAAAGAGATCTATGACAAGTGCAACGAGCTGCGCCGCGATCCACAGAACGTAATCCTAAACCAGTTTGCGGAGTATGGAAACTACGCGGTTCACTACCACTGCACCGGACGAGCAGCCGAGCAGGCAGCCCTTTCTCATTCCGGACTCAGCGTTGCCGCGTTTGTATCGGCCACGGGATCAGCAGGAACGATTGGCGCAGGTGACTACCTAAAGGACAGACACAACGCGCGCATTGTCGCAGTGGAAGCAGCAGAGTGCCCGACGCTGCTCGCGAATGGTTTTGGTGAACACAACATTCAAGGAATTGGCGATAAGCACATTCCGCTGATTCACAATGTGATGAACACAGACCTAGTCGTGGCCGTTTCGGATCACAGCACCGACGGGCTCCACCTGCTTTTCAATCATCCTGAAGGACAGCGTTACCTGCGCGAACGAAAAGGATTTTCTGCGGAGCTTGTGTCCGCCCTGGCGGGTCTGGGATTCTCTGGAATCTGCAATGTCCTCGCTGCCATCAAGACTGCGCGGTATCTCCGCTTGGATGACACAGAGGCCGTAGTGACCGTCGCCACCGATAGCGCCGCGATGTATGGTTCCGAAATTGCGAAGAACGAAAAACGGTACTTCCCTTCCGGTTTCGATCAGTTTGCAGCAGCAGAGACGTACGGACAGCACCTGCTTGGTGTGCGCACGGATCTGATGCAGGAGCTTTCGCTGCGCGATCGCGAGCGAATCTTCAACCTGGGCTACTTCACCTGGGTAGAGCAGCAAGGAATCTCCATCAAGGACTTTGAAGCCCGTCGATGCCAGTCATTCTGGCGCAGCCTGCGGACGAATGTGCCACGATGGGATGAAGCGATTGCGGCGATGAACGCAAGGACGCAGGAAAGCGCAGCATGATTTCCCTTCGTTGTGCAGGATGCGGTGTAGAGGTTCCTGTTGCGCTTCACGAAGCGCCCCCCTTTGTCTGTCCAAACCGCAGTGATGGGGGAACGCATATCCTCCGTCCATTCCTTCCTGTTCCGTCCATCGGAGGCACACCAGCCTTCGCGCATCCGTTTCTGCGTTTTGCCGACCGGATGCTGGCTTTTCATCGCTGTCGGGAGCTTGGGCTTGCACACGCAGGGCTGTATCACGCGACGGTGGAAAAGCTCAGCGAGCAGATCACACACCTTACCGGAAAGAAGTTTTCCCACACGCCGGTTTATCGCAGTGATGCGCTCTCGCAGCACTTTGGACTTGGCGAGCGTGGCGGAGTCTACGTCAAGGACGAGACGCAGAATCCCGGTGGATCGCACAAAGGAAGACATCTGTTTGGCATCATGGTGGAGCTGCTCATCGATGAAGCGCTCTCACAAGCGACCGCGAACCACGCAAAACCTCGCGCTCCTTTGGCGATTGCAAGCTGTGGCAATGCTGCGCTCGCGGCGGCAGTCATCGCTCGGGCTGCACACTGGCCACTCGAAGTCTTCATTCCCGCAAGCGCAGAACCGAGTGTCGTGTCCTCACTCCGCGCGCTTGGTGCGACGATCACTGTCTGCCATCGCCAGGAAGGAATGTCCGGCGATCCATGCTATCTGCGTTTTTACGAAGCAGTGAAGTCCGGTGCGATTCCGTTCTGTTGCCAAGGACCAGACAATGGCCTGACCTACGACGGTGGACAGACACTGATGGATGAGGCCATTTGTGACATGGTCGCCATGGAGACCATCCCTTCGCGTGTCTTTGTGCAAGTAGGTGGCGGTGCACTCGCTGCAAGCTGCGCGCTGGCGCTCGAAACAGCACTCTATACTGGACTGATTTCCCATCGACCGCACTTCTATTCTGTTCAGACAGAATCGGTAGCTCCGCTTGCGCGTGCGCTCGCCAAAGTCCGACAGGAATATGGTCAGGAAGCAGGTCCATTGACCGACGCCCAGTGGCGCCAGATCGCAGCCGACAAGAAACGCTACATGTGGCCGTGGGAATCGGTTTCGCACAGCGCCGCGAGCGGAATCCTAGATGATGAAACGTACGACTGGTTGCCAGTGATAAAAGAAATCTGGAAGTCAGCGGGAGATGCGCTGACGGTTTCGGAAACGCTCATTTTGCAAGCACATGAGCTGTGCCACAAAGCGACCGGAATTGCAGTCAGTGCGACGGGAAGCGCAGGTCTCGCGGGTCTGCTCTATCTGCACGAAAAACAGCCTCTCGATCCCGAGGAAAATGTCCTGATCCTACTAACGGGAGCGGCCCGATGATGGAGAGACGCAGGGTTCGCTGCGCGATGACCCAGACCAAAAACGCCTATGCACAGATGCCCGATCGTGTCGAAGACCTTCTGCAGCTGCGCCACAAGCTAGATGACATTCGTGCAGCCAACGTCGATCACAACGTGTCACTGATCGCCCAAGCGGCGCAGGCGGGAGCCAAAGTCATCGGCTTGGGAGAGCTCTGTACGGCTCCCTATTTTGCGTTGTACACCGAGCCGATGTGGTTGGCCTTTGCTGAGGATGCGGAAACTGGACCGTCGGTGCGTTCCTTCTGTGAGGCAGCGAAAAAGTACGGAATCATCATCGTTGCGCCGATCTTTGAAAGCGATTCCCACACCGGCAAGCGCTTCAACACCGCGGTCATCATTGACGAACACGGAACCGTACTTGGCAAGTATCGGAAGACCCACATCCCGTGTGGGCAGAACGATCGCGGATCGTTTCACGAGACATTTTACTACGGACCCAGCGACGGACAGCTCGGGCACTCCCCCGCAAACATCGCACGCAATCCGTACTTTCCTGTTTTCCGCACCAGCGTAGGAAACATCGGCGTTGCGATCTGTTACGATCGCCACTTTGAAGGCGTGATCTACTCGCTCAAAGAGGGCGGTGCAGAGCTTGTTTTCTGTCCCGCGATTACGTTTGGGAAAAAAAGCAGAGAAGTCTGGCACCAAGAGTTCTTCGTCGACGCAGTTCGCCACGGTGTCTTTATCGGTGGCAGCAATCGGCAAGGAAGAGAGCCGCCGTGGACGATTGAGTACTTTGGCGACAGCTATTTCTGCGGCCCGCAAGGACTGATTCCTGAAGTCCCCGTAGGACCAGGACTTTTGGTTGCGGATCTCGATCTGAGTGAGCTATCGGAACCAGATCCATCGGGATGGAATCTGCCGCGCGACATCCGCTACGACATCTATTCCCCGCGTCGCACAACCAGTCACTAGGAATGATTAGGACGACTGCGCAGCGTTGCGGAGTGCTTTTTCATTCGGCAGATGCGTCAACATGACCAGCGCGGAAATGGCCAGAAATGGCATACCGCTGGACGGCTCACCTGTGAGGAATGACAGAAGAAAGCCAAGGATTCCGACCGATTCTGTCATCGCCATCCGAATGATCCATGGCGTAAAGGCGAGTCGAGTCAGTTTGTCTATCGTCAAGTTGGCTGGGTCTTCCTTTCCGATCGCCTGTTGAAAGAGCTTCCGCGACAGCACGAACGCGACGGCCAGACTGCTGAGCGAGATCAGCCCAAACGCCAGCTGCATCACCGGCAGCGGTGCGGGCAGTTCCCCTGCCGCACGCGACTTCGCGAGTACGAAGGAAAGCACAACGTACATTCCCAGCGACAGCAGCAGCGCGGCCCAAACGATCTGAAGAGAGAGCAGAGGACTTTGACCTGGCGGTCCTGCCGATCGGTTGTCACGCTCTGTGCCTTCGGTGGCCTGGGTATTTGATTCCATGCCGATATCGTATCACAGCTCACCCATTGGGCAGGGAAGCCATTGCCGGGACAAAACTCCCCCTTGCGAGCGGCGCAGAGTGTGATTAGCCATTTCTCCATGACTTCTAGCCAAACCGAAACGAACGCTACCGAAACCCGCACGTTTTCGACCGAAGTGCAGCAGCTTCTGCACCTGATGGTTCACTCGCTCTACAGCAAGAAAGAGATCTTTCTTCGTGAGCTGGTGTCAAACTCCTCGGATGCCATTGACACGCTGCGCTTCCTGTCCCTGACCCGGCCAGAGCTGTCTACCGCCGTGTCCGCGCAAGAAGCCGCGATCGACATTTCCGTCGACAAAGAGGCCAAGACACTGACCGTCAGTGACACCGGCATCGGAATGAATCGTCAGCAAGTGATCGACAACATCGGGACGATCGCGCGATCGGGAACTGGTGCGCTTCTCAAGCGGCTGAAGGAACAGGGCACCGACGCGGCCAAGTCTCTTGATGTGATCGGTCAGTTTGGCGTCGGCTTCTATTCGGTGCTGATGGTCGCCAGCAAAGTGGAAGTCGATACGCTGTCAGCAGAGCCGGATTCCCAACCGGTGTTGTTCCGCTGCGATGGCGGCGGAACCTATGAGCTTGGCATCGGTTCGAGAACGTCCGCAGGCACCACCGTCAAGCTCTTCCTAAACGACGATGCCAGCGAATTTCTGGAGTCGTGGCAGATCGAGCACGTCATCAAGCAGTACTCGAACTATGTGAAGTGGCCGGTCCGTCTCGACGGAAAACAGCTCAATCGCGCGACCGCGCTTTGGTCAAAGCGGCCAAGCGAAGTCAAAGAAGAGGAGTACAACGACTTCTACAAAGAGCTGTGCGGAGGCTTTTCTGCCGACGACGTTCCTTTTGGAAAGCTGCATCTGTCGATAGATACTCCGTATCAGTTCCAGGCGATTGTCTTCATTCCCAAGAAGCCGCCGTTCGACATGATGATGGACCAGAATCGCCGTCGAGGAATGCAGCTCTACGTACGGCGTGTGTTCATCTTGGATCATGCCGAAGAGCTTCTGCCACCTTGGCTCCGTTTTGTCCGTGGAGTGGTAGACAGCGACGATCTCCCGCTCAATGTCTCGCGTGAGATTCTGCAAAAAAATCAGATCATCACGACCATTCAAAAACAGATCGTCAAGAAAGTTCTCGAGGAGCTGAAGCGCCTGCGCGAGCAGAAACCGGAAGACTACCGCGCATTCTTCGAAGAGTTTGGTGGGATTCTCAAAGAAGGAATCTTCCTCGATCACGCGAACAAAGAGAAAGTCGCGGAAGTCTGTCTGTGGTCATCGATCAACACGCCAGCGACGGAACGGCTCACACTTGCGGACTACATCGCGAAGATGCCGACCGGTCAGGACGAGATTTACTACATCACGGGTCCGTCGCGTACTGTGGTCGAACGGAGCCCGCACGTCGAGGCGCTGCGCAAGCGCAAGCTCGATGTCCTTCTGTTCATCGATCCGATTGATGAGTGGGTCGTTCAGTCGCTGTTTGAGTATTCCGGCAAAAAGCTGCGCGCGATCCACAAGGGCGACTTCACACCGCCGAAGATCGATGGCGAAAACGAGACCGAGACGGAACAGCAGACGCCCGAGCAGCAGACAGAGCTTCAGAGCTTGCTGGCTCATCTGCGAGTACGCTTCCAAGACCGTGTGAAGGAAGTCCGCTTGTCGTCGCGGCTAACGGACAGCGCTTCGGTCCTGGTTGCGGAGGAAGGCGATCTTGGGGCGCACCTTGAACAGCTTTTGCAGCGGGCAGGACGCAAAGTCGAGGTCAAGAAACCCATCCTCGAGCTAAATCCGAAGAGCCCGCTGGTTGAAAAACTGGCGCACCTGCTCGCGGTTCGTCCTGGCAGCGACGAGATCAATACCTACAGCGATCTGCTGCTAGATCTGGCCTACCTGGCGCAAGGAACCGTTCCCGAGCCAGGCGTCCTTCTGTCGGCGCTGCATCGGGTCCTGTCTCGGGATCTCGGCTCCCTCGCGGGCTAGACGTAGCGGCCGCTCAGCCTGCCACACGACGGTGACTCGGGCTCGATTCCCTCTCTTGACGCACTCGCAACCTTCCCACGACAGGCGCACATCGGCTCCAATTGGATGGTGCCGGTGTATTTTTTAGCAGCACAATAACGTAAGGCCCGGTACACTATCTCGATTGAGCGCTGCTCTTGTGGTGAGCGGCGTGTTCCACGAAAGGGCCACATTCATGAACCTACGCAGTCTGTTTGCTTGTGGCGCGGTTGCGTCTGTCGTACTGCTCGCGTCGTCGCCAGCATTGGCCCAGCATCACGGGCCGTTCATGATCCGAAGCGGACAAAAGTGTCTCGATCTCAATGGGCCGCAGGTGAAGGTGAACGGTGGCCGCGTTCAGTTGTGGGACTGCACCGGAGCGCCCAATCAGCTGTGGCGTTGGGAGCGCGGCCGGATCGTGAGCCAAGCGAACAATCGCTGTCTGGATTTGAATGGACCCGATACCGGTGGGAATGGCGGGCGGATTCAGGTTTGGGACTGTCACAATGGACCCAACCAACACTGGCGTCACGAGCGTGGCGCGCTGGTGGTTGCGGCAGACAATCGATGTATGGATGTGCATGGGCCTGACGTCGGACAGAACCGGGCGCACGTTCAGAGCTGGGACTGTCATGGAGGACCGAATCAGCAGTGGCTCTTTGAGCCCGTGGGAATGGCACCGCCGCCCCAGCCACCGACTCTAAACTGTGAATCTCGGCTGGGACCGTTTGGATTTAGCTGTGCCAGGCCGCTGCCGGGAATGACCTGCGAGCAGATTCGCGAGCCATCCGATCCGCATACCTGGATGGACAACTTCTTTTGCTCGGATCGTCCGCTGGGAATGAAGTGGTCGAGCAGCGGACTGATTCCAGGCATGCGCTGCACCCAGATCGTCGAGCCCGCAGACCCGCACACCTGGAATGACAACTTCCTGTGCTTGCCGCACGGCTCGCCGTATCGCTTCCAGTGGAGCTATTCAGGACCGATCCCTGGACTTGCCTGCATCGCGTGGAACGAACCGTCCGACCCCCACACCTGGCACGACAACTTCTTGTGCTTCAGCGAGCGCCAGGAACCGCTGCCACCACCGCCTGCGCCACCGCCGATGCCTCCGCCGATCACGCGTGAGGTCGAGGCAGGCCCGCTTTGGAACAATGACCACGCGGCGCAGCGCTGTCCGTCGGTCTGTCAGCCCGGACGGTGGACCGGAGGCTGGCGCACGACGATGCCAGGACGCATGTCGGTCTGTTCTTGCGCGACCTACTAGCAAACTTCAAATAAGAGTCTTTCTATACTCCTCTTATTTGGATTGGATCCAAGCTACTCGGTCCAGCTTGGCCAGTCGGATGGGAGGAGCTGCGCTGCCCGCAGATCCTCAATCACCGCACACAGCGGCAGTCCCACAACATTTTCGTAGCTGCCCGCAATGCTGCGAACGAACGCCGCAAACCGCCCCTGAATGGCATAGGAGCCCGCTTTGCCACGCCATTCCTCACTCCGCAGATAGCCTGCAATGTCACCATCGGTGAGTGGCCTGACAGTCACTTGCGTGGTCACCACTTTTCCCTGCTCGATCAGCTCGCCTTGTCGACTCTCATAGCGAAGGTGATATCCCGTCATCACCTCGTGTGTCTTTCCTGAAAGGAGGCGCAGCATCTGCCGAGCGGCCCCTTCGTGCGGTGGTTTCCCAAGCAGCGCACCATCCACCGTCACGATCGTATCGGCGGCCAAGATCGGCGATCCCGCAGGACACAGCTTGACGGCAGCGGCGGCTTTCTCGGCAGAGAGTCGCGCAACCAGTGCATCGGGACGCTCACCAGGCCGCGGTGTTTCGTCGATGTCCACCGGCCACACCGCGTGAGGAACCGCAGCAGCCGCAAGCATATCCATCCGTCGAGGAGAAGCGGAAGCCAAAACGAGCAGAGACATGCCGCGCATCTATGCACAGTTTTTTTTTTGAACCAAGGTCGTTTCTCGACATGGTGACGTGGTAGACGGTCGCTCCATGGCGTCACGACTCCCTACCCTATCGACCGACCGACTGCTGCTCCGGCCATTCTGTGACGACGATGCTGAAGAGTTTGCCGCTCTCAATGCCGATCCAATCGTTACCGAGTTTCTGGGTGGTCCACTGTCTCGCGCGGCCAGCGATGCGCTGCTTGCGCGGATTGTGTCGCACGTAGAAGAGCACGGCTTTGGCCCGTGGGTCGTCGAGCTTCCAGGGGTGCTCACCTTTGGTGGTTTCGTTGGTCTGTGGCGCACTGAGTTTGATGCGCACTTCACGCCCACGGTCGAGGTTGCGTGGCGACTCCTCCCGGCGCTGTGGGGCCAAGGATTCGCGACGGAAGGAGCCCGGGCGGCCCTCGAGTTTGGTTTTTCCCAGCTCCAACTTCCGCGGATTCACTCGTTCACGGTGGCGAGCAATGTGCGCTCGCAGCGGGTCATGCAGAAGCTGGGTCTTCGCCGCGCAGAGCCACACCATTTCGACCACCCTCGCCTTCCGGAAGGACATCCCTTGCGCGTCCATGTGCTGTTTGAAATCACCCGCAGCGACTGGTCCGCGCAGACCCACGCCTGAGTCAGTCCCCCTTCGTCGCCAGCACGAGATCCTGCCCACAAGTCCAAGTCCTCGTCTACACTCGATATGCGGCCCTATTTCTAGCCGCATTCACTCATAGCTCAGGGGGAAGTCTATGCGAAAGACGTGGAAGAGTTACTTGCCGATGCTGCTCGCCGGCATCTCGGGTTTTGTATTTTCGGTCTGCGACAGCACTGGCACAAATGGACAGTGCGCCACCGGAAGTGACTGCGCGGCACCAAGCTGCACCGACAAGATCAAAAACGGAACTGAGACAGACGTCGACTGCGGTGGTTCCTGCACGACCAAGTGCGGTGCCCAGGCCAAGTGCGGCGCATCGGTTGACTGTCAAGCGGACTTGGTCTGTGTGACCGGAAGCTGCGTTGCACCCTCATGCACCGACGGAATTATCGACGGAAATGAAACCGACAAGGACTGCGGCGGTTCCTGCATGAAGTGCGCTCCCAACGCAGCCTGCAAAGTCCCCGGGGACTGCACGTCAGGAAGCTGCGTGAGCAGTGTTTGCGCGGCTCCATCCTGCATGGATGGAATCAAGAATGGCGATGAGAGCGATGTCGATTGTGGCGGAAGTTGCAACGCCTGCGCCGTCGGAAAGACCTGCACGACGGACAAAGACTGCGGCGCATTCCCATGCGGTGGCCCAGTTCCGGAAGGACAGACTCCAGTGTGTGGACTTGGCAATGGATCGGATGGCGACCTTGCCGTTGCTCCGGGCATGACCAAGACGATCAACACCGGAGCGACCAGTGGCACCGGTACAAACGGCACCACAACAATGAATGTACGTGACGGCAGCGTATTCCTCGCCGATCAGATCGTGCTCATCCACCAGACCCAAGGAACCGGCGCGGGACAGCATGAACTGAACAGAATCGCGTCGGTGAGCGGCACACAACTAACCTTCAAGAACCCGCTCAAGTATGACTACGTTGCGGGAGCGCAGGTTGTGGCCGTGCCGCAATACAACAGCGTCCTTGTCAATCCAGGTGCGATGCTCACGGCACCGCAGTGGGATGGTCAGAAGGGCGGCATCCTGGTCTTCCTAAACAAGACCGATGTCGCAGCCGGTGGCACGATCACGATGACTGGCAAAGGATTCCGTGGCGCAGGCGTGACCGGAACCTGCTTCCCAAGCGCCCCGGGATGCAACCTAAACCATGGTCGGACAGGCGAATCTTCGACGGGGCCATCGGCCTTTTCGATGCTCAACGGCCAGGCACAGGGAATGAACAACGGTGGTGGTGGTGGCGGTGGTTCCCGTGGCCAGGACTGCGCCGCCGGTGGTGGCGGATCCTACGGAGGCACCGGCACAAACGGTACGGACGGCACGCTCGGTGCGTGCATCGCCGTCGGAGGGCAGCACAAAGGTGGACTCACCGGCAGCGTAGTTGGCGGCCAAGATCTCTTCCAGAGCATCTTCCTTGGCAGCGCTGGTGGCGAAGGTGGTCCCGATGAAGACGGTGCGTATCCTGGCCCAGGCGGCAACGGCGGCGGCATCGTGATGTTCATTAGCAAGACAGTGACCCTTGATGGATCGGCCAGCATCAACGTAAGCGGAGCCAACGGCGGAAGCGGTTCCAACAGCGGGCCGTGCGGTGGCGGCGGCGGCGGCATGGGCAACGGCGGTGGTGGATCGGGTGGAGCCGTGCGCATCCTGACGTCCGGCAACGCCACGTTAAACACCAATCGGATTGTCGCTGGAGTTGGGCTCGGTGGCGCGGCTGGTTCGTGCGGAGCAAGCTACCCAGGAGGCAACGGTGGCCTTGGGCGAATCCATGTCAAGGCAGGCGGAACTCTCTCTGGAACCACTGTGCCGCCAGCCTTCACCAACTAGACGCTGTCACTTGCTCTGACGGCTTTCGCTATCCCAAGCCGCGGAGCATTCCGTTCCAATACATCGCCGGGAGTCCGTACCGCTTGAGCAGATACATGCTCCACCTTTCTTTGCGCTGATCGAACGGGAATGTCTCCAGCGGCTTGCCATCGTAACCAAACTCGGCGAGCACCAGCTTTCCGTACCCCGTCACGAGTGGACAGGACGTATAGCCATTGTAGCGTTCCGGTAGCGTCTGTCCGCTGGCTGCCGCAACCAAGTTGGCCACGGCAACCGGAGCCTGCTTGCGTATCGCAGCCCCAGTCTTCGAGGTAGGAAGACTGCTCGCATCACCGAGAGAAAAGACATTGGGAAAGCGAACGTGCCGCAGGGTTTCCTTGTCCACATCCACCCAGCCAGCAGCATTTGCAAGCGCGCTCTTGCGAACGAAGTCCGGCGCACTCTGCGGTGGTGTCACATGAATCATCGAGTACGGAAGCACGACCTCTTCTTTGGTATCCAGCTTCTGGAACACGGCTTCACGCGAAGCGGGACGGACTTCCACCAAGTTGTGCTGATACGCCACTTCGATTCCGCGGCGGGCAATCACTTGGCGCAGAGAATCGGCATAGTACGGAGACGTAAAAATCGTCGCTGGCGCCATCAGCAGCTTGACCTGGACTTTGCTTCGAACGCCACGCCGCACAAAGTCATCATCGGCCAGGTACATGATCTTCTGGGGCGCGCCTCCGCACTTGATCGGAGTCGAAGGATGGGTAAACAGCGCGTTGCCTTCCTGCACCGCTTGGATCGTCGGGAAAGTACGATCCACATGCTCATAGGAATAGTTTGAGCAGATTCCGTCTTTGCCGACATTCCCAAGCAGACCCTTTACGTCGCCCCAGTTGATCTGGAGCCCGGGGCACACGACCAGGAAGTCGTAAGGAAGCTTCTTGCCATCTGAAAGGACCACTTCATTCTGTTCGGGACACAGCTCGACCACGGACTGCTGGATCCACGTCACGCCGTCAGGAATCAGCGAAGACTCTGGGCGCGCCGACTCTTCTTTTCCGACCACGCCACCACCAACCAAAGTCCACAGCGGCTGGTAGTAGTGCGTGGTGGCCGGATCGATCACCGAGACAACAAGGGAGGGAGCAGCTTTACGGAGACGTGCAGCGACGGTGATCCCAGCGGTCCCACCGCCAACAATCAAGATGCGTTGGTTTGTTTGGCTCATGACTCCACATCCTATGTCCAAAACCAGGATGTGACATGCAAAAGCCTAGTGGACCCAGATGTTCAAGGCATCGGTACTGCCTTGCAGACCGGGATCGTACAGAGCGGTCGCTTTCGCCGGAGGAACCATGTAGCGGCCCGCTGTCGTCGATCGCAGCTGGAGCGTGTGCTCATGATCTCCCGCAGGCAACGCATCGAAGTAAATCAACACGCGGTCGCGGCGGATCTCCTCGAACGAGATCTGGCGACTGCGTGGACCGGCGAGCGCCGCCGAGCTGGTCGCTGCCCCCTCGCGCTGAATGGCTTCCAGACCCGCAGGTAGAGGAATGTCCAGCACCAGGTGGTGCACGGGCTGCTGGCACGACAAATCGATGTCCATTGCCACAGCTTCACCTGCGAGAAGCGAACCCGAAGAAGGTAACGCTCCGGCTGCCGTTCGGAACGCACGCCGCAGCTTGATGCCCTGCGAGGTCGAGCCCATTCCCGTTTGTGGCGTGGTCCACTCCAGACCGACTCGATAATGCGTCGTGCCGCTGCCAAGGCGCTGCAAGATGAGCGGCAATTCGATGAGAGGATGTTTCCCTTCTTCGGGAGGAACCAGCGACAACATCCTTTGCAGCGTCCAATCCACACGCTGGGGCGGTGACTGCGGCGTTGGCATCTTCGCAACCATCACCCGTTCATCGGCAAGCCACGCTGCGGCGACAATGTCCGACCCCTCTACTGGATTGTGTCGGGTGTATTCGCGCAGAGCCAAAATCGCCCATGCATTGTCCTGCGTGCTCTTCCACGATCCCTGCACCCGGTCGAACAGCAGCCCCCGCGCGAGCTTGAGCAAGTTCTGATTTTTCGGCTGCACGCGGAGGAGCGCCATCAGCACCGAAGCCTGCGTCCGTGCCGATGAGTGGAACAGTGCATCCAGGTTGTACGGAAGCTGCTCTTTGACATGTGCGCTCCGCTCGCTCGCGCTTACGGTCGCCAGCACTTCCTCGGTCAGCGTCGAGATACGCAGATCCTCTGGCGCGGCCTTGTGCATCGCCATCAGCAGCAGCGCTTTGGCAAACAGCGGCAGCGTCGCTCGGTTCCCAAACAGCGCAGCGTTTGCAGTCGGGCTTGGCTGTCCCACCTCGGCGAGCACGAACGCCACCAGCGCCCGCTGGGTGTTATCGAAATAGTCAAACGTCAGTGGCGTAACCGTCGAACCGGGCTGCTCGGCTTCACGTCGAGCCAGCATGATCGCCTGGCTGCTGGTCACTGGTTCGAGCAGCAGGCCTTCGCTTCCCGCGACCGGTGAAGCGAGCAGTCGCTGCAAGTAGGCCGTGGCCCGCTGGAGCGCGTCGGACGGCACCGCATGCCCCGCTTGAGATGCCATGTGCAAAATCCACGTTGCATACGCAGATCCAAAGGGATGCGCTCGCTGGTCATCGGGCCAAAATGCAAAACCGCCATGATAGAGCTGGAGGCTGAGCAGGCGCTGAACGCTCTGCTGAACGACGCTCTTGAGGTCGGGCAGATTGGTGCCTGCGCCACGGAACAGCTCGGGAACGGACACCGCCGGTACCAGCCGCGACGCGCCGTGCTCCAGCGAGCGATGCGGCGATGTCAGAAGCACGCGAGCTGCGTCTTCGATCTGAACCAGACCCGAGGACGACATCGAAACGGACATACCGCCCGGTGCAGGCAGCGCATTGGCCGGTAGCTGCACAGGAAGGGCGATTGGCTGCTCGTCATTAAGCACGCCAAACGCGACCGCTCGCTCGACTTGGGTGCGCTCTTGTTCGACCACAATCGGCAGCCTGACCAGATCCGTGAACGTGTCTTTTTTGGCCGTCCTGCTCGTCGGAACAAACGAAGCCGATAGCTCGATCTCAGCGGTGCCCGCGTGGTTGCCCTGTACCTCGATAGGAATCTTGGCTGGGACGTTGCGGTCCATCGACTGCTCGATACGCGGTGGGGCAAGCAGTGTCAGCGGCGGCAGAAGCCCGTCGAATCTCAGCTTGGCCGTCACCGTCAAGTTGCCACGCATGTTGGTGTGGTTTTGCACCAGGGCCGTCACTTCTGCTCGATCGCCCGGTCGCAAAAGACGCGGGATCGCGGCGCGCAGCACCATCGGAGCCGAGACCCGGACGCGAGCATCCGATGCACCGATGCAGCCCGGGCTGGACTTGTCCGACATCGGTGCAGTCACCACCGCGAAAATGCGAAACGTCGTCAAACTATCGGGCAGCGGCAGCGTCGTCACCAACTTGCCATCAGCGCCCGTCGGCAGGTCGGCGATGAACAGCGGCGTCGCCATGATGTCATTGCGCGCATCAAGCGCGACGGGTTTCGCCTCGACGCTATCTTTGGACACAACGCCGGTGCTGACCGCTGGACCAGACGCATCATCGCGATCGGTCTTGGCGGGCAGCCACTGTTCTTTTGGTTGACGGACGTATGGACGCATCAGCGTCGCAAACGCATCCCGTCGACTCGTCTCGATCCGGTGGTGCGGCAAAAAGTGCGACACCAGACTTTGCGACAGCCGGTCCGGGGTCACCATCGCTTGGGTAAAGTCCATGGCGGCTTCATCGACGGCCCACAGCGACACTCGCGCCCCTGCGATGGGAACACCCGTCGGACGATCTGAGACTTTGACGGTGATCGGCACTTGCGCGCGCGGACCCGCTTCCTTCGGAGCATCAATCTGCACCCGCAGCCGCAGTGAATCGAGCTCGCCGCGAATCGTCGCTTGTGCTTCCAGGACGACCGGCGGAGAGCCAGCCGCGCCATACACCGCAACTGCACGCAGCTTGACCCCGGCCACCCACGAATCATCGGTGGGCAGTTCGTGATGCGCGACACCATCGCGGAAGATCAGCACAAAGTGTTCGCGCAGGCCGTTGCGCTCGGACAGAAGCAGTCCTCGCTCGACGCCGCGCGGGCCCTTGACCGAGACGTGCAGCGTCGAGCCATGCTTGACCGTCTCTTGTCCGGTCTCGATGTAGAGCCGTTCAACCACCGTCTTCTGCGCCACGATGGCTCCCGCATTTTCTTTCGGCAGCACGGAAAACGACGATCGTGTGACCGCGCCGCGCGTATCCACACTCGGAGCGCCACGCAGCGTCACATCGTAATCACCAACGGCGGTGGCTGTGAATACGCACTCGGGATCGGCTCCGGTATTCGGGATGTCGAGCGTACAGCTGTGGATCGGCTCCAGCTTTTGTTCGTGACGAACCAGGACTTCAATGCCTCGTTCACTGCGGTAGACCGGAACACTGGCGCGACGCTCAATCTGCACTTTCACGCCCGGTGCCGACAGCCGCGAGCCATCGTAGAACAGGGCACGAACCGGGAGCTTTATCACGTCGCCGCTGCGCGCTTGTTTGAGCGGCGGCTGGGTGGCCAAGTAGTAGCGCGCCGGATGGACGATGTACTCGGTCTGTGCGCCCGAGCGCTGAAACGCATCATCAGAGATCGTCGCTGCAACTTGGCAGCGGCTCGCGAACTCAGGAATCGCGTGCTGCGCTGGTGGCGCAAACTCCAAGATCCCAATCGGCGGTGGTCTGTCACCACTCGACAGCGGAATATCGACGAACCCCGTGGTGCCACGATCGATCGTTTCGCCAGGCGGCTTGCTTCCGACTTCCCAGCTCGACGGCAGTCCGGGCGGACGGAAGCGCACGGCGTGGCAGCGCTGCTGGTAAGCCGCTTTGCGAATCCGCACCAGCCCACCATACGAATAGTCCGCGGTCACGCGTACAGTTGGCCGGGTCCCTGCGATGACATCCGATGGAATCGGCATCGCGGCGACGGAAAACTCTGGTCGGCGCGGCTCTTCGATGAAGACGCGGGTCTGCGCCATTTCCCCAAGGATCTGCGCGACGATCGAATAGCTGCCGATCGGCGTGCCGACGGGGATTTTTAGCTCGGCGAAGAACTTGCCCTCCCGCGTGGTCTTGGACTCGGCAGCAGTCACCACCTGTCGAAACTCATCGACCAAGTCGATCTGTACCGGCGTTCCTTCAGGAAGAAGCCGTGTCCCGGTCCTCGTCGCTGATGTATCGGCGAGGGACATGCCCAGAACCCGGATGTTGTCGTCTGGTCCGTACGTGCGTCTCTCGGTCAGAACCAGCGCCCGGACTTCTTCACCAGGAGTGAGCCCTGGGGCCGCGTTCTTTTGCAGCGATGACACCCGACTGTCCGGCGGCAGATAGGCTCGGTCCTTGCTGGCCACGTCGGTCGCAGAGAGCAGCGAGGTTGGCGACCGCTCGGCCCACTCGAACATACCAGGAAGCGCGAGCAGACCGTTTGGGTCCGTTCGCCCGAGGAGCAGCGGCTCGTTGCCAAGCGCATACTGATGAATTTCGGCCCCGCTGACCGGTTGCCCATTCGACAGCCGGGTCAAATACAGCAGCGAGCGATTGGCCCCAGTCAACACCACCGGGCCCAGATCCGTGACGCGGACCAAGATCATCACCGGCGGCGGCAGCTTGTCACCACCACCAGGCGTAAGCTCGGTCACTTTCGCTTCGAGAAGCACCGCGCCGCGCACTTCACCAAGTAGCTCGCGCAGGTCCACCTCCGCCGATGCCCACGCCGTTGGACCGCCCGGCAAAAGCGCGAGCTGCTTGTGTTTTTGTCCCGCCGAAGTATCCGGCCAGTTGAGCCGCGCGAGCCGCTCTCGGCTCGGCCAGGTCTGGTCGCTGCCAAATTTTCCAGAGAGCCCGACCAGCGTCTCGGGCTCGAGCAAGACGGCACGCACACTGACCGATTTCACAAAGCGGCTTTCCAGTCCGACGGTCAGCCGTCCGGTCGCCGGGAGTGTTCCGCCCGAGCTGGCCCAACGCAGCATCGGTGCCCGAGCAAACACGGGACGAAGCAGCACGGATTTCCCCAGCCTCTGATGGTGCCGGTCGGTCAGCTCGCCCGAGATGTCGATGCGGTACTGAACGTCGGGTCGGAAGTGCCCTTGCAAAAGCACTTGCTGGCTCATCCCTTCGCCATCAGGCAGCGCAAGCTCCGGCGCATAGGCCGCCGGTGCAGGTGTGATTTTGATGTATCGCGTCTGCTGTTTGGTAATCGGCGCACTGAACTTCAGGGCCACCGGCTCGATCGTGCATGGGGTCTTCTGGGTGCAGCTCAGCTGTTCCACAGACAACACCTGCGGCGTCTGGAACCGCACTGAGCTCTGGGAATCGGTTGGCAGAGGCCCCTGCAGACCGCGCAGACCTTTGCTCACCGTCAGAGCGACCTGACTGCCACTGGGCCAACCGCCAACTGGAATGGCCGCGAACAAGCGGTCTTGGGCCACCTCTTTGTCGGGGACTTCGTAGCGCTTTCGGTCCGCCTCGCTGGCGCGAACCAGCTGCACCGTGACGGAACGGCTCGGCTTGACGGAGCCGAGAAGGGGCACTGCGTTTACCACAATATGGCTGCTCAGCTCCTCGAGCGTCGTCGGCTGGTCCACTGCCATGAGGACCGGATCGGTCCTGGGCTGTGGGTCATCTGGACTCCGCCGCGGAAGCAAGAAAAACCGAACACCCGGCGGCGATGTCTCAAACGACCAGCTCAGAGGTTCGCTGTGCGAAGCTCCGTCATAGGAATCGATCCGCCCTCGCAGCAACACCGAAAAACGTCGGGCCAGCGGCAGCGGGTGAGCCGGCTCAAAGACCAGAAGGTCTGGACTCGCAAAATACGTTCGGCCAGGAACGCTCGGGTCGAGCACCAACGAGGGATTGCGTTCATGATCGACCGGCGCAACCGGCTGGTTGAATCGAACAAAAATCATCGCCTGCGACTCGGCTCGACCTTGCGGGCCGTAACCGAGAATCCGCAGTGGCGCCGCGGCGTTCGCAGGTGGGCGTGGCCGAAGTCCCGTTGCAGAAGGCCCCAGCGCTTCCAGCGTGTGGGTCGGTCGTGGAGGTTTTGCCGTTGGTGCCGACCCATTTCGATCGCCGTGGCAAGCGATGATGAGCAGCATCGTGGGCAAGAGCCCCAAGTACCTCACTCGGGTCGAGCCCCGAAGGCGCGACCATGCACAGCAATCCCCCAAGCCAGACTATTGTATGAAAAATCAA
>CAYTGC010000091.1:0-17689 GCA_964437195.1 uncultured Myxococcales bacterium | reverse complement strand
AGGAGCTAGAAGGGATCCCCGTGTACGCGATTTCGCAAGGCGATCCGAGTCAAGGCGGACATTGGTATGTCTTCATTGGTGATCCAAGCAACTATGATCCTAGCGATAAGCAAGGAACAGATATGGGCATTGTGGTTGACATTTGGGGCACGAATTCAAATGAGTCAGTCGCATATGCGAACAACAAGAAGGATATCAAGAGCTATCAGGAAGTAAAAGAACACATCATCAACAAAAAAGACAAGATCTTGGTAAACTATCCAGCACGACCAATCGTTGCGATCGCGCAGACCGAGTATAAGCGCTACCAGGTTCTGCCCATGCCGCCGAACCAGCAGAAGCGGCTCAAACGTCAGATCGAGCAAGACCAAGAAAAACGTCGGCTCCGCGAGCAAGACAGGCTCGAGGAGCTGCAGCGGCTGGAGCTGAAAAAACAAGCGGACGAGAAGAAAAAGCAGGAACAAGAGCAGGCCAAGGTCAAGCCGGAGTCCGCAATCGAGCCACAACCGCAGGCAAACAACGCAGAACCGCAAAACCAAATCCAGGCAGAGCAGCAAGAGGATCCCATTGTGCCGCGCCCGCGTGCTCTGCAACGAGCCCTGACCGTTCGCGATGTCTTTCCGCCCAGGAAGCAGCGTGTTCACCCGCTCCCCCGTCAACAGAGCAGTCGTCGGTACTTCTGGTAAGTTCGGACTTTTGCCCTGTCCCTCTCGTTGGCTTTTGCTTTCTCTCACGCGCCAGTTCAGGCACGCTCTGGCGAGCGATTCTGCGGACCAGGCAACCGAAAGCGCGTGTGACCTTCCTACGGCTTCTCCAACGGCCCGCGGACACGACCCCCACGGTCGGACCACTCACCGGAAATCGCGGAGCAACCCATGCACGACACCGAAAAACGCCAGCGGCCCTTCATCCGAGTGCTCGTCTTCTTCGCAGTCAGCGGGTGCTATCCCAAAGGGGACGAGCTTTGCGTCAAGACGCCCAGCACGCAAGCGCAGAAGACGTTCGACCAGATCTGCAACGGTGTAAAGACTACGTTCACCCACAACGGTTGCTCGGGTGACGACGGCTGGGTGAACGAAGCCGCTGCGGCCTGCGCGGCGGCCTGCAAAACGCCTCCGGTCACCTGCACTTTGGTCAAAACAGCGAGCATTGGCGGATCCTGCATCGCCACCGGATGCGGAAAGCGATAGCGCCCGATCAAGTGGCGGCGCGAGATGACTAGACTTGTCTGCGGCAGAGGACTTGCGCGCGCGTCGCTGGGACTACGCAACTCCCCGAAGCGCGGCCTTGAGCTGAGCACTTGCCGAGTTATACCGATCGACTAGTTTCTGCCATGCGTCTGGATCAACTCGCCCAGCCGCGGTCCCTGCGGAAAAGTCCTTATTGACACGAAACACCGCTTCCATCGGGTTAACAGCCAAAAAGGTTTTGGCCCACTGCAAAGCCTGCTTGTCGTTCTCCTCGCCTTTAAAATAATATGAATATCGAATGGCCCTTTCTTGCGACTTGAGGTCCGAACGGGCCTTGTCTCTGCTTGCACGGTCGCCGCCACCTTGAATAGCTGCCATCCCCTGGATAGTGGCTTCCTCTTCCCGCTCGAATTGGCTGGTGCGACCGAAATTTCGCCATTGTTCTCGGCGGACACCGACGTTGAGCTGGACAAGTCGTTCAATGATTGGATCCCCCAAAGACTTTGCCTCGGGTCCCTGCAATCGCTGCATCAGGTACAATGCCCAATAAACCTTCTCAATAACCTCGCGGACTTCTCGGGCTGCGACTTGATCAAATGGGCAACCAACGGTAATCAGAAGAGATTCATTCGAGTGCTTTCTTATCACATCCACTGCGGTCTTCAGTGCCCGGAATAGATCCTGATCTATGCATGGCGCACCAACTTTCGACAGTTCAAAGCACACAGCCCAGGCAACATTTGTCCTGAATCGCTCTTTGAAAATCAGAAGTGTGCGCAGCAGATCGTCTCTTCCCTGCCTCGCCACGTCTGCAAAGACCTTCAGGATCATCGTCCTGAGCTGGTCGATCATGCTGATGGGTTCATCGCCACCAAACTGGGATTCACACTTGGCAACGTCCCACAGCGAGTCTTTCACCCATCCGCCGAGATCTCCGACTCCTCCCTTTACTGCGTCGGGGAGAGCCGTTTTGATGTACGCGTCGCCAGAAATTCCAGCTTTGTATCCACCCTTGCTAAATATAAATATATCATCATCGCTGACCTTCCCTAACCAATCGGCGACAAGACCACCAGCCAGATTACCGAGAAAGCCCATACCAAATGCACCAAATACAACTCCGATTGCAAATCGTGCACAAAACCATAGCGCTCGTTTCCAGCGATTGTCATCACTAATTTGCTGCTCAACTACGCCTTTAAAATCAATAAAAGCAGCTCTTGCTTGGTCCAACACATCCGATGTGAAGACACTCCATTTTCCAACTTCCAGCGTAAACAGTGTTGACAACTCATTGCTGATCGGCGACATACTTTCATTAAAAAGCCTGCTATGCCTCACATCAAGCGGAGATAGGTCATTAAAAAAATCATCAGAATTCAATCTCCGATCGAAGCAACCCAGACCAGAGATTAGCATGTCACGATGCTGGGTCAGATAATCAACGAGATTGGCAGGCTCAGATGGCCTTCCGGCCTGCTGTAAGCGCTTTTTAGCAATAACCTTTAGTGTTTCAACATTGATCTCTCTTGTACTATAAATCGTCCTACTTGCAATAAGATCTAGAACTTTAGGAAATGGGTTGTGACCAATTGCCGCCTCGATTTGAGCGATCGACACGCGTCCACCGGGAACAGCTATCGCGCTGCCTGGTGTAAGCGGTCGTGGACTCAACGCAGCGTTGTCTTTGACAACTTTCCATTTACTCATAGAAATCCTCTACGGGTCGAATTGGATATTCTCCGAACATCCCAGGGTATCAAAGACAGCGCCACGGTTGAAAGTCGGATCATCTAAGCCCGCGACACCACTAGGCAATCTCTCCCTTGATCGACATGTAGGACTCGCACGCCCAAAGCGTTGTAGGGTCACGAAAAACACTCGAGTCTTTCGGCTGTCCCGACGGCGAATCGTTGTCGGCGGACGTCGACGCCTGGGAGCAGCTTGTCGACAAGTTCAAAGTCGGCCGCGCCAATCTGCAAGGCGCCCTGACTGGTGCGCTGAGCGGAATTCCGTTTTGACAGTCCGGCGCTCGAGCAGGACGGAAAAGTAGCGTTCAAAGGTTGTAAACAACGCTTCAGCGTCGGGACCGGATCACTCAGCGTATTTCAATGAAAATCACTCGAAGCGCTTCTCTGCTGGCTCTTTTCCCGGGGCTGCTCGTCTCAGCCTGTTCGCCAACCAACTCCGGGACGGTGCCGGAAGTTCACAAGCGGGTCTTCGTGACGAACACGACGTATACCGGAGATCTGACGGTGCAGGCCTCGGTGAGCGACGGACTGGCGGCAGCGGACAAGCTGTGCCAACAAGCGGCCTTGGCCGCAGTACTCGGCGGCACCTGGAAAGCGTGGATCTCGGGGAGCGGCGTCGATGCCAAGAGCCGCATCAGCGATGTCGGCCCCTGGTACTTGCTCGACGGACAGACGAAGGTGTTCAACAACGCGGCAGGGCTTACTACGACGCCACTTGCCCCCATCAACCTGACCGAACAGAAGACAGGTGTGGGCGCCAACCCACAGGTCTGGACCGGGACTGAAAACGGCGGTGTCTCGGCCTCTGTTCACTGCAACAACTGGACGATGATGACCGGGATCGGCCCAAATCTTTCAGGCCGAGCTGGCGATGGTTCGAGCACGTCCAACTGGACCTCATCGCCGCTGGTTTCCTACTGTACCTCTCGCTTCCGCCTCTACTGTTTCGAGCAATAGTCGTCGCTGCGTCCCTGTGATTGGATCGCCACTGCTGTGCTCTCGCTATCGGGACACTTTCCGCAGGCAGCGATGAGTCCTCTCGCGGGCCCCCTGCATGTACCTTCCGCATCAGCGTGGGGGCATCTGGGCAAGCGAGGGGGTGCAGTGGCGCTCGTCGGCAGCAGCAGATGTGCCCAGTGTGCGTGGACGGCGTGTGACCCAGAACGGCACCCCGAACAGAGGGAAGGGGTGCTGGGTCAGATCGACATCACAAGCCACAAACACTGTCGGAGCCGAGCCATTAAGCGACACGGTCGAGCGCGCGTACACCGAGACTGTACGACCATCCTTTTGGGCCGCCCGCGAAAGTCGCTGACCAAGCAGCCAGATGGCGTGCGGATCGCCCTGTGCGCGCGCGGCTTGCATCGGTTGCATGCCCCGCCCAAGTGGAATCAGCTCTCGCTCTGCGGTCTTGTGATCGACGACCAGCAGCTCGGTCGTGGCCGATTTGACGCGACTCCGCATGGCCCACGAAAACGGAAAGCCACACTCTGTGAAGTAGGCGTTGCCGGAATACAGCCACTTGCGCAGCGGCACGGCGGTCTGGATGGCGCAGTAGCTGATCGCAAACAGGACTGCCCATCGCGACGGACGCGGGGCCGCCTCAAGTGTCGGAAGCGGGGCCATCCGAGGTAAGAATCGCAGCAGCTTTCGCGGCCAGTCTGGATCCAGGAATACCGAAGCCACAAGGAGCATCATCCACGGCAAGTGGACAAGTCGGAAGGTCACCGCGTTGTGCAGATGAAACAGGATGAGTGCAATCAATGACACGGTGCGTGTCCGCCGGAAGAAAAGAGCGGGTGCAACCAGGAGATCGAAGAGGAGCCCGATCCAAGACATCGCAACAGCTACACCATGGGCAGACACAAATGGACTGCTAAGTGCAGCGAGTCTTGATGTTGGAACCATCACGGACAGAGTGCGTCCAGCGATCCAATCCTCGTCGATTTTGGCGACCCCCGCATAGAAATAGACCAGCGCGATCTGGAAACGAAATAGCAGCAGATACAGCCTGCTCCCCTGTCCACGCAGTCGCGCAGGAATCCGCTCTGCATCGAACGAACACAGATGATGAGCCGGTGAACAAGCGAGAAGGAAGCTGAGCAGAACCAGCAGATAGGCCGTGCTCTGATAATACGAACTATCCAGCAAGAAGTGATACGCATAGATCGCAAACAGAGTGAACGCAGCGACGCGGAAGTAGTGTCCCAACATCACCCCAATTCCACAAGCCATCGCGATCAAGAGCAGCGTTTTCATGACCAGCGGAGGAAGCGGAACAATCCACTCCAGCTTGGCGTACGGAATCTGCACCTGGGACTGTAGGAATCCATCGAAGAGCTGCGGCCAGACCCAGTAGATTGGGGGAATGATCAGCGCCGACAGTCCAGCGGTGATGCGAAGTACGACAAGCCAGGCCAGATCCGTTCCGACGTCCGCGGCCTCTGTTCGGGTGTGCTCCACCGAGATCTCACCAGGCGAAGCCTGTAGCGGATGACTCAAGGCGGAACTGTCGTCGCGGGCGTCATTCAGATTCACATCGCCCACATTGCAACGGAGACAGGCAAGATTGCAACAATCGCGCCGGGGAATCGAAGCTGCCATTGGTCGGCAAGGCCGGACTGCATCATGTCGTCGTTGGTACGAGCCAGCGAACGAGGCGCGCGCTCGCATGAAGTGGTGTCCTGATGCCCGCAACATGTACTAAGATCGGCGCGTGCTCTTTAGGCCGTTCGAACCTGACATCGAGGTAAGTGGTCTCGCGCTGCCGTCGATCGTTGATGGGTTCGCAGTGCTCAAGTCGATTCCGACACGCACGATGGTGGACCAAGGACTAGGTCACATAGATGAACACGGCGACTGGGTGCTCGATCGGCGCGCGTGGTATCCGCAAGGAGCGTGGCTGGCAGCACTAGAGGCCTTGTACGTGCGCGTTGGCGAAGGAGCTCTGTTTCAGATCGGACAGAAAATTCCAGCGAACGCAGCATTCCCGCCGTGGGTCAAAGACATTCACTCAGCGATTCGCGCCGTCAATGTAGCCTATCATGCGAACCACCGAAAGCGGGGCATCCCGATGTTCGACAAGGTCTCGGCAACATTCCAAAGTGGAATCGGTAGCTACGGTTACCAGGCGACGCCCGGACGCAACGAGATACTCGTCGAGTGTCACCTCCCCTACCCTAGCGCCTACGCCCGCGGCGTACTCACCACCATGGCGCGGAAGTTCGAGTCCCTCGCAACGGTCGAGCTTTTGGATCCCAGTGCCGAGGCCAAGCAATCGACACACTTCGCATTCCAGATTCGCTGGTAACACAGACCCGAGCCAGAAACAGCAAGACCTACGTCGCCTGTCCGCACAACGACAAGCATCGGCTAACATCTTCAAGATGGCACAGTCGAGACCTCTGACAAAGCGAGTGTGGCTTGCAGTCAGTCTGCTCCTTCCTACCCTCGGGACGTTCATCGCCGCCGCTGATACAGAAAGGAAGCTGCCCTCGCAACTGGTGATTGCAGTGCAAAAAGTCTCGGAACTTCCGAATGTTCACGCCTCCCAGTTGGCGTTCTCTCCCGATGGCAACACCTGGGCTGCCGGACAACAGCAACAGATCGCGATCTACCAAGGAGACAAGCCGATCCAGCAGCTTACGTCGGTGTGGGTTGATCGGGACGCAGAGCTCCGGTTCTCAAAGGACGGAACAAAACTGGCTGCTGGAGGCCGAATTTACTCTCTCCCAGATGGGAAGGAGCTGTTCGCGCCAACAGCTGCTCGGATCGCATCTACCGAGGAGCGAGGATGGGAGATTGACGCCGCAGCGCTGTCTCCCGATCTGGGCCAGGCTCTGGTATGGATGAAATACCATCCCAGTCGCTGCTGCCGAGAAGATGGACACAGAGACGCGCCAACCCGAAAGCCGCCGTCCCCGATCTTTGCCATCGACACACGAAGCGGAACCGCGAAGCCGCTGCCCATCGCCGATCGCGGCTTTGGCGAGTACCGCGCGCTGGCTGTCAGCAGTCGCCATCTTGTCGTTGGTGGAGTCGCCGACAAAGCTTCTGTTTTCGACCGTGCCACGCTTGCGCCAGTCGCGACCCTGGTCGATGACGGTGCTTTCTACTCGTTCCGATTTTCTGCCGACGAAAAGACCTTGGCCGCAGTCCATCTGGGACGCTGGATCAACTTGTATGATGGACAGCGATTCACCCGACGCGCGCGGATCGAGGTCTTGCCCGATGGACAGTGGATCTCAGCTCTTGCGATTTCGCAGACGCTACCAATCGTCGCAGCCAGTGGATGGGATGGGGTTCTCCGCCTCTACTCCGCCGCTGCTGGCGATGAAGGTCGACTCCTGTTTGGCGCCAACTACGGACAAGCGTCCGCTTTGGCTTTTTCACCAAGCGGAGCCGAGCTGCTCGTTGCCGTTTCCGGTCCCCCAGGCGACCGTGTTCTCCGTCTGACGGTCAAGCGACAGTAGCCCAGTCACATCGCAACCCACGTACAATTCCGAGTGCCGCCGGATCTCGCCGCCATGCGCCTTGCTGTCTGGGGCCACTGGCATCTCTCCCTGACGCGCAGCCGCACGGCGAGACGACGGATGTACTTGTACTCAAGGAGGATTTTTTCATGCGCATGAATGGCTTTCGATATCTACGAAACTCGACTCTGATCGGCATTGGCGCCGCTGCGCTGGCTTTCGCATGCGAGGGTGCCCCAACCACGCCAACTCCGATTCCGACCCCGCTGCCAGATCTTGCGACGATTCCGCCCGAACCTGATCTCGCCGTGCGACCACCAGACATGGTTTCTTTTCCAGCCCCTGTGGTCACCTCGGTTGCTCCCGCAAACGGAGCGAACAACACAACAACCGTCATCACTGTGAATGGCCAGAACTTCCGTCAAGGAGCCACCGTTACGGTTGGTTCCATGCCGTGTGCAAGCCCTGCTCTGCTGTCTCCCACAGCGATCACATGCACAGTGCCAGCAAGGGCCGGAACATGTGCCGCCCAGAATGTTGTGGTCACACATCCCGATGACATGAAGAGCGGAACGGGTACGGGCCTGTTTTCTTATCGGACCGGAGTCCTGGGCTTTGTGACCGGTGCACCAGCGAGCTATCCAACCGGAACAGGTCCACGAAGGATCGTCAGCGCAGACTTCGATGGGGACGGCAACATCGATCTCGCGGTCGCAAACCAGACCAGCAACAGCATCACTGTGTTGCGCGGATCAGCAACCGGTACTTTCCCCGCAGCAACGATCTCCAACTTCAATCTGCCAGCAGGAGCCACCGCGCCCCAGGATCTGATCGCGGCGGATCTAAATGGAGACAACAAAGTAGATCTCGCCGTGTCCAATCTGTCCAACAACATCTCCGTATTCCTAAACACGGGCACTGCTTTTTCGGGCAGCAACTACAACACGACCGTCCAGGGATCGTCCCTCGCGGCCGGCGACATCAGCGGTGACGGGAAGGTCGATCTGGTGGTTGGTCAGGCAAATGCCGCCAATGTCATCGCGATGCTCAACAATGCTGCAGGAACCGCTGTCTACACGGTTGGCCCCGCGCGTTCGGTGGCCGGCACGGTGGCAGATGTTGCATTGGCGGACGTCTAATCCAATTATGATCAACCTCCGAATCGCCCACATATGGGACAGAGGGGGGGACTTTGGTATGGTACACGTCGGAGTGGTAGGCCCACGTCAGATTGGGTGGGCGGCTTGGCGTGATCAGGGGATTGGTTGGCTGGCTTCTGCGAGCATGAGCAAGCGATCGATCTTCGCTTCGAGAGCGTCGACGCGCTGTTCCAGTGACGGAGCTTGCGAGGCATCCACCACCGGTCTTCTCTCATCACCGAATCCGGAGAGAGCCGGACGCTCGACGTACGTCACCCGGTGCAGGATGCGCCAGGCTTTGTTGGCACGTCGGCGATCCACTTGTCTTAGCGCGCGCGCTCCTTCCGAGTTTCCTTGCAGCCACTGAGGATCGACCACAGTCTGAAAGAAGTCGTTAAAGTTCTTCGTGGATCCCTCCAAGAAGAAGCTTAGGAATCGATAGCGGCTGACCTTTTCTCCCGGTGCAATCGGAACGTCGTTGTAGTCGGTGACGCCGCGGCTCTCCACTCCATCGAGGTTGACCTGTAGCGCGAAGCCTTGGCTCTTGCTCGAGTTCTTGCTGAACACCTGCGAGGTCTGATGCGTGTGCTGTGACGTCAGCTCGGTGGCGGCAGCGCCCCAGCTCTGATTCCATTGCAGGCCGACATTGGTAGTAACCGAAAGCGAGCAGCCGATGCTGTACTGAATCGTGCTGGCAAACTGCTCGGCCTCCGATCGCAGACCACCGTCCGCATCCCAGACATAGGTATTTACGATGTTGCGCTTGTTTGCATATTGGCGGACCGCATCCAGTCGCGCGATCCAAGTGGACAGACCGTGCTGCGCGGTGAATCCTCGTTCCCCCGTGGCCGCAGAGATCTGGCTCCGCCGCTTGTCGATCTGCTCTTGCTGCTGCGCCGTGGTGCTCGCTGCTGGTGCTGCCTGAATCGATCCGCTGGGAGCAGTCGTGGTGATCGGAGCCGGGGCAGATTCGGTACTTAGCCCCTCAGCAAACCATTGCTTGTTGGACCGCGCATCGAAGTTGGCAAAGTAGGACTCCCGGCGCTTGTCGTCGGCTTCAATGGCATTCTTGAGCGCATAGGCCTCGTCGAGTCGGTAGTAACTCGCGGGATACAGAGATCCGAACTGGGCCCGCATGCTCGGAACCTGCGGATAGTACTGCTGACTGGCCGCTGCCGATCCGGTCATTCCGTCCAGGCTTCCGTTCATCGTGTAGGTCGGGTTGATGAGGAAGCTGATGGTGTTGATGTCCAGTGGAACGTCGGGTGTCGGTATCACTTGATAGCCCACCATCCGACCGCTCTTGCGCAGACGGGTGATGAACACATCGGCGAGTCCAGAGATAACCAGCGCATAGCCCACGTTTTTGGGAATGAAGCGCGGACCAAGCTTGGCAAAGCGCGGCTGCAGCTCTTTTTGTCCACGCAGCGCCAAGCGGTCTGTCATGGCAGCACTGGAAGAGGATGTGACCGTCGCTGCATCGGTCTCTGTTCCCACATTGTCCACCGTGGCCGCAAGGCCGAACTTGGTGGCTCCGAGCTTGGTCATGACACCCACCCCAGCATAGGAAACGGAATCGACCCCAAAGAAGATCTGGTTGTGGGCACCATCTCCGTCACTCTTCTGCCAGCTCCAGGAATAGCTGGTATCGCTCGACATCGTCAGTTCGACTGAAGTCGCGCCGTTGTAGTTGTCTTCGATCGTTAGGTTCTCGCTGGGCACAGGCGGCGCGCCTTCGATGAAACCCAGCAGCGTTGGCTGGTACTGCGCATTGCCGACCCACAGAAGCTCCAGCTCTTCAACACGTTGATCGGAAAACAGGCGCAGACCGGACCGACTCTCGACTGCCAAAAAGCGTCGCATCATCGGATACTTTTCGTCGGTGGTTCCGGGACGAATGCCGATGGTGCTGTATTCGCTTCCTACCACTGCATCACGGGTGGGAATCGGAATCGCATCGCCCAAGACCGCGATGGGGGCCCCACAGGGCTGCCACAGTGTTGTATCAGGCAGCGTGACGTGATTCGAGTTGCCGCTGTAGTCCCGCATCTCCGCGCCAGCGCCATCACGAAGAGGATAGTAGGCCAGAAGTCCCGGCTCGCGCCCGCTCAGCACAGAGATGGCGTTCATTGCGACCTCGTCCGCGTCGAGGGAAAGTCCCCACACCCGTAACTCGGCGATGCGACCGCAGTGCTGCCCCCCGGACCCCCCATTCCCAATGCGTGTGATGCGGCTGTTCACCACGAAGGATTTTCTGTCCAGATCCTTTAGTTCTTTGTCCGCCAGCTGATAGGCTGCGGAATTGTTGGGATCGATCTTGCTGCGTGCGGCTTGCTTGCGCATGCGCTGTTCGGCGCGAAGATCACCAACCCGCTGCCCATCGAGATAGAAGACAGTGGTGGACTGCGCGCCGCTTCCTTCGGCAACGACGGCAAGGTGATGCCATCCGGGCCTTAACTGGCTGATGTCAAACCCCGACGAATAGAAGACTGACGTGGCAGGGATTCCCTCGCGCAGCGTGCATCCCAGGTGCTTTCCGTTTTGAAAGACAATGAAGTGACAGCCATCCTCACCCGCAACCAGCGTGTTTTGGCTGTCGGTCTTGGGCAGCGGGCTTAGGAACCAGGCCTCAATCGTCCACTGGCTTCCCAACGGGATCGGGTGGCTGAGGGTTCCGCTCTGCTGCGCCGAGCTGAAATCCACGCACGCGCGCAGAGACTCCGGACGCCAGGTGTCAGCCGTAGCAATTCCGCTTTGTACGGCTGCATCAAAGATGGCCTGTCGCACGCAGCCTCTGGTGTCAAGGTAGCTTAGTGCGACCTCTCCCTGACTTGTGAACAGCGACGTCAGTCGGCTGCCCGGACGCACCGATGTCAACAGCGCACCACGTACTTTCAGCGCGCGGCCATCAATAGAAATGTTGGTCAAGGCGACATTCGCAGGGGTTGACGCAAAGTAGCTGCGCAGCGCGTTCTTCTTTTGATTGGCCTTGTCCCGAGCAGTCGGCAATGTCACGTCGGTGAGGATGGTCCTTCGCGCGACCCAGCTATTGTAAAGAGTCACGTCGCCCTGCGCTTTTTTCGCCGCTTGCTGCTGCTCCAAGTCGGCCCGGAGCTGGCGCAGCGCCAGAATGCAAGCGTTCAGCGCATCGAGAACTTGCTGTGAGTACTTGCTTTCCGCTTGATCGACGCGAGCTATCTTGAAGATCTGATTGTCACCGCCATTTCCGGGGAATTGGATGACGCCCGCTCCGTTGTCACCGTTTTCTCCGGCGACATCGACAACATGTCCGCTGTGACGGATGCGCAGTGTGAATTCATCGGCCGAGACAGGCTCGAACTTGAACTGTTGGTGATCATCATTTCCTGCAGCCGGATCAGAGATGACAATTTTTGCGTCGTTGTCTTTGGATGCACCTTGCACCGTCATCGGCTTGCCACACCAGCTGATCAACTTGAAGAAGTCGTTGCTGGTGGGCTCTGCGTAGAACTGCTGGCAGGAAGGGGGCTGCGTCTCGTGTAGCGCACGCCGATCCTCAAACTGATCGAGCCCCTGCCCGCTCTTATCTGCCCCTGGTGGCACTTCCAGGAGCTTGCCACTGTGCCGAGCGACATAGGTGCAGTTGTAGATGAAGCGCTGGCTCCTCAGATTTTCGTAGTACTTTCTGAGATTCTCTTTGTCCGTGATCGCGGCCTGTAGGCGTGCGATCTCAGCGTCGAGTCCACTGGAATTGTCCTTGGCGTAGATTCGTTCGTCGAGGAGACGCTTCTCGAACATCAGCGCCGCCTCTTTTTGCTCCAGTGCGATGAGCGCGCTGTATGCGGAAAAGCCAGCGATTGGTTCAGCGTTTGAATCGACAGAAATTGGCGCCACGGAGGTCCACTCGCTGACACCTTCCGGAAGCAAGCAGAGTCGGTGGTTGCGCAGCTCGATCTGACTCCAGATGACGCCGCCAGCGTCGGAAATATCGAAGACGCGGACAAAGCTCATGCCCGGTGGAACTTTGTACTGACAACAGATCCTTCGCCATCCTTGCGCTGCGTCCGTGGTCTGCGTCACTGTGGCTGCAATCGGTTCCAGGGTCGCGTCTGGGATCAGGGAATCGCGACTCTTTTTGAACCAGTAGTTGAAGCTGAGGTTCGGAAGCGGACCGTTCACGCCGCGCGCTTCAAAGCTCTCTTCATACACGCCGCCGTCCATGACCGAAATGAGGCCGCTGTTGCGATACCTGGCACTCGGCTGCGCGACAAGCCTTACACAGCTCAAGCTGCAGCCCCCAACCACCGTTCCGTTCTTTCCGTTCGAAGAAAAATCGAGCACCCGACGTGGGCTTCCCTCCAGTATCGCACCCAGCCGAAAATAGGAAACGAGCTCTGCTTCCGTTCCAGATGGTGAGAGATAACGCATCGCAGAGAGCTCGTCTGCTGTCCGCGCGCGACTCCAAATTCGCACCTCGGCTAGCTCTCCTGAAAAGAACTCGAGAGGGGCGGTCACGCCAATCGTGAAGTTGTCTTTGGTCGCAAGAGAAGGAACCGCGTGGACGGTCTGCGCAGCAAGCGTCTCCTCTGCCTTGAGCACTCCATCCAGATAAATGCAGCGCTTTCTCGTTTGCTGGTCGTACGTGGCGGCGACGTGATGCCACTGATTGCTCAGATCTGCGGTCTGGCAGCTCTGATCATTCCCACCCCAGGCATGCAGAATTCCACCGGGATGCAGCCGCAGCACCGTTGCTTGATTCTGGACGTCAAAGTTGCCCCAACCTGCGATTCCGAGGGCACCCATGGCAGTGGGTTTGATCCAGGCTTCGATCGTGTAACTGCCATTTCCGCGCGGAACAAGGGCCCCCGGAACGCTGATGTAGCTGTTGTTTGCAAACAGCACACCGCGTCGACGTTTCTGCGCAAGCGCCTCGATATTTTGCGCCGTACCAGTGGCCCAGAGCGACTCCAGCAGAAAGTGCGTATCGTCGATCTTCTTTTTGACGGCGTAGGTCTTGTTGTAGGAGGTCGTATCGATGACCTGTACCTCCTTGCCGGGCGCAAGGCCGTGATCGTGCGCCGTGAGCTGCAGCTTTCCGGCACTGGTCTGCTGATAGCCAGCAATGGCGCCAGTCCAGGTTGCGCCCGTCTCTTCGGCATCAACGCGCGTGAATTGACCTAGCTCTGCACCGACGAAAGCCGTGTCGAGGACCACAGCGCTACCATCAATCGAGACCACCTGATAGCGCTGGTTGTAGCTTCTGGTTCCCTCCAGTCTGATGCGGTCGCCGACAGATAGCGGACAAGCACTTTGGGTCGTGATGCGCAGCAGATCTCCAGCGCCGCGCTCCATGCGGACGATTGATCCAGACACCTGGGATACGGTGACGGTGTTGATTCCCTCCAACGTATCAACCGGCATGATCAGCTCCTGCCGGTGCGAGTGCAGTACTTTTTGCGTACCACTCTCAGCGAGCTTGGCGAGCGTACCATCGGCGGCAATGGCGAAGCTAAGGGTGTACGTTCCTTTCGGAGTCGCTGCCGCCAGCATGATGCGCACGGCGGTCCGCAGGAGCTGCTTTTCGCCGCTGGCCGTGATCTGTTCGCGCTGCTCATCGTATCGCGAAGCAGTCAGACCCTGAACCGGGGCCGGAATCGAAAGAGCGGTGCGCTGAATTCCCGGCACGAGGGTTCCGTCCAGACTCGAGGCGTGATCGTGCGGATCAAAAAGGCCTTCCTTGCTGGAACGAACCGAGATCACCTCGATCTTCCCCGTGCTTTGGCGATGGACGAAAAAATGCCAGCGCGGACGGTCGGCATCATTTGTCTCGACCAACACCGGTGCAAAGAGTCCGTCGTGCAGTCCGTTTGCGAAGCAGAGTTCGGTCGTCGGTTCGTAGAACGACTTCCCATTGCTGTCAGAGAAATCAACTGAGTCGTAGGTTTTGTGCTTTCCGTCCTCACGTTTTTCAGGCTGCCCCGGTGAGAACCGCTGACCGCTGCGCTTGTAGCGAACCTCCAGCTTGCGCAGGAGCTGGTTGGTCATGCCATCGAGCACAAAGCGATCACACAGCAGCGTTCCTTCCTGCGATTGACGAAACAGATATAGATGTCCATTGGCAGAGACAGCCTGGACCGGCGCAACCTCCGAAAGCCACGCGGATCGATAGCGCGAGCGCATGAAATAGCGTCCCGGCTCGCTGTCGTGTATCTGATCTTTGGCTTCCTGGGCCGTCACCGATTTGTCGTCATCCTCGTCGGGAAAATCCACTTCCTTCCAGTCTTCCCAGCCAGGCAGAGAGGTCTTCCCTTGCACCGCAGAGTTCTCATAACCCGACTGCCGCACCGTGTACTTGATGCTGCCGCTTCCTGCGCAGGCAAAGACGAGTACCTTGCCTTCGTGCGTGACAGTGCTGACATCCCCAAGCTGGTCTTCGATGGGAGGAAGGGTCCGCTGCAGATTCGCGGGCGAAAGCTGTCGGCCCTGTTCATCCAGCCGATAGTAGAGCGCAAGCCCTGGCTCCTTGCCGGTGAGCCGCCGTCTCATGGAGCGCTGAATCTCACGCTGTGATCGCGGCACAGTCCACAGGCGTAGCTCTGACAACAGCGCGCGCAGCGAGTTACCAACAGAACACTGTAGATAGTTCCGCTTTCCGGTTGGGAGTACGGTGCCATAGGTCTGCGCTTTTTCGACAACTGCTCCGTTCTTGTACAGGGTGACGAGACCATCTTTGTCCACCGATGCCGCCAGATGGACCCAGCAGTTGGTTTCAACGCTGGCTTTTGAATAGATGGCGGCGTTCCCAACGTACAGACCGAAGGTAGGAGGATCCGTGGCTGCTCCACCACTCGGCGCTCCGCCGCGCATGAACAGGACTCCGTTCGATTCGGAATCGCCGATCGACAGCAGCTGTCCGTATTGTCCGTTGTCGAGCAGATACACCCAGGCCTCGCACGCAAGGCCCGCCGAGACATCGAGCAGCTGCGCGGGCAGTGTGACCTTGCCCGTGATTTCTGTAACGCCAACCTCGGGACGAGCTGAAGAAAGCGGCAGGACTTCGTCCGTCCACAGGACTTCGCTGTTGCGCGTTCCGTGCACACCATTGCCGCTGCTGTCGAGTACGCTGATGCCTGCGCCCTCGTCGAGCTTCCAGTAGCCGCGCAGTCCTTTTTCATTCCCCACCAGGCGCCGCTTCATGTGGGCCTGAATTTGCTGCTGCGTGCGGGCCACATTCCACAGACGTACCTCGGCCAGCTTGCCCTGAAGAAGACCGTCTCCTTCCCAGTTGCTCTTGCCCAGAAAGTTCTTGGTGCGCAGCTTGCCATCGGGTAGATGCAGCTGTCCGGAAGTCAGCAGCTGCCCATTCTTGTAGATCTTTGCCAGGCCGCTCGGGTCGATGGAAAATGAAAGGTGCATCCACGTGTTCAGAACAAGCGCATTGGTAGCCGCAATGCTCTTCTCCGTTGTGCCCCGAAACACGTACAGCGCGAGCGAAGTGCTATTGCCGGGGTTGGTGATCACGATGTTGTCGGAAGGCGCGCCACATCCAAGATCACAGAGTCGTGAATACGACTTGAACTGTTCATAGTAGACCCAGGCCTCAAACGTCATTCCCTGCGAAAAGTCGATGTCCATGGGCGGAAGCGTCACGTAGCCGTTGGCGCCATCGAGCTGCACCGCACCTTGGGTCGTGGCAGAAAGCTGCAGGTGTCGGGCCAGCCATTTTTCGTCGCCGGTTAGCTCTGCACCAACATTGTTCGCGATTTCATCATCGGTGCGAGCACAGCTCCAGATGCGTAGCTCCGCAATGTGGCAGGCCAGTCCATTGATGCTGCCAGCCAATGGTTCCAGACTCGGCATTCCCAGGTAAATCCGCCCAGTGCCAAGATAGGGATTCTGGTTCTCGACCTCTGTCTTCGTCGGACTTCCTGTGCTCGAGGTGGCCTTGATAAAGAGAGCCATCTTGCGGGTGGTCTTGTCGTACCGAATCGCGAGGTGATAAAAGACATCCTTGCTCAGAGCGGTGACTGCGCTGCGCGGAATTCGCCACCCGACCTGAGGCAGACCGTCGTATCCCAGATACACGTAAAGCGGCTGAACTCCCTCCGGTTCACCGTATCCGTCACAGCCCAGAATCGCTCCGCTTGCGCTGCGCGGACAGAATCTCAGCTCAATGGTATAGGAGCAGTCATAGATGCCAAGCTCCTCTGGCAGACCCAGGAGTACACGATCCATCACGCCGTCGAAATACATTCCCTGATCCGGCATAGTCACTGCTCCTTGCTTGGTTTGGGAGGCGAAGTAGATGATGGTCCCACTTCAAGCGAAAAGAGCGCAAGTCCGACGAGAAAACGCTACAGAATCACAGATGTTTCGGTCCGACGTTTGTTCTGCCGTTTCCCTTCGGGCACGGGACTGGTGCCAAAGCCCTCGCCACCAGAACAGGGGCATGATGCGCACTTGCTTCGCTACCACAGAGCGCTCGCGCCGCATCGCAAGCACCGGGGCCGCATCGTTCTCCATCGCCCACAGGCCACGACCGCGACCGCCGAAACCGCGTTTGAGATTCCTATCCTCGCGAGGTGAAGGGAAAGCACCGTCCAGCGGATGCGCAGTGGGAATAGGAGTCCCGCTCCGCGAATGGACGAACATATCCCTGGAGCCGATGTTTAACCGGATCATGATATTATCTAAGGATGGGAACTCCGTTTCTCCCGTCTGGTGGGATCATTGCGAACCGGTTTGAAGTCCAAGGCACTGCTGGCGTTGGTGGGATGGGAACTGTCTACCGCGCCCGCGATTGCTATAGCGGTGATCTGGTTGCGGTCAAGCTCCTGCATGATGGCGGTTCTCTCGATGGGGAAGAACGATTCGTGCGGGAGGCTCGGCTCCTATCGGAGCTGCGACACCCCGGAATTGTGTCGTATGTCGCGCACGGCCTGACTCCCGACGGCCACCGCTACCTGGTGATGGAATGGCTGGACGGCCAAGACCTGAGTGCGCGTCTGCGAGCTGGTCCACTCAGTCTTCGAGACACGCTGCTGGCGATGGACCAGATCGCAGATGCCTTGTCGATCGCACACAACAGAGGGATCATTCACAGAGACCTCAAACCATCAAATCTGTTTCTGTGCGGCAACGATCTTACGAGGGTGAAG
>CAYTGC010000090.1:0-17746 GCA_964437195.1 uncultured Myxococcales bacterium | reverse complement strand
GCGAACAGTGCCAAACCAAGTACAACCTTCCCGACGAGCGCGTCCGCGGCAAGGTTCTGAAGATTCGCTGCAAAAAGTGCGGCTGCCAGATCACCGTTAGCCAGGGTGGAGTCCGAACCGCTCGCAATGAAGGCGACGGTGAAGACGCCACGATGATCGGTTCGAGGGCGTCGGTCGCGGCCATGACTGGCGGAAAAGTTCCGGCCGGCGGTGGCGGTGGTCACGATGACAGTGGCGACGGCGGCGACTCGACCATGATCGGCGGCATGAACAACTTCTTCGCCAACCTGGCCGGGGCAGGCGGAGCGGGTGGTCAGCCGCAAGGACCCGATGAGTGGCACTTGTCGATCGATGGAAACGTCGTCGACCCGATGCCGCTTGCCGACCTGGCACAGCGTATCGTCAGCGAGCAGGGCATCCCCGGTCGCGATATGTACGTCTGGCGCGAAGGCCAGCCCGAGTGGCTTCCGCCCGAGTCGCTTCCCGAAGTACTCGCGGCAGTGGAAAAAGCCCGGCGCAATCCGGCTCCACCCAAAGCGGCGGCAAAGCCCGCGCCCGCGGCGTCGGCAGGGCTTGGCGACGACGATGAAGACGAGGGTGGCGACAAGACCCAGATGGGCTCGCTCGACTTTGCAGCGCTTGGGCTAGAAGCCAAAGCCCCGTGGGAAGAAGCGGCAGCAAAGGCCGCTCCGGCCAAGTCCGAACCCGCCAAGGCCGATGCCAAAACGGACGGCAAAGCGGCCAAGGACATCGGCAAGACCGACGCGAAAACCGATGGCAAAGCCGACACCAAAGCGGGCAGCAAAGACACCGCGAAAGAGTCGGCCAAGTCCGAGCCAGCCAAGTCCGCAGCCAAAGACGCGATCAAGTCGGCGGCAAAAGATGCAGCTTCCAAGGTCGATTCGGTCAAGTCGGCGGCAAAAGACGCAGTCGATTCGGTCAAGTCGGCGGCGAAAGACGGCGCGAAAGACGGCGCAAAAGCCGACGCGAAAGCCGATCCGTTCAAGCCCGCGGCAAAAGACACCGCAAAAGAGGCGGCCAAACCAGCGGTCAAGGAAACCCCAGCGGCCAAAGCCGCCCCCAAACCCGATGCCGACGAGCTGCTAGAGGACGAACCGCTGGAATCGGTCGATGCGATCGAAGAAGACATTGCGATGCCGGCGCCTCCGCCCAAAGGCAGCAAGCCGCCACCGCCGAAGCCGCCTGCGATGAAGGCTCCTCCATCGCTGCCCAAGCCTCCGGCACCAGCGCCTGCAGTGGCCGCGCCTGCGCCCGTGGCACCACCTGTGTCGGCACCTGCCCCCGGGGCAGCCCCGATGCTGTCGGAACCACCGTTCCCGGTTGCGCCGCCGGTCGCGCCCCCAGTCGAAATGCCCCCGGCTGCCATGCCACAGATGGCGCCAGCGGCTCCCGCCCCCGGCGGATGGCCCGCCGAGCCAGCCGCGATGCCAGCGCCGACGTCTACAGACGGCGGGTACACCGGACCAAGCCTCGGTTCGATGGGCGGGCAGCAGAATCAGGGCGATGGCGGTGGCAATCCGTACGGCGGCAATCCGTACGGCGGCAATCCGTACGGCGGCGATCCGTACGGCGGCAACCCCTATGGTGGCAGCCCCGCAGGCTCTGCCGCAGATCCGATGGCCCAAGGCGGCGGAATGCCCGATGCCGCCAGCGCTCCGGCGCCGACCAGCAAGTCGAAAGTCCCGCTGTTCGCGGCGGCGGCAGCCCTTGTGGCGCTGCTGGGTGGCGGTGCCTACTTCCTTTTGGTCAAGCCACCAGCCGGACCGCCAACGCCGGTCGTGGACGCTGGTTCCGATGCAGGGACGGTCAAGCCCAAGGAAGAACCCAAGCCTGTGCCCAAGCCCGAGCCGCCCAAGATCACCGGCATCACCAAGGCCGAATTTGATGAGCTTTGGTCTGCCGGTTCCGGCCCGGTCACCTCGTGCTTCGAAAAAGCACTGAAAAAGCAGGCCGACCTAGAGGGCAAAGAGCTGACCGTGTCGGTCTCTGTATCGGACAAAGGCAAGATGGGCGAGGTCTCGTTTGCCGGCGCCGAGCTGGATGACAAAGCGAAAAAGTGCATCCAGAAGGCAATGAAGAAGTGGAAGTTCCCAGCCAAAGACAAGGCTGCCTACACCGCCAAGTTCCCTCTGAAAATCGCGAAGTAAACCTTCCCCTGTGAGAGTTTCGCACCGCCTGTCCTATGATGGACTGGTTATGCCTTGATCACTTCACACTCTGGGGGAGGACAGACGTGAAGAAACTGGCTTGGCTTATTGTTAGCTTGCTTGGCGTGGCCGCATGTGAGCCATCACCGACAGGAGGCGTAGGGCCGCTCGTTCAACCGGACCTGCGTCCACCGAGCGATCTGGCTGGTGCCGATCTCGCGATGATGATGTACAAGGCGACACTGCCGACGTGCGCGCCGGTGACCATCACAGCGACACAGCTGTTTGGTGGCGTCGTCTCGGGATCCTGTAGCTGTCACAAGACGACCGCGCCGAAGATGGCGACGGCGGCGGACCTGGTCAACAACCTGGTTGGCAAGATGCCGCGCATGGCGCAGATGCCCCTCGTGACCACGGGCGATCCCAACCGGTCGTATCTCATCTTTCGACTGACCGGCGAGGGCGATCTGATTCCCGGTGGAAGCTCGGGCTGGATGCCCGCCGGTGGGGCCAAGCTGGGACAGAGCGCGATGTGCCAGTGGATAAACTGGATCAAGAGCGGCACGCCACCGTAGACAGGCTCGGTTTGTCCCAGCCTAGAAGCGCCATAGCCAGAGGACGAGCAGCGCAACCACGAAACGGTACACGGCAAACAGGAAGAGCCCGTGTCCGCGGAGGTAGCGCAAAAAGGCGGCGATGACGAGCCAGCCGACGGCAAACGACACGCCCAGCCCAATGGCCATGTGCGCGAGTCCGACCTCGCTTACGAGGGTGTGGCGCTCTTTGAGCAGCTCGTAGACCGTCGCGGTACCGAGCGTGGGAATGGCCAGCAAGAATGCGAAATCAGCCGCAGCGGCCGTCGGTAGACCAGCCAAGAGCGAACCGCTCATGCTCGCGAGCGATCGCGACGTGCCCGGCCACAGCGCGAGCAGATGGCAGATTCCGACCACGAGCGCGTTCTGCGTCGGCAGCGCGTCTGGGGTCGAAAAGGTGGCGGTCTTGCGCAGGCGATACCGCTCGACGACAAGCATGAGAAGGCCACCCACGCCGAGCGCGAGCGCCACTGGCAGCGGCGAAAAAAGCTGCGCCTTGATCCGCTTGCCCAGCAGATAGCCCACCGCGAGCAGCGGCAGCGAGCCCAAGACGAGGTTGCGCAGAAGACGCAGCGACTCAGGTCGTTTTTGCACAATCCCGACCAGGGTTTCCCCGATTGTCCTGCGGTAGTACCAGACTGCCGAAAGGAGCGCGCCAAGCTGGACGACCACCAAGAACGCATCCACCGCTGGGCCTTTTAGCCCGAGCAGACGACTGACCAAGATCAGGTGTCCTGTCGACGAAACCGGCACAAACTCGGTCAGTCCCTCGACGACCGAAAGAAGCACAACTTGCCACAGCTCCATGGCTTACGCGGCGCCGGTGCGACACCAGGCAATGACGTCGTCGAGGATTTGTTCGAGAGCAATCGTCGGTTTCCAGCCGATAAGCTGGCCGATCTTGCTCACGTCGGGGATGCGGCGGTTCATGTCCTCGAAGCCGGGCTCGTAGGCGCGCTCATACGGAATGAACTGGATCTCGCTCCGGCTGCCCGACTGGGCAATGACGCGCTCGGCCAGGCTGAGGATGCTGACTTCCTCGGTATTGCCGATGTTGAAGACGTGGCCGTAGGCGTCGGGCCGCTCCATGATGCCAATCAGCGCCCGGACCGCATCCGCGACGTGGGTGAAGCATCGCGACTGCTGACCATCGCCAAACACCGTCACCGGCTGACCCGACAGCGCTTGCCGAACAAACGTCGGCACCACCATGCCGTATTGGCCGGTCTGGCGTGGACCGACGGTGTTAAAGAGCCGTCCAACGACGGTGGGCAGGCCGCGCTCGCGATGGTAGGCAATGGCCAAGAACTCGTCGATGAGCTTGCTACATGCGTACGACCAGCGGCCTTTCGACGACGGCCCGAGGACCAGGTCGCCTTCCTCGCGGAACGGGAAGTCGGTGCTCTTGCCGTAACACTCCGACGTCGAGGCGATAAACACCGGGCGCTTTTTCTTCTGCGCCATCTCGAGCACCAGCTCGGTCAGCTTGATGTTGGTCTCGATGGTGCGCACCGGACTCTCGACGATCAGCTTCACACCGACAGCAGCCGCGAGGTGGTAGATCACATCCGCGTCGTCGACAAGTTCCGCCAATAGCGTCCGGTTGGCGACGGTGTCGATGACATAGCGAAAGCGCTTGTTGTCGGTGAGATGGCGGATGTTGCGGATCGTTCCCGTCGACAAGTCGTCGATGACAATCACTTCATGGCCACGCCGAAGCAGCTCTTCCGACAGGTGCGAGCCGACAAAACCGGCGCCGCCAGTAACCAAGTAACGCATTTCCGCGACGTTAGCGCAGCCGACCGGGAAAGCCAATCGGCGAATCTGCCGTCGCTATCGCAGACGGGCTACGGCTCGGCTTTGCCTGTTTCGACTTTGGCCGACTCAGTGCCGCGGCTTTCTGCCTGCGCACCCGACGACGAACCCAGCTTGCTCGGATCGAGCCCAAAGCCCTTGGCGACGTGCAGCACCTGTTCGATCGCCCCGCCGATCATCGCCATCGGATTTCCGTCGGGCGACCCCGAATACTGGGTGTAGTTGATGGTGCCAAACGACTGCTTGAACGCCTGCGCAATGTGCGGAAGCCCCGTCACAACCAGGTCGCGCATCACCCGACCTTGGCTGAGCAGAAGCTCGATCTCGGCCTCGGCCCGCTGCTTGGCAAGCTGCGCTTCGGTTTCCAGTCGGACAAGCTCGCCCTCGCTCTTGCGCTGCTCGTGCTCGAAGTGCGCTTTTTCGGCTTGCAGCACAAGCTCCTGCTTTTGTCGTAGCTGCCGTCGCGTCTGCTCCAGCTCCAGCTTGCGCAGCTCGAGCTTGTGGGCTTTTTCGGCCAGCTCGGCATCGGTCGCCAGCGTCGCCATTTCGGCGTGTGCCGTCGCCACCCGCTTCTGCTCTTGCAGCTTGAGCTGGGCCAGCTCGGCTTCCTGCCGGATTTGCTGGCCCTTTTGATCGAGCGACGCCTTGCTGTCCGCCTGCCGCAGCGCAATGCCTTCCTCGACTTCGATCCGCTTGCGCGCAAGCGACTCTTTGCGCAAAAGCTCCTCGGCAGCGCTCTTGGCTTTGGCCTGCTCGGCACGCATCGCTTCCTGGGCCTCGCGCTCGGCGGCATCTGCTTCGGCCTTGGCCTTGGAAATCCGCGTCTCGCGCTGGCTGGCAATCGCTGCTTCCTGGGTCTGCCGCTCGGCCGTCGCCCGTGTCTCGGACACTTGGCGCTGCCGCTCTAGCTCGGCTTGCTCGGCACGCATCGCAATCTCGGCCCGATACGGCGCTTGCAGGTGCTTAAACACCGAGTCGGACAGGATCTTGACGTCCTGAATCTCGATGGTGTCGATGATGACGCCCCAGCCTTGGTCGGTGGTGTCGTCGGGCCGACCGCTGCCCGATACCACCGGCGAGATCTCTTGCATCAGAAACGCCGCGATCGCTTCTTTGCGGTGCTCGAGACACTGATTGAGCGCCAAGTTGGCGATCAGCCGTCGCGCCGCACCGATGAACATGTCGCGCAGCGTCTGGCCCAGCTTCTCACTGGCGCGCTCGGCATAGCTGAAGTTGAGCATCCGATACGCGATCTCGGGCTGGGCGATCCGGTAGACGGCCATGCCGGTGACACTGACGCCCACACGCTCTTTGGTGATCTGGTCAGCGACAAACTCGATCTGCTGAAGCGTGGTGGGAATGGTCGCCACTGCCGTCCACGGCCACTTCCAAACCCGCATGCCCTGGCCCGAGCGCCGACTGTCGATTTTGCCGTTGTGGACGACGACGAGATACTCGCTGGGCTTGGCGGTGATAAAGCCCCAGCGCTTCATTTTGGCGGGGTCCTCGACAGGTTTTCCCTGCCGCCAGCCTTCCTCGTAGCGACCGCCGGGAACGTTTTGGTGGGCAGGAACCAGACCTTCGGGGATGTTGATGTTCGCCATGATGCGAAAGCTCCTTTCCTCTGCACACAAGGAGAATGCAGCCGCCGTACCAACTACAATGGCCGACGAGGAAGTCCGCGAAATCACAGCCGATCCGTCCGATTTCGACCCGGCACCCAGGTGGAGGTGTGCGGCCGATGTTCCAGGCCCTGATCCAAAATGGATCACCCACCTCAGCGCTGCGCCAAAATGGATCATCCCAAAGTCGCCCCGTAAGGTTTGACTTCGCCGCCGGAGAGGGGATACATGGATGAGTCAAACTTTCGGACAGCAAGTGGAGTAGAGGACAGATGTCGGGACAGCTTCGCTTCGACGGAAAAGTCGTCATCATCACCGGCGCTGGGCAAGGCCTGGGCCGCAGCCATGCACTCGCGTTTGCCAGTCGGGGCGCCAAGGTGGTCGTCAACGACCTGGGCGGCGCATCCACCGGAGGCGGCAAGTCGTCCGCCGCGGCCGACAAGGTCGTCGCCGAGATCAAAGCAGCTGGCGGTGAAGCCGTCGCCAACTACGATTCGGTCGAGGACGGTGCAGCCATCGTCAAGACCGCGATCGACGCTTTTGGTCGCATCGACGTCGTCGTCAACAACGCCGGCATCCTGCGCGACACCAGCTTCCCGAAAATGACCGTGGAGGACTGGGAGCTGATCTTCAAAGTCCACATGCTCGGTGCGTTCCGGGTCACCCACGCCGCCTGGCCGTACATGCGCGACCAAGGCTATGGCCGCATCATCTTCACGTCGTCTGCAGCCGGCATCTACGGCAACTTTGGCCAGGCCAACTACAGCGCCGCCAAGCTTGGGCTCGTCGGCTTTGCCAACACCCTCGCCGTCGAGGGCGCCAAGAAGAACATCCGCGTCAACACCATCGCCCCGCTCGCTGGCTCGCGCCTGACCGAGACGGTGATGCCGAAGGAAGTGGTCGACGCGCTCAAGCCCGAGTATGTCAGCCCCGTCGTGCTGTTCCTCGGCCATGAGGACTGCCAGGAAACCGGCGGCCTGTTCGAGGTCGGCGGCGGCTTCTGCGCCAAGCTGCGCTGGGAACGCACCAAGGGCAAAATCTGGAAGCTGGGCCGCAACATCACCGTCGAAAACGTCAGCAAGGCGTGGGGTGAGATCACCAACTTTGAGGGCGCGACCCATCCGGAAAACATCACCGCGTCGATGCAGCCGGTGATGGGAAACCTCCAGTCGAAGAGCCAGGGCGGCAACGACCTGATCGACGTCGATGAGGCGCTCGGCTACGAGCTACCGGAGCAGCGCAACAGCTACGACGAGCGCGACCTTACCATCTACGCGCTCGGAGTCGGCGCAGGCAAGAACCCCACCGACGACAAAGAGCTGCGCTTCGTCTACGAAAACAACTCGAGTGGCTTTTATGCGCTGCCGACGTTTGCGGTGGTGCCTGCCCTCAAGGTCATCTTCAAGCTCGCATCCGAGGGCAAGAACGCGCCGGGCCTCAACTACGGACTCGATCGCGTGCTCCACGGCGAGCAGTACACCGAAGTGGTCCGTCCCTGGCCAAGCAAAGCCAAGCTCAGCCATCGCGCCCGCATTTCTGAAATTTATGACAAAGGCAAGAATGCGGTCGTCGTCACCCGCATCGACACGTATGACGCGGACAGCGGCGAGCTTTTGGCCAAAAACGACATCAGCACCTTTGTGCGCGGCGGCGGCGGCTGGGGCGGCGAGCGTGGCCCATCGAGTGATGTCAACAACCCGCCGGATCGGCCCGCCGACTATGTCGCGACCGACAAGCTCGGCGATGAGCAAGCGCTGATCTATCGGCTGAACGGAGACTGGAATCCGCTCCACGTTGACCCGACGTTTGCGACGGCGTTTGGCTTCCCAAAGCCGATTCTGCACGGCCTGTGCTCATTCGGGTTCCTGGGGCGCCACGTCGTCAGCAGCATCCTCGGCGGCGACCCTCGCCTGTTTAAGAGCATCAAGGTCCGCTTCGCTGACGTCGTGTTCCCCGGTGAGACGCTGAAAATCGAGCTGTGGAAAGAGTCGGACACCCGCGTCATCGCTCGCGTCAGCGTCGTCGAGCGCAACAAGGTCGTGATCTCGAACGCCGCGATCGAGCTGTACAAAGAAATTCCGCAGCCAAAAACGAAGGCTTCTGCGGGTGCGCAGGCGTCGGCGGCGTCGTCGGCTCCGGCGGTACTCACCAGCGGCGATGTCTTCTCGGCCATTGGTGGCTACATCGGCAAGCATCCTGATCTGGTTGGATCTGTCGGCACGGTGTTCCAGTTCCAGCTCAAGGGCCCCGACAGCGTGTGGACGATCGACCTCAAGAACGGCAAGGGTTCTGTGACGGCTGGCCCGGCGTCGCAGCCCGACTGCACGCTGGAGCTTGCCGACAGTGACTTCCTCGACATGACGACGGGGAAAGCCGACCCGAACAAGCTGTACTTCGGCGGCAAGCTCAAGATCGGCGGCAACATCATGGCCAGCCAGAAGCTGATGTTCCTCAAGAAGATCGACCGCAGCGAGATCGAGGCGGCGCTCAGCAAAAAAGGCGGCTCGGTCCCACAGGCACAGGCGGCACAGGCGCAAGTGGACCCGGCGTCGGTGCTCACGAGCGGCGACATCTTCGTCGCAATCAAAGAGTACATCGCCGACAGCCCCGACCTCGCCAAGCAGATTGGCACCAGCTTCCAGTTCAAGCTGAGCGGCCCCGATTCGGCCTATCACATCGACCTGAAGACCGCGCCGGGCGCGCTTTCCGAGGGTGTGAAGGACGCCGATGTGACGCTGACGCTGTCGAACGGTGACTTCCTCGACATGGTGCTCGGCAAGGCCAATCCACAGAAGCTGTTCATGAACGGCAAGCTCAAGATCGGCGGCAACGTGATGGCCAGCCAGAAGCTTGAGTTCCTGATGAAGATGGACAAAAAGCGCGTCGAGAAAGTCGTGATGGCGCGGCTTGGCGGTGGTGGTCAAAAGGCGACGGCGCAAGCGGCCCCAGCGGCGCAAGCGGCAACGACGCAGACGGCGCAAGCTCCAGCGATTGTCGCGGCGCTGCGCGACAAGCTGTCCAAGCAGCCGGGACTCGTCGCGGACCTAGGCGGCGCGGTCCAGTTTGTCATCAAGTCCCCCGACGCAGCGTTCGCGGTCGATGCAAGCGGCAAAGTCACAGATGGCAAGGTCGATGCCGCAGTGACAACGCTGACCTTGGCTGATGAAGATCTGGCTGCACTCGTCGCTGGCAAGGCCGAAGTGAAGAGCCTGTTCCAGCACGGCAAGCTGCGCGTCGACGGAAAAGTCACTCCCGCCCACCACCTCGCCTTCCTCTCCAAGTAGCGCTCGTCCGCGCGCCGACTGGTTCGTTCGATCCTTGTCAGTCGTAATCGCCTCGGCGGAGGCGTTTGACTTCGCCGTCGCGTTTTTTTCCGCTTAGGCGGCGCTCTTGAGAGCCGCGGGTCGGCTTGGTCGGGCGACGGGGCCGGGGCACAAATGTCAGCTTTTCGAGCTTTTCGCGCAGTCTCGCGAGCGCGACGGTCCGATTTTGAATCTGGCTGCGCCGCTCGGTGGCGGTGACGACGATGCCGCTCGGGCGGTGGCTCAGACGGACGGCGCTCTCGGTCTTGTTGCGGTGCTGTCCGCCGGGCCCACTGGCGACGAACAAATCGACGTCGCACTCTGCTTCGAGCTTGTCGTCATCGAGAGCCAGCGAGGCCCGTGCCATTGCGCGAATGTGTGGAGGCGCCGCTTCCATGGAAAATCCCTGACGAGGTGTTCTGTTTCTGCGCTCACTGCGGCGGCAGCAGCGTCCCCGGGTTCATGATTCCGGTCGGATCGACTGCGGTCTTCGCCGCTCGCAGCATCGCTTGGGCGAGAATATCACCCTGGCGCGCAAAGAAACGGCGATGGTCTTTTCCGACGGCGTGGTGGTGGGTTATCGTCGCCCCTTGATCGATCAGTGCCTGCGACACCGCCGCTTTGATCTCGTCCCACTGGCTGACCTGCCGCCCCGGCACGCCCGGAGCAATGATCGTGTAGTACGGCGCCGGCCCGTCGGGATAAAGGTGCGTAAAGCGACAGGTGACAAGCCCAGTGCCACAGACCCGTGACAGCGCCTCATGAGCCGCCGCACGCACCGCCTGGTCTAGCTGGGCAAAGTTAGACCAAGTCGTGCACGTCTCCAGCGTCTCGCAGATCAGGCCCATGCGGCACAGCTCATCACGCAAGTAGGGCGCCCGCACAAATGACTGCTTCCACTGCTCGGCGTCGTCGTCGGCTTTTTCGCCTGACTCGGATCGGACCGAAAGTCGTCCCGGCTTGCCGCCCGCTTGCTCACAGATCGCGACGGCGGTCCTCAGCTTGTCCTCTTGGGAAAACTGCGCGGACTCAAAGCCAAGCACCAGGATGTGCTGTGTGCCGTCGCCAGCGCCCATAAAGAGCGCTTCTTCTGCCTCGATCAGCCGCGCGTTGGCGGGAAAAAGTCCGCTCTGCGACAGCGCCCGGCAGGCGTCGACGCCGCTCGCAAAAGTTGAAAAGCGGACCGTGCAGCTTGCCCGATGCCGCGGCAGATCTTGCACCCGCAGCCATGCCTCGGAGATGACGCCAAACACGCCCTCTGACCCGAGAAGCAGCCGGTCTTGCTGCGGCCCAGCCCCGTTTCCAGGCAGTCTGCGCGTCTGCACGATGCCTTGCGGCGTCACCATCCGCAGGCTCTCGACCAAGTCATCGATGTGGGTGTAAAGCGTCGCAAAATGTCCACCCGCCCGCGTCGCAATCCAGCCGCCCAGCGTCGAAAACTCAAAGCTCTGGGGAAAGTGGCGCAGCGTGTAGCCGTGGGGCCGAAGCTGCTCTTCGATGCGCGGTCCATACGCCCCGGCCTGAATGCGGGCACAGCGCGACGTGCGATCCACTTCCAGCAGTCTGTCGAGCGCACACATGTCCAGCGACAACACCGCTGAATATCGATCCCGCGTCGTCGAGTCTGCCTCGATGCCACCCACCACACTGGAACCACCGCCAAACGGAATCACCGCCAGGAGTTCGCGCCGAGCGACTCGAAGGATGCGCTCGATGTCTTCTTCCGTCTGTGGATAGGCCACAAAGTCGGGCGCAGGCGAAAAGTCCCCGTCGAGCGCCCGAATCACATCGCGGAAGGACTTGCCGTAGGTGTGCGTTGCTCGGTGATAGCGCTCGGTCGTCACAAGGTCCGAAAGGTCCGAGGGAACCGCCCGTCGCGTATCCGGCATACGGATGCCATCGAGCTGCGGCACAGCGATTCCTTCACCGACATGACAGCCTAGCTTTGCCGAGAGAAAGGCCCGCGCGAGGTCGAGCAGCGGCTGCGGCACCTGATAGGAAGCCAGACCCCAGCCCCACAGCTTGCGATCTTGGGAAAATGTCGTCACAGAGGCACTCCCTATTCATCGGGAAGCGGGAACATATCGCCCCAGAGTGCCGCACCACCGTCGATGTAATAGGTCGATCCGGTCACAAAGTCGGCGGCAGGACTGGCCAGGAACGTGACCAAGTGGGCAACCTCTTCGGCAACCCCCAGTCGCTTCCACGGGGTTGCGCGACGGGCCACTTCGAGCAGCTCGGGCGGGTACCGATCCGTTCCGCTGGTTCGAATGATGCCGGGGGCGACGGCGTTTACGCGAATGCGGTGCGGAGACCACTCGACGGCCAGACTCTTGGTCATGTTGTCGACGCCAGCGCGAGCGGCCCCCGTGTGCACCATACCGGGGAAGCCGCGGTAAATCTGAGCGATGATGTTCACGATCGAACCACGCTTCTGCGGGATCATCGCCTGCTGCGCCACGGCTTGCGTCATCGCGAACGTCCCGACGAGGTTGTTCTGCACAACCTTCTCGAAGTTGGTAAGCGGCATGTCGGCGGCCATAAACGCGCGCTGGCCGCCAGCGTTGTTCACCAGGATGTCGATCTGTCCCAGCTCTGACTTGACCGCCGCGACAAACGCCGCGATCTGCTGCGCATCACGGATGTCACACGGCATCGAGAAACAGGTGCCACCCGCTGCCTTGATCTCAGCCGCCACGGTGGCGATGGGCTCGGGACGACGACCACAGATGGCGATGCGTGCGCCACAGCCCGCAAGCTCTAGCGCGATGGCCCGGCCAATTCCTGTGCCACCGCCGGTGACAATGGCAGCTTGACCGGTGAGCAGATCGGATCGAAATGGACTGCGCTGTGCCGTATCGGGAACTTGCAGAGTGGGCATGGCCCAGCACTCTATCAGGGGTTTACTAGCCAGGGAGCCCGCAAGCGGATTAGGGTGGAGCGTATGCGCAGACCGATGCCACACCTGCGGTCGAAGCCGGCAACACCACGCCGAGATGTCCTTCACGGCGTGCGAGGCTGTCTGCTTCTGCTCATGCTGGCGGTTGTCGGGCTCGCAGCGGGCTGCAGCGAGCCGATGCCTGAGCCCGCCGCGCCCCCCCAAGCACAGCTTTTGCTTCTTTGGCCCGCCTCACCGCTCGGACTGTCCTACGGTGAGCAGACGACGCTCCAGTTTCGCTACCTGCTTTTGGGCGAACCACAGGCCGGAGTCACGCTGAAGCTGCGGCTCGATTCGACAATGGGCGGAGGCACTCTCTCAACTCCGACCGCTGTCACCAACGATCTCGGTGAAGCGACCGTGCGACTGACTGCCGGAACCACCGAATCGGCGTTTCACGTCACGGTGTCAGCGCCGCAAACGACAGACTTGGTGGTGGATGTTGCGGTGTCTCGCTTTGCCTTTGGGACCCTGCGCGTCCTGCTCGATGCGTCGCCGGTTTCACTGGCTGCAGCGCAGCTGCGGGCAGGCCTGTATCCCAATGCGTCGTGTAGTGAGCTGTCGGCAACCCCTGTGCTGACCGGGGCCCTGCGCAGCCAGCGGCAAAATGGGCCTCGCGGAGAACTTCTGTTTGGCACGCTGCTGATTCAGACCTATGCGGTCGTCGGGCGTGGCGAGGACTCGAGCGGCAAGCTCCTTGCGTTTGGCTGCGTCGAGGTCCCGGAGCGCCTGCTGCGCGCAGATCTGAACATTCCAGTCGAAGTTCCGCTGCTGCCGGTGTCACCAAGTCCCGTCGGTACCTATCGGATTGACCTGTCGCTCGCGCAGAAGTGGCCTTTGGGACAGCCTTGGATTTCGCTGACTTGCAGTCGCGGCCTCGGCCTCGTTCTCGTCGATGAACTGATCACCGCCCTGGGTCCGAGTGACCTGGCGATGCGGCTCTTGGCGGCCCGCGGCGGTTTGGATGCCAAAGGCTGTCGAATGGACAGTGCGACTGGAACCGATCCAGACCGTATCGTCGATGGCCTACTCCAGGCGACGACGGTAGGTCCGACGCTTACGGACGTTGCCACGGAGTTTGCGCCCGCGCTACAGAAGCAGACAGCCAAGTCGATGCTGACGATTCGCGGATCGGCCAACTTGGGCTTTGTCGGCGAGCATCTGCTCACGTCGATTGACCTGAAAACGCAGACGATGACCCAGACGTACTCGCTTGCGACCGCGCCACGACCTTCGGCAATCGAACTGACCGTCAGTCAGCGCGGCCCACAGGTCACGGTTCAGACGCACGACCTGACGATTCGGCTGCCTCGGCTGTGGCAAAAAGCGCTGGGCGACTTGGTGCTCGCACCAAAGGGAGTGACGATGACGCCGGGGCAGCTTTTCCAATCGGCGGTGGCGGCATCCCGATACGGCACCCAAAGCGGTTGCCAGGCGCTGGAATCGGCGCTTTGTGACCAGTATGCAAGCCCCTGCAAAGGTCTTGTGCTGCCAGCCTGTCAGACGGCAACCATGACGGCAGCTGCACAGCTCCAAGCCGTCATCAGCGACCCACCGCCGTCCCCGGATCTGCGCCTGGGCCTGGTGTTCCAGCTGCAAGACCCGGAGGGAACGCTGTTCGCGCACACCTTGGCGTCCGGCATGATATCCGGTGAGGCTGCGCTTAGCATGGGGTCGGTCAAGCTCACCGGGAGCGCGACGGGCCAGCGTGAGCCCCAGCCGTAAATCCACACACCTTCGCCTCTGGTCTCCGATGCCGTCCGTCCGACCCGTTCATTCCCAGCGCTTCTTTGCAGAACTGCGTCGATGGTGCGCCGTCTGCATCCTTGCGGCCAGCGCAGTCGGTTCGCCGCTTTTGTTCGCGTCGCCGGATGCCGGTGCTGTCGGTGCGGCGCGGACCCCAGCACATGCGACGGATCTCTCGGTCGACACGTCAGCAGACGAACAGATCGCCCGCGACCGCTTCGACCAAGCCATGCGTCTCGTCGGAGAAAAGGGCCAGGCGCAGGCCGCAGTCGATCTCGTCGCGCTGGCCGATCAATTTCCCCACACGACGCTCGCCCCTGAGGCGTTGTTTGCTGCGGCGCAGCAGTACGAGGAATCGCTGTCGTCGCCCAGCAAAGCCCTTTTGCTCTACCGTCGCGTGGTCACCGACTATCCCGACAGTCGGCTCCATCGGCGCGCGGAATCCCGGGTCAGTCAACTCGATGTGAGCCTGCGATCGGGCGAAACTCCGCTCACTACCTTTCAGCACATTGTCCGCTCGACGCCAGATGACAGCCTGGCGCGCACGCAGCAGCTCGAACGACTGCTCACCGAGCAACCGAGCTTCGCACTCGCCGACGAAGTGATGTACCTGCTTCTCGACGGAGCACTACGCCGCTCCGATGACACCGTCGCCGTGCGCCACAAGCGGCTTGTCGCAGCCTTTCCGCACAGCGAGTGGACTGCGCGGGGAAAAAAGATCTATGCAGACTGGCTTCTCCGACGAGGAAAACTGGATCTGGCGCGCACCACTTTCGCTTCTTTGGCCGACCATCCAGCGCCGCTGTGGCAGAAGGCCGCCGCCGAGGGACTTCGCGCTGTGGCTCAGGCAGAAAAACGACGGCTGCTCGCGGCGATGGGTGGGCTGACGCTCTTCGGGTCGCTGCTCTTCCTCGGGTTCCGTCATCGCCAGCGTCTGTGGCCGCCTCCGATCGAGGTGCTCTACTATCTTCCCGTCGGACTGTTCTTTCTGGTCGTTGCCTCACTTCTGCAAAATGGCGTGTTTGTGCGACCGCTGGCTGTCCTGGGTCTTGGCGGCGCTTTGCTGTGCTGGCTGTCCGCAGCGGCGGCTCGCGCGGACAAAGCGCGCTCGCTTGCGCTGGGACTCTTGTGGCGCGCAGCGCTGGCGGCTCTGCTGTGCTATCTGGCGATTGAGCGACAAGGGCTGTGGGACTTGGTCTTGGAAACGCTGCGCAATGGCCCCGAGGGCTAGCCGTCAGCGCGAAGTCGCATCGGCTACGGCGCGGCGGCCGACAAGGTCGGTTTTTCAGACGCAGGCTGACGGGCGGAAAGCTCGGCCTCACGCAGTTGTTTGGCAATCTCGCCAAGCGCGAGGTTGTGGTCAAGCGACGCCGGAAGGTTGATGAGGTCCGCGTCATTCGGCAACACGACGCGGTCGCCCGGCTGGTGACCAAAGTGCGACGCCATCACTGGGTCTCTCGGACCCGTTGCGAAAACCACGAGCTTGACCCCTTGTACCGGCGCGGGCCATTTCGAAAACTTCGACCCGAGCGCTATCGGCAGCGGTGTGCGCAGGTCGTCGTAGCCGCCCCAGGGATTGAATCCCTGACCCGCCAGTGGCGCACCGATCGACACCATCGTCAGTGCCACCTTGTCTGGCACCTGCACGCGCGATGACGCCCAGAGGACCAGCAGTCCCGCCGCCGAGTGTCCGATCACAACCAGCCGCTGTACCGACGGTGGAAGTCGCCTCGCCAAGTAGTCGATGTGGCGCGTCAGTCCGTCCCCAGTCTGCGCCAGGCTTCGCCACGGATCCCAAGACCACACCAGCGTCGCAGCGTTTGGAAGACGAGCCAGCTCCGCCTGCGCCGCATCCCACTCCCAGCCATAGCCGAGCAGCCCAGGAATCAGCAGATATACCGTCTTGGTCCCCTGCGCGACCGCGGGCCGCTCGCCGAGAACCAGCGTTCGACACTGCGGACAAGTGCGAGCAAGCGGCACCGCGCAACTGCCCAGCAGCCACGGAACCACGACCATCGCAACGTGCCACCCGGGCGCCGACCTGCGCAACATCGCGAGCTTATCCTAGCGTTGCCGCCCGCTCCGCCACAGTCCCAAATTGCCAAGTTCCAGTTGGTACACACGCACCGAATGGCCCATCCCAATTGAACGATCTGGGACAGGGCGAGTCCGGCAGTCAGGTCGCGATGTACCATTTGGTACGCTGTGAACAAAATCCGCAGAGCTGCGCCACGTCGGATATCGAGAAATCGAACCACGCGATGTACCATTTGGTACGCCACCAAGCACAATTTGCGCAAGAACGCGGCTGCGTTTGTAGTCACAATGCGCATTGAGAAGAGGTCCGAGCCATTCAGAACAGCGCGAATTCATTGGTTTTTTTGAAACGAGCACGTTTTTGCAGTTTTTCAATTTTTTCTGGGGTGGATGGTCGATCTAATCTGCAACCCAGATCGATTCATAGAAGACAACGTATCGATATCATTGCTGTTTCTAACACTAAATCATCCTGCATCACATATCCCGGACCCGTGATACCCTGATTCCGAGTGGTTATGCGACCACTTCTCAAGGGGCACATTAAATCCGAGGAGGAACACTGTATGCGGAATAAGCTAATTTCTCGTCTCACGCTTGCGTCGATGGTTGGTGTAGGTGTCGTTGCGCTCGCGTTTGCCTGTGACAACACGACCACGACCCCGGCCCAAATGGACATGGCCAAGGGGCCGCCGGACATCGCCGACCCCCCCATTCCACCAGACCTTAGAATGCCTCCACCGGTGCTGACCAGCGTCGCTCCGGCGGTCATTGTCAACACCGGTGGAATGATCACGATCACCGGCCAGAACTTCCAGACGGGTGCGACGGTGACCGTTGGTGGCACTGCCTGCGCAAACCCGACCGTTACCGCGACCCAGATCACCTGCACTGCGCCGGCGAAAGCGGCCATGTGCGGCGTGCAGAACATCGTCGTGACCAACCCAGACACGCAGACGGTGACGAGCACGCCAGCCATGGGCCTGACCTACCGGACGATGGCGCTCGGCTACGTTACAGGTGCGCCGGCCAACTATACGACCGGCACCTTCCCGCGCCGCGTGGTTGCGGCCGACTTCGATGGCGACGGAAACATGGACATCGTGAGCGCCAACCAGACTGGCCCCAACATCACCATCCTGCGCGGATCGGCCACCGGCACGTTGACCGCAGTGCCGAACATCGCCCTGCCAGCCGGAGCCACCCAGCCAAATGACCTTGTGGCCGTTGACTTGAACGGCGACAACAAAATGGACTTGGTGACCGCAAACGGCTCGAACAACGTGACCGTGTTCCTCAACATGGGCGCGAGTTTCACGGCAGTCAACTACACCACCAACTTGAGCGCTTCCTCCATCGCGGCTGGCGATGTCAACGCCGATGGCAAAGTCGACATTGTGGTTGGCCAAGGCAACGGGACGAGCGTTCTGCCGATGCTCAACAACGCGGGCACGGGCGTGCTGACGATGGGCACCGTCCGCGCCGTGGCTGGCAATGTCCTCGATCTGGCGCTTGCCGACATGAA
>CAYTGC010000089.1:0-17810 GCA_964437195.1 uncultured Myxococcales bacterium | reverse complement strand
CCTCGTCGCGCAGCGCAATTCCGTCCGTCGATACGCCGGTCATGCGGCAGTACCTCGAGATCAAAGAACGCTATCCCGACTGCATTTTGTTTTTTCGTCTCGGGGATTTTTACGAAATGTTCTTCGACGATGCCGTCGAGGTGTCGCAGCTTCTCGATCTGACGCTCACCGCACGCGACAAGCACAAAGAAGTGCCTGTGCCGATGTGTGGTGTGCCGTACCACGCGGCGCGGGGTTACGTCGGGCGCCTGATTGCGCAGGGCAAGAAAGTCGCGATCTGCGACCAGATGGAGGACGCGAAAAAGGCCAAAAAGATCGTCCGTCGCGCCGTCACCCAGGTCGTCACGCCGGGTGTCGTTCTCGAGGAAGATCAGCTCGAGCCCAAGTCATCGAACTACCTGTGCGCCATCTGTCCCGACGGTGAATCACAGACAGGGCTCGCTTATCTCGATGTCTCGACGGGAGAGTTTGCGGCCTGCGAGCTTCCCGATGGTGAAGCACTCGATGAGCTATGCCGAATCGAGCCAGCGGAGCTTCTGTTCGTTGAGGACACGACCAAATCGGGACCGCCAAGGGGCAGCGCATGGCTTCCGAAGATCGCGACCCGACTCAAGGTCCCGACGGGGACGGCCCAGCGAACCGATCCGGCGGCAGATGTGGCACTGCTCCGCGAACTTGAGAAAGGCGAGCCTGCGCCGCGATCGTCCGACCCTCCGCACGAAACCGGCCTGCTCACCGCCGCTGCGGCGGCCTGCCTGCGATATGCGCGCGCCACCCAACCTTCGGGGGGACTGCCGATCGTCCAGTTGCGTCGGTATCGTCCCACCGATTGTATGGTGCTCGACGATGCGACCAAGACAAATTTGGAGTTACTCCAGACGCTCCTGGAGCGCAAGCGCCAAGGCTCGCTGCTCGGTGTGATGGACCAGACCAAGACTGCGATGGGCGGTCGACTGCTACGCAACTGGCTGCTGCATCCCTTGCTTGCACTGGAGCCGATCGGGGCGAGACATGATGCCGTCGAGTGGCTCGTGGAAAGGCAGGCGGCCCGGCAGGCGCTCCGCGAGGTTCTGCGCGGGATTCACGATCTGGAGCGGCTGACGGGACGACTGACGACGCTTCTGGCGACCCCGCGGGATCTGTTTAGCCTCGGGGCGAGCCTGCGGGAACTGCCCCGGCTGCATGAAATCCTCCGCGCGGCCAAGACGCAGCAGACGGATCAAATGATCCCTGATCTGCCGTCGCTGTTGTCCTTGGGAAACGATCTTTGTGAAGATGTGGCAGCGACGATTGCGAGCGCCATTGCCGACAATCCGCCGGTTCAGTGGCGCGATGGTGGATTTCTCCGTCGCGGCTATCACGCCGAGCTGGATGAGTATTCGGACCTGTCGCAAGGCGGAAAAGATCACATCCAGCGCATCGAAGAGCGCGAGAAAGAGCGGACCGGGATTTCGTCGCTGAAGGTTCGGTACAACAAAGTCTTCGGCTACTTCATCGAGGTCACGCGGACAAACCTTGCCAAAGTACCGACGGATTACATTCGCAAGCAGACGACCGTGAACGGCGAGCGCTTTGTCACCGACGAGCTGGCTGAGTATGAAGCAAAAGTGCTGCACGCCGAGGAACGACGCGTCGAGCTGGAGCTTTCCCTGTATGAGTCGCTGCGGCAAAGTCTGGCGACGCAAGCGACCCGGCTGCTCAAGCTTGCACAACGGGTGGCGCAGCTCGACGTGCTATGTGGTCTGGCCGAGCTGGCGCACCGGTCCGGCTACTGCCGACCGACGATGACGAGCGATCTGCGGCTGCACATTCGCGAAGGACGCCACCCGGTGATCGAGCAGCTTCGCGAGCGCGGAACCTTCGTCCCCAATGACACGACGCTCGACCCCGATGGGGAACAGATCTTGGTTCTGACCGGCCCAAACATGGCTGGCAAATCGACGGTGATGCGTCAGGTGGCGCTGATTTCCATCCTGGCGCAGATGGGATCGTTTGTTCCGGCGCAGCAGGCCGAGCTGGGACTCGTGGATCGGGTGCTGACCCGCGTCGGAGCGACCGACAACCTGTCTCGGGGTGACTCGACGTTCATGGTCGAGATGCGCGAAACCAGCAACATTTTGCAGCGGGCAACCCGTCGGTCGCTCGTGGTTCTCGACGAAATTGGGCGCGGCACCTCGACGTATGACGGTTTGTCGATTGCCTGGGCCGTCGCGGAGTATCTGCACGATGTGTCGGGCTGCAAGACACTGTTCGCGACGCATTATCACGAGCTGACGGCGCTGGCGGCGGCACGCCCGCGAGTCCGCAATGCCCAAGTGGCAATTCGGCAGTATCAAGACGAGATCGTGTTTTTGCACAAGCTGCTGCCCGGCGGCGCGAACCGCTCATACGGCATCGAGGTCGCTCGGCTCGCGGGTCTGCCACGGCCACTGCTTGCGCGCGCCCGCGAGATCTTGGGCGCACTCGAGACCCAGGCCAGCAGCCAAGGAACGTCGTCGCTGCCCGCGCATGGAGTGCCACCGCTTCAATCGGGTCAGTTGTCGCTGCTCCTCGGTGGCGTTGCCGCGCCAGATGCTGTCCAAGCCCGCCCTGCCCCGCCGCCCCAACCGTCGCTTCTTCCCAAACACAAAGAAGCGCTTGATCGCCTGAAAATGACCGATGCGGACGATCTGTCACCACGCGCCGCCCACGACCTTCTGCGTCACCTGGCGAACCTGGTCCGCACGAGCTAACGCGCCCAGAGCACGGCCGCTGCTTCCCCCGAAACTGAAGCGATCCTGATAAAGTGGGCAAAGCCCTTTTCTTGGAGGTTTGCTCATGACGATCGCTCTTTGGTGCCTGCTTGTAGCGGTAATCCTTCCTTATGTGTGGCTGCCGGTGGCGTTTGGTGAACGCCAGAAACAGTTCGGCAACGTGGACAACAAGCAGCCACGCGCGCAAGTCGCCAAGCTCGAAGGCAAAGGCGCCCGCGCGTACTCTGCGCACCAGAACGCGTTCGAAGCGCTGGCTGTCTTCGCCCCGGCGGTACTGACCGCACACGTCGCCAAGGCCGATCCGATGCTCTCGGGCGCTCTCGCAGGCGTTTGGGTCGTCTGCCGGTTCCTTCATGGTGTGCTTTACATCGCCGACATCGACAAGGCTCGCTCGGGAATGTTCTTCCTCGCCTTCCTGTCTGCGATCGGCCAGTTTGTCCTCGCCGCAATGGCGCACTAGAACCCGCTCTTCCCGCCCTGCTCCCGCATCCCACCGCGCCCCCGAACTCGGACGCTGTAAGTCCTTGTATGGCGGGTGACAAGCACGCTAAAGTCCGTTTCGCAAAGCTCTAACCCTTGTGATTTCGGGTGCTTGTCATGCTGCTGTACCGCTGGCTCAACGAGGCTGTTGAAAACCGAGGCACTGCCAAGGCGCTGGTTTATCGCGATACCTATCTCTCGTGGCGGGGCATGCAGCACCGTGTCGAGCGACGCGCCCAAGAGTTCGCCGCGATGGGGATCGAAAAAGGCCACTGGGTCGGGCTGATGCTCGGCAACGTGCCCGATTTTGCGATTCTCGCGCTGGCACTTTCGCGACTGGGAGCGACGGTGGTACCGCTCGATCCGACCACGGGTGTACGCGATCTGACGCTTTTTTTGGAACATGCGCCACTGCGCGCGCTGATCACGCGGCCTCGGGGCGGAAATGAGCTGCCATCGAGCCAAGCGCCGATCGTGCGGACCCGCAAGGACACGCGCTTTGAACCAGAGAGCCGTCGCCGACTGCAAGGAACGCTGCTGACGTGCTCGATTTACAGGCGGGATGAGCAGCCACCAGCGGAAGCCGAGGTCGTGCTGCTGACCGCCGATACGTCGGGAGATCCGAAAGGCGTGCTGCGTACCGCGGAGAACCTGTCGGCAAACTGCGAGAACATCGCCGCCAGCCTCGATGTGACCGCAGAAGCCAAGATTCTGACGACGGTGCCGCTGTTTTCCGCGTATGGCTTCGATCTTGGACTGTGCCTGGCGCTGCGCTTCGGAGCGACGCTGTACCTCGAAGACGAGATGTCGCCCAAGCGGATCGCCAAGCTGATTCGCGAGCAGGAGATCGACTTCCTCCCGGCCACACCACCGATCTACGCCGCTCTCGCCAAAATGCCGACAGCACGTCCGCTGAAGACGCGCGGTGCACGCTTTTTGGCGACGGGAGCCCAGCTTCCCGAAGCGATTTCCCACAGCTTCCGCGAGCGCTGGGGCGTGCGGGTCCTGCCGATCTACCACACCACCGAGGGTGGCGCAGTCAGTCTCGACCGCAAAGGACTGGCGCCCGAGACCGTCGGCAAGCCAATTTCTGGCGTCGAGCTCAAGCTCGGTCAAGCGGATGCGGACGGACGCGCCCCGATTTGGATTCGGTCCAAAGCGGTCGCCATGCACTCTGTCGGTCCGATGTCACACATCAAGCCCGACGAACGGCGCAGCAAAAAGAGCGAGGTTCGTGCGGTGCCGATCGGTGGCATCGACGCTGAAGGATTCCTTCGCAGCGGTGACCTCGGCAAAATTGACCGCACCAACCGGCTTTCACTGTTTGGCCGCGAAGACGATCTCGTCAAGGTCGAAGGCAAGCGCGTCGCACTCGGTGAAGTCGAAGGCTGCCTCGAGTCGTATCCCAAGGTCAAAGCGGCCCAAGCGAAGGTCTTCACCGATGAAGACGGCAGCACAATGGTAGTCGCCAGCGTGGTCCTGAGTGGCCGATGCCGCGCCGAGGATTTGATCGATCACTGCGCCAAGAATCTCGCCCCGTACAAAGTTCCCCGTCGCGTCGAGATCTGCGTGTCCCTTCCCGACGAACTTGGAGGTCAAGAATGCGTACGCTAAGGAATACCCTTTTCCTCGGACTTCTCGCGCTGCCACTGGCCTGCAACGAGGCCCGTCTCGACGTAGACGTGGAGCAAAATGGCGAGGACCTATCCGACGGCTACCGTCGGTACGATCTGAAAGGCCTGGACCTGTCGCGGATGCGAGACCGCGATGCATCGTGCGCCGAGGTGAGGGCGGAAGCGACGCTGGAAAAGAAGCCCGTCGACATCATCTTCGTGATCGACAACTCGGGCAGCATGACCGACGAGATTCTCGCGGTTCAAAACAACATCAACAAAAACTTTGCCGACATCATCGGCAAGAGCGGTCTCGACTATCGCGTCATCATGGTGGCAAGCCACGGCGACGCGCGATCCCGCCAGTCGGTGTGCGTGAGTGCGCCGCTGTCGAAGCTGGCCTCGTGCAGCCCCGTCCCAGCCCAGCCCGGCAACAACCCGCCGCGCTTTTATCACTACAGCATTGAAGTCGAGAGCTGGGACTCGTTCCGTCGAATCTTGGGATCAGTAAACGGCACCGAAAAAGACCAGTTCAACCTGGCTCCGACGGGCTGGCAGAGCTGGCTGCGAACCGATGCCTACAAGGTCTTTATCGAGATCACCGACGATCGTTCGGACATGACCGAGACGGACTTCGATACCCAGCTGCTCGCCAAAGCGCCGATGCAGTTTGGCACCAAGGCGAACCGCAACTACGTCTGGCACACGATTGCCGGACTCAAAGAGAACAACCCGGCGACGAAGCCATGGGGGCCGATGGACCCAATCCAAAGCGGCATCTGCACCAAAGGTGGCGGTGCCGTCGCGGCGGGTGTCGAGTATCAGCGACTTTCGATGCTGACCGGCGGTCTGCGCTTCCCCATCTGCGAGTACGCCAACTTTGACGCGGTGTTTAACCACGTCGCGATGGGCGTGGTGTCGGGTGCCAAGGTCGCTTGTGACTTTGCGTTGCCGTCGCCACCACCGGGTCAGCAGATCGATCTCGGGACTGTGCTCGTCGACTACACACCGGGCGGAATGGGCGCGCGGAACACGTTCAAGCAAGTGGCTGGCGTGGGCTCGTGCGGTCCAAACTCGTTCTACATCGACAAGAACCGCATCTACCTCTGCCCAGACGCATGTACGACGGTGCAGGCCGACAGCAAGGCCAAGGTCGAGGTTCTGTTCGACTGTCTGTCGATCCTCGGCTAGCTCTCCGTTCTCTCTGTTCTTCATTCCCCGCCCGACTCGTTCCCCGCAGTAGACTTAGAAGGAGATGACATCCTCCTATCTGGGTCCAAGCTTTGGTCATACCGGTGAAGAGCGAAAACTGCGCCAGCAGCAAGAGCAAAAGCTCGTCTCAGAGGTGCTCTCATCCGGCATTTCAACCGAGCGTCGTGAGCGAATCCGCAGCCAAGCGGCGAGCGAGATTCCGGCTTGGTACAATCCCTGGGCGCATCTGGCAGCGACCACTGGCATCGGGGTGGTGGCGCTCATCATCGGTGCGTGGCAGCTGTCCAAGCTGGGATCGGTGCGGCCCATCGATCTGCTGGTGGTTCCCATCACGTTTGTGCTCGCCAATCTGTTTGAGTGGCGGGTCCACAAGCATGTGCTGCACCGCCGACGCTGGCCGATGGAGATCCTGTACGACAAACACACGCCGATGCATCACATGATCTACGTGGAAGAAGACATGACGCTGCGGACCCAGCGCGAGTTTCGGCTGGTGCTGATTCCCGCTGTAGGAGTGCTCGGAGTGGTGGTGGTCACAACGCCGTTTGCGCTGGGAATCGGAGCGCTCATTTCGGCGGCAGCAGGCTGGCTGTTCTTGGTGACTGCAAGTCTGTACATGGTGACGTACGAGCTTTTGCACCTTGCGTATCACGCCCCCAAAGACAGCTTCATCGGCAGGCGACGCTTCATCTCCGCGATGCGGAGTCACCATGCCCGTCACCACAATCCGCAGCTCATGCAGCGCTACAACTTCAACGTCATCATCCCGCTCTCCGACTGGCTGCTCGGCACGATGGCTCCCGATAGGTAGCGCCGATGCGCGACACGGGGCCGCACGACCCCGAATCGCCCCCCCTTTCGCGTCTCTTTCTTCTCTCTGCAAAAAAAGATTGCGCAAACCGACTGGTTGGATCTTCGATGGTGTTCATTCAAGGTTTGGGAAGGTCACGACTCAACCTCTCACCCCATCGAGGTCCGCATGTCTCTCCGCGTCGCATCCTCCGCTCTCTGCCTGTTCTTTGCGCTGTCGTGTAATACGTCGCGCGTCGACGACAGCACACAGTGCCAGCTTGGTGATCCGAGCTGTGACCCAGCGCTGACGATGCCCATGCCGAAGCCCAAGCCCAAGCCAACGGGCGGCTCGAACAAGATTCGGATTGGCCCCAAGTATCCGACCGGCTTCGACACGCGGCTCGATGGTTCCTATGGCGTGCAGACCGACAAAGACGGCAACGTCATTCTCGATCCGTCGGGAAAGATCTCGACGACGACGCCGATCATCTGGGTGGCCAACAGCAGCGAAGGCACAGTGTCCAAGATCGACACCCGCAAGATGATGGAGGTCGCGCGCTACTACACGTATCCCGGTGGCGGCGCCGATCCGAGCCGCACCACCGTCGGGCTGCAAGGCGATGTCGTGGTGGCCAACCGCGCAGCGACGGGAGGAAACAAAGCCTCGGCGGTCCGGATTGCGGGCGACAAAGCCAACTGCGTCGACCGCAACGGCAACGGGATCATCGAAACGTCGGAAAATACCGTGCCCGGACAAGCCGCGACCCCAATTCCTTGGCCGACTGACAAGCCGAACGACGCGCCGGACGAGTGCATCTTGTGGATGACGCCGCTCACGCCAAACTCGTACCCGCGCGCCGCAGGCTACAATGCCGGTTTTGCCGAGGGAGACACGATGATCTACATCGGTCTTTACAGCAACAAGCAGGTGGTTCGGCTCGATCAGCGGACGGGGAAAATCCTCAAGACGATCGATGTCAGTCCAGCGATGCCGTACGGCTTGGTGCTCGACAAAAATGGTGATGTCTGGGTGCGCGGCGCGGAAGGCAGCCTGGCGTGGATTCAGACCAGCAAAGCCGATGCGGTGCAGATCTTTAGCGGCTCGCTCGCCCCACCCTGCGCTTACGGAATTGCCGCCGACGCCCGAGGCTTCATCTATACCGCCGGCAGCACGTGCGTATCGCGCTTCGATCCGGTGGCCAAGACGTGGGAAAAGCTCGATCTACGGACGCAGGGCGCATCGTTTATGCGCGGCCTTGCCATCGACAACAAGAACCAGGTGTGGGTCGCCGATACCAGCGCAGGAATGTTCCATCTGGACGCGTCCGGTCCGGTCATGACGTACAAAGGGAAGACCGCCAACATCTCGTCAAACAACGTCGGTGCTGCGGTGGACTTCGACAACCGACCCTGGATCATCAGCCAGACCAACAGCATGGCGTACAAGGTCGATCCAGCCGATTACTCGACGCAGGGAATCAAGGTCGGATCGGGCCCCTATACGTACAGCGACATGACCGGATATCAGCTTCGCAATGCAGCAGCCCCGACCGGCGTCTGGCGGCATACCGTCACTGGCTGTAGCGGATCGAACCGCACCAAGTGGATCAGCCTCGATTGGCAAGCCACGGTTGGGAACGGAACCGAGCTGGTCGTCAAGATCCGCTCTGGCTACAGCAAGGCAGAAGTGGAGATGGCGAAGTGGACCCAGCTTGCCAAAGTGCCAGCGGACATGTCGCCCCTGTCACTCGACATTCCTGCCGCCGCAGGACCTGTTCTGCAAGTCGAGTTCAGCATGCGGGCCGCTGCCGTCGAGCTAACCCCGATTCTGTCGGCTGTGACGTTCGGCTACGACTGCATCTACGGCTGATCCGGGCAGCTACGCTTTGGGGGGCTCGAAAGCGATGTGCTCGATCTTGTCGAACAGCATGTAGAGTCGATTCTCTTCGCGGCTGATGCGGGCCGATAGCTGTGCCATCAGCTTGCCAAAGTCGCTGCCAAACGTAAGACCCGCCCCTCCCTTTTCATACTTGGCGAAAAAGTCGAGTGCGGTCTTCGTGACCGCTTCCATGTCGTGGGTAAAATACTCGATGGTCTTGCGAAGCTCGGCGTTGTCCGCCGCCGCACGCTGTAGCAGTGGATAGAGCTCGCGGTCTTCGCGGGCCAAGTGATTGAGCAGCAGATGCTTGGCCCCCAGGAGCACGGCAACGCCTTCCTTGGTCCCAATCCCAAGCTCACTGACTGTGGTCAGTGCTTCGATGATTGCAGCGTGTTCTCGCCTGAGCTTGTCGGTAAGGTACGCCACGCGCAAACGGCCTCGATCCCATCATCCCAAGCGGACCCCCGTCGTGTCAACGCCATTGGACGCCCCCAAGCTGCTGCGTCAAATCCGCTGCGGCAGCGCTGCCAACACCGATCTGCGCGGTCATCCGTGCGCTGGCAGCCTGCCTTCCAGCACTGGTTGGCGCACAAACCCGCTGGGCAGCCTGCCTTCCAGCACTATTTTGCGCACAAACCTGCCGGGCAGCCTGCCTTCCAACACTGGTTGGCGCACAAACCCGCTGGGCAGCTTGGCTTCCAGCATTGTTTGGCGCACAAACCTGCTGGGCAGCCTGCCTTCCAGCACTGGTTGGCGCACAAACCTGCTGGGCAGCCTGCCTTCCGGCACTGGTTGGCGCACAAACCTGCCGGGCAGCTTGGCTTCCAGCGCCTTGTGCACGACCAACGCTGCGTGGCAGCGCTGTCCGCACCGATTTGCTCTGCTCTTTCGGGTCTGGCAGCGCTCCCGCAGCCAGTCTGCTCGTTTGGGGAAGATCGTGGGGGCGCCGGGAAGCGCGACAGTCCCCGACACGAAGTGTGCGGGAGGGCCCTCCGCAACATGTGCAGGCTGGGGAGTAGCCGGGGTCTAGTTGCAGGTTCCGCGAATGATCTGGAGGTTGTTGTTTCCGGCAACCGCGATGTCCAAGACACCGTTGTCGTCGAGATCTCCAAAGTCAATGGTTCCGACTGCGATGCTGCCCAGGAGCTGTTTCGGACTCCCAAGCGTTCCGGTTCCACTGTTCCACGAGACTTGGACCGATGTTCCTCCGACCGCATAGTGCGAGGTCACGAGATCGGGCTTTCCGCTCGCGTCCAGATCGATACAGCGCAGCCGGTTCACGTTTCCAGAAAGCGTCAGTGACTGCACTTGGGAAAGCGTCGCTCCACCGTTCCCAGGACGAAGGACAAAGCCGACACCAGCCGCGTTGGCCGCGATGACTTCTTGGGGACCCGTGACGTCCACATCGCACACCACCAAGCGATGGGCGAAGCTCGATCCATAATTGCTCGCGAAGCTACCAGCAACGGCGCCAAAGGTTCCGTCACCAAGCCCCGGACGCACGGTTGTGGTCCAGCTTGGACCGCCTCCTGTTGTGATCACGAGATCGACTTTCCCATCGCCGGTCAGATCTCCCAGCGCGATGGCCGATCCTTGCGAAAGGCCGGTCACAGCGGTCGGGCTGAGCACTGAATATCCACCCGCCTTGCTGACCAGAACCTGGATGCGATCTTGGACCTGCGCAACCATGTCCAGCACGCCGTCGCCGTTCACATCAGCCACCGCAGAATCCCAGAGCGGCGTCGCGAGCGCCGGAGTGGTCGAGCGAACAAACGTTGCACTGCCACTGCCTTTCCACACCGGGTTTGCAGCAATTCCAGCCACAAAATCAAAGTGGTTGTCACCATCGACATCGCGAGCCCAGGCATCCACCGCTCCGTAGGCACTGCCCGGTGGATGTGTCGCTGCTTCCTTGAGCATCCCGCCACTTTGCAGATACGTGTAAAGGGGGCCCGTGCTTGCCCCAACGACCACGTCCTGTAGTCCGTCTTCGTTCCAGTCGGCCACCACCGCCACAGATGGTGTTCCCATGGGCAGATAGATCACTGTCGGTGATCCGAGCGGTTTCCACGCACACGCGGGCTGCACACAAGACCCCTCAACGCAAGTCTGTGCAGCGGAACAAGCATGGTTACACGATCCGCAGTGCATCGGATTTTTGCGAAGATCACCGCACTGCGTCGCAGCGGAATCGGTTCCAGCATCGCGCGGCATGGGACTCGCATCGCTTGGATCCGAGCCCGGAGACTTTTCGCATGCGGTCCAAAGAGCCATTCCCAGCATGGCCCCCCATAGCATTCCTCTTCTAGGTTTATTTAACACGAGTGCCTCCTGTAGGCTGGTGAATCTAGCACAACGGAGTGGCTTCTCCGACGAAAGTTTGGCATCGGGCCCACACAGGTGGATGATCTCGGTACATGTTCCCAACAGGAGTCTCGTTGATGCGTCGACAAATCGCGTTTTGCATCTGCCTTGGATGGTCGTTCGTCGGCTGCACAGGGGGCAGCGGCATCCCCAGCGGTCCGCCTTGCAGTGTGGAAGGAATCACCGGAAGCGTGCCTGGTGTGTCGCTGTCGATTCGCGCAAGCAAGTGCGTGTTCGCCACCGGAGAGGCCGCCACCTTCACCTACGAGGTCAAGACGACCGACAGCGTCCCCGTGATCTCCATTCCCGCCAGCATGGGCTGTGGCAGCTGTAGCCGGTATTCCAGCGATCCTGTGTCCCTCACACGCTGGGTCATAGGTGGCGCAAGCAGCACGGGACAGCCGCAGCAGTACTGTGTCTGTGATACCGGCTGTTGTGCACCAGACCCGGCCCAGAACATTCGTGTCTTGGCCACGACTGCCACGGCCCCAATCCAGTGGAGCGGAAACAACTGGCAAGGCCCGTCGGACACTGGTCAAAAAGAGGGACCCGCTTTCGCCCCCGGCGCTTACAACGTCAGCGTCACTTTCTATGGCGGCAGCGCTGGACAGGTAACCGCGCGGCTGCCGATCGAAGTCCGGTAGACCAGTCGATCGGTGCAAAATGCCCCAGTGCTGCGGATTCCTGCCGCGCTATTTTCCCCTCCCGAAGCCCTTGTGACTGAATTCTCCTCGGGAAATCCCACTGGCACACAGGTTGCTTTTGGTCTTTGGTAGACAGAACAGAGCGCCCACGGCGCAACGAAACCGGGCTCTCTTCTGTGCTCTTTGACCTTCGGAAGGAGTGTCTTTTCCGTCGCAAACTGCGTGCACTTCCGCGCAGCCTAGGGATGGAGAAGCGCATTCGCGAAGCGTGCTATTCCAAGACAACGGATGCGGACCAGCATCGCGCTAGGGCGTGTCTGTTCCGCAGAAAGGGAACGATCCATGGGTGGCGCAGCAGTTGTTTCGTCAGGAAAAGGGGGCCGCAAATCCCTCGATGCGGCAATCAATCTGGTTCCGTTTATCGACTTGCTCTCGTGTTGCATTTCCTTCCTGCTCATCACCGCAGTCTGGGTAAACCTCGGGCAGATCGAGGCCAAGACACCGCAGAACAAGCAGACGGATGCTCCCGAGCAGAACCCCGATACCGAAGCCAAAGTCACGCTGACGCTGTCGACCCAAGGGGTTGTGATCAGTCGTTCGACTGGGGAACAGACAGAGCTACCGCGAATTTCGGGACAGCTCGACGAGACGGGGCTCCACAAACAGCTTGCACTGCTGCGCGAAGCGATTCCCAAACAGCACGACATGACGCTGGTGGCGCATGACGCAGTGAACTACGCAGACCTCGTAAAGACAATGGATCTGGCGCGGGGCGCAATGTTTGCCAACATCGAAGTCACGCCGTGGCGACAGTAGGAATCCATTCTCTTTGACGAAACATCGCACGCCGGAGGTCCAGTCATGTCGGCAAGGACAGCATGCAGCGAAGTCACGGAACACATCGCACTCGGTCACTGTGTCCACTTGGTCATCCGACTGACTGGAAGCTGGGAACAGGATCGCGACAAGATGGTCAGCGAGCTAGAGCGGCGCACAGAGTCCGTCGAGAAGTATGCGCAGTCAGCCGCTTTCCGAAAACAGTTTGGGAATCGCGTTCCAGTTCTGCGCGTCCAAGCCGAAGGGCCCGCACCATCGATTGTGGAGTTCCTTCTGGCCGAGCAAGGAATCGAAGTGGAAGACACAACGTGTGTGACCCAAGATGGACCCACGTGCGTTGATTGCCAGCGAGACAAGCTTCCAGAAAAGAAGGCTGCAATGAGTGCGCGCGGCTGGGTCTGTCCAAGCTGTGATCGCGCCCGCCGTCAGCGGTTCTCGCGTAGGAATGCGCGAGCCAGCAGCAGCATCTTGGCGATTCCGGCCCCGCTTTTGTGGCCTGTCCTCGCGATGTTGACCATCGGGTTCTTCGTTGGTGTTGGCATTGAACTAACGAACCTCGGTCAGATCAGCCAGTCACTCAGAACACGCTGACGCACAAGGCTCACTTGGCCGCAGAAGCATCGGTCTCTGCATCCAGGAACAGGAGCGTACCAGCCACAACAAAGACCGGTAGCGCCAGAAGGTTCACCACCGGAATCAAGTTGACGCAGAAGATCGGAAGTCCCAAGCCCAAAAGTGCCCAGAGCTGATGTTCGGCCTGCTTCCAGCGGTCGGACAGCGCATGTCCTTTTCGGCCAGCCGAGATGGAAAAAAACCCGTATCCCAAGGTGGTCGATGCAATCGGAATCGCCACCACGGGACCGACAAGCGGAATCAGTCCCAAAAGTGCCGCCAGCACGCCAACCAGCGAGAGCAGGAGCGACTGTCCGATGCTGGTCAGCATTCCGGAAAGCTTGCTGCCCAGGTCTCCGGTACTGCCAGCTTGACCGGTCAGGTGCCGCTCGATCTCTTCTGAGACAGAATCCACCACCAGCTCACACAACGTCAGGTACACAAAGCCGAACGTCCAGCCGAGCGCGAAGATCACGAAAATCCCCGCAAGCAGCGTGAGGACTCCGCTCAAGATCGAAAAGGCGCCGGTCTGTGGAACATGCGCCAAGATAAGCGCGTGTAACCAACCAAAACCGTAGTAAAGCGCCAGGCCATCCAAAAGCGCCGTCAAGACCAGCGGGATGAGCAAGAGTCGCAAGACATGCGGAACTTTCTGCAAAATCTCGACGGCTCGTAAGATCGAACGCAGCCCATGCCAAAAACCCAGTCGCTTGCTCGTCTTGCTGTCTGTCACGGTGCAAAATTCCCCACTTCCTAGTAAACGTGATCGCCAGGCGCGAGGAAAGACAATCCGCGCATGGTTACATTAGATAGTAAACCCACTTCACGGAGACTGAACATGTCACACGCTGCACTCTCGCTGCTTTCGATCTGCGGACTGGCCCTTCTGGCTGGCTGCGGCGGCTTCGGCACCGCACGAACCTGTTACTACAACGGCACGACCTACAACAGCGGCGATTCCTTTCGATCGATCGATGGCTGCAACACCTGTAGCTGTTCCAGTGCAGGACTGGTAGCTTGCACCACGATCGCTTGTGGAACAGGTCAGTGCCTCTACGACGGGAAAACCTACAACCCGGGCGATTCCTTTCCTTCCGCTGATGGCTGCAATACCTGTCAGTGTGACGCAAGTGGTGGCGTAGGCTGTACCAAGAAGCTGTGCCCGACACCTGCTGCCACGACCTGGCTTTCGCTGGACCCAGTCCAGTGCGGCGGCAATCCATGGCAGAAAGTCACCAGCAAGGGGGATGGAACCGCGCCTTCCTATCCAGACCCGGAGCTGCTTTCGATCGACAACTACTTCGAAGATCAAGGCATCGATCTGCTGGACCTAGGACTCCTGTATCCGTCTCGGGGAGGAAGTGTCTGTACGGCTTGCAGCTGCGGGCGGGGCGACACACTGCTCATCCACGCCAAGACCACCGACGTCACCAAGCTAAAGACCTACGGCTTTGCCGAAATTCTGCCAAGCGAAGGTTATGGATACGTTTCCAGGCAGTGTACAAACCAGTGGCCCAGCGCAGGGACCATCGCCAGCAAAGACGAAGCGATGTCCGCGGCAACCTGGCTTTCCAGCAAAGGAGCGTCTGTTTCCGGCACCGGCTTTGTCTTCCACACAACTTCGGTCGCATCGTGCCTTGCCTGCGGCTGTCCGCGCGGTGACACCCTCGCGACATTCCCCAAGGATGCGGCGTCGGTCACGGTCGTCACCGGCCTGTCCTTCTCCCTCCTAGCGAGGTAGCGCGTCCCCTGCGGAGCCCACAAAGCGCGGATCTTCCAGGGCCAGCGACGTACAGATCTTCGGAGCAGAGACCGGGTTGCAGCGCGCGGGCTGGCCAGCAGGCACTGCGAAGGAATAGGAAAAGCCCGCCGCTGGCTCTGGATAGTCGGTGCTGATGAAGTGTGCGCCCGTTGACAGCGCGGCTTGTCCGCGTGCTTTGTCACCGCTGCGCGCTTCTTTGGTATCGGCATCGGCGCGCGTCCGTACAAGAAGATTGGCTGCCACGGCCTTGCCAATCTGGGCCGCACCGGACGCATCCTGGGGATCGTTTAGGACTGCGACTGCACCAAACGGATCACTCGGAGACGAATCGACAAACAGAATCCGCCCATCCAGATCCCGCAAGTTGTGGGTGTACGCCGTGCGGATTGGACCCGTGGTGTCAAACGCAAACAGGACGCGACCGCGCAGCGACTTTAACGTCGGCCAGCCTCGGGTCCGCAGCGCATCTGCCAGCGAGGAAGCAGTCCCCTTTACTTCATCTGGCGTGACAATCCGCTTGGGCGGAAAGGCAGCCAGGATTTCCCCTTCCAGCTTGGCAAAAAAGGTCGCGAGATCACCCGTGGGAAGGTCGGCCTTTGGTTCGATCTGCACATAGATCGGCAGGTGGCCCGGATAGGAATCGGAAAAGCGACGAATCTCTGCCAGGCAGTCAGAAAACCGCTTGCAGCGCGTTCCCGTATCGAGAAAAGGAACGTGCATCACTTGCAGGCCATCTTGCTCGTCAAAAAAGACATCCAGCTCGATCTGCCGGATTCCCAAGCGGTCGAGCTGGTCGTAAAGCGGTGCGTGCGTATACGCCCATGCCTCGACCGATCCATCGTGCGTGTCGACGTGATAGCTGTTGTGCGTGCCGCGCACCTGAATGTGATGGAGGCGCAGCTCGTCATCAAGCGGATACTCAAAGGGCTTACCGACAGGCATCAGCGGCGATTCCACCGCAGCACAGCCGATAGAAACCAGAAGCGACAGCACAGGCAGAAGCAGTGAACGCATGGGCGGAGCCTACACCAAAGGCGCAATCTGCAAACCGTTTTGTCGCTGGCAATCGGCCCCTGATTCCAAGTAGGATTGCCGACCATGTCTTGTCCTGTTCTGCTCCGTCCAGTCACGGAGTGCGATCTTCCAACGCTGTTTTCCCATCAAGCCGATCCGGTCGTACGTGAGATGGGCGTGGTTCCGTATCGCGATCACGATGCGTTCCTTGCCAAGTGGAAGGAAGTTCTGGCCGATGACAGCGTCGTCAATCGTTCGATCTGGGCCGGTGACAAGCTCGTTGGGAACATTGCCTGTTTCGTGCGCGATGGGGTTCGCGAAGTGGGCTACATCATCGGTCGAGAATTCTGGGGAAAAGGAATCGGGAGTGCAGCGATCGCAGAATTCCTACCGCTGCTCGCTGCGTTTCCCCGACCGATTACCGCTCGCGTGGTACGGCACAACTACGCCTCTTTGCGGGTGCTCCAAAAAAACGGCTTTCTCATCACCGCAGAAATCGTCGTCACAGACGAACAGGGGCGCAACATTCCCGAGTATCTGCTGACTCTCTCTGAAGAAGGAAACCCATGAGCTCTTCCCACACTGATCTTCCGACGGCTGATCTGGCTCCGACCGGACGAGCCAAGTGCATCCACTGCACCCAGGCCATCGCCAAAGGAAGCGTCCGCATCGCCGTGCTGCGAGACATCGACACCGGCTCCTTCGTCACGCAGGGACCGGGCTACATGCATCCAGAGTGCGCAGCGGCCTGGGCCGAAACAGGCTGGGAAGCAGGCCTTTCCGATCTGGTGGCAAAAGTGCAGGCACACTCTGCGCTGACCACGCTTCCCGCACCGTTTGGGAGTGCCGAAGGAACGAAGACAGCAGCAGCAGCACCAGCGGCAGCGGCAGCACCAGCAGCAACACCTGGCGAGGCAGCACCAACCGCTCCGCCGTTTGGGAAGCTCACCAGCAAGCAAGTTGCGGCGCTTGCAGGGAAGCTGAAGAATCTGAAAGACGAGTACAAAGCCGATTCCGCGATCGAAAAAGCAGGCCTGGACTGGAACCAGCGCGATCCACTGCGCTGGCACCTGGCCACGCACGGACTCGTGCCGCCCACCCATGTCTCGGTGCTGCGCCGACTGGGAGAGACCGCGTTCTCGATGGACGCAGAGTCGATCTTTGCAGTCCTTCCCAAGCTGGCCGCAAAAACGGTGCAGACAAGCGACATCCTGCCTTCCTGGTCGATGAGTGCAGACAACATTGTGCTCCGGGCGATGCAGCTCGATCCGCAGCGACTGGCTGGGCTGCTACCGGCTGCGCCTCCACATCTTCGGCTGGGCATCCAGCTCGTCCGTGGCCGGTGCGGAGAGACGATTTCTCAAGAAGACCGCGACGCCGTGCTGGAAGGAATCGCTACGGTCGAAGCGAAGGACTACGGTCTTTCCCGCACGTACAGTGCCCAGGGTTCCTATTTGAATCTCTGGGGACTTGGACCCGAGGGAGTGGTTCAGTCCTGCTATCCCTCTTCCACAGATCTGGCGAAGCACTTTGGTTCGTACGCACAGTGGCAGCAGGCGCTTGCCAGACAAGCGGCCAATGCGAAGTTTGGGAGCCTGGAACGCGTGCACGATGGACTGTGTGCAATGCCACTGCCCCAGCTGGTGGAAACGCTCAGCAAGCCACACTTTTCCAGCGATGACACCCACTACAAAGCGATGGATGCGCTCCTGCGGGCTCGTCAAGATGATCCGTTTGCACTCGCCGATGCCGCGCAGAAGATCGAGCGTGATGCGTACCCCGGAGGTTACATACGCGAGTATTTGCTCGTATTTGCGATCGGTCAGATGGGACAAAGCAAGCTGCCCA
>CAYTGC010000088.1:0-17897 GCA_964437195.1 uncultured Myxococcales bacterium | reverse complement strand
CCACTGCACCTGACAGCCCATGTGCGGACAGGTACTCGACAGCGCGATGAAGCAGTTTGCGTCCATGCCTTCCGCGATGCGGGCGACGGCAACGCTGGCCCCGCTGGGTGCGACAAACTTGATCTGTCCGCCGCTCGGAATTGTCTTGGTCTGACTTACATACAGCCACGCTTTGGGCTCGCTCTGGGACGGATACAGATAGCTGACTGCATAGCCGCCCAGCATTCCGTAGCTCGCTCCGAGCGAAAGTGCGACACCGGCGTTGAGCGCCATGCTTAACATGTCCCGGCGCGATGGCTCACTTTCATTGCTGCCCTCACCTTCGGTCGGTGACTGCGGCTCTTCCTCGATTTTGTGCGCCATGGTGTTTCCTCGACGAAGCTCGAAAGCCTGTCCAGTCGAGGACACTATCACAATATTGAGAACGGAAATTACTACTTTTTTTGCCCAAGGAACTTTCTCGTTTTTCCGCGGTGTTTGCGGCTGGTCGAACCGCTTTTGCGCAGAACCGGGAGCGGAATTACGCCGCGCACAACCGGTGGCAGGCGTCGCTTAGGGCACAAAGTTCTGGCCGTCGCCAGTGCCCATGATCGGTCAGGTGCTCCGCCCACGACGATGGAATCGCATCAAGCCCAAGTCTGGCACCGCTTATGGCACCAGTCATCGCGGCCGTGGTATCGACGTCCCCGCCGCAAGCAATCGCCGAATAGATCGCATCAAGGTAGGAATCCGGGTGCCGGACAAAGCAGTACAGACTCCATAACACCGATGGAACGACGTACGGAGAGATGCCTGGCCAGCGATCCTCAAAGCCACTCATCTGCCCCACTGCCGCAACGAGCGTCACCGCATTTTCAGGTGGCAGCGTGACCCACTGCGACAGCATCGCGATGGCTTGCGAAAAACCCGGCTCGATGGGAGAAACCACTTTGAGCAGCGAATCAACATACGATCTGACCTCGAGTGGTCGTCCTGCAGACTGGGCCGCAAGATACGTTGCCTGGGCAATCGCAACCGATCCGGCCGCGCAGCGCGGATCTTGATGAGTGATGTGTCCCTGCTCGATGGCCGCGCGAACCAGCAGCGCCGAGTCCGACCCAAACAGAAGGCCGATCGGTGCCGCGCGCATTGCACTGCCATTGCCAGCCAGCGGTGGCTTGCTTCCCGCATCCTGCCAGGGAATGCCTTGCCGAAGTCGCAGTGCAGCGTCGAATGTGGCGCGACCGTAACCAAAAATCCGACCTTCCGCAAACAGCGCGGAGATCCGCTGCGCATAGTCGGCTGCGACAAAACCACCGCAGCCGCGCACACTGTCTAGTAGCTCGCGGGCTAACTGCGAGTCATCGGTGTACTGACCAAACGGTTCGCGGCCTCGCCGCCCGATCGCTTGCACATCGGCCCCGCTGCGCAGCGCCCTCACGTAATCGGAACACACGCGAGCACCTTGTCCTTCTACGGAAGAGCCAAGCGCATCGCCTAGGCACTGACCTATCAGACAGCCGCGAAACAAGTTGGCAGCAATTGGATGTAGTAGGCGCGGCGGTCGAAGGATCTCGAGCTGTTGGGACATGATCGATAGAATAGACTGTTTTTCCTCCACTCTCGAGTTGGGCGAATTCGCACCCAATCCAGATCCACTTCGCGCAACCGCACCAGGCCAGTAGGAAGCCGTGTGCGGAACTGCACAGCGACGACAAAACCTGCACCAAGGGAAGCTTTCAAAGCGCTCGATTTGCCTTGAGATAAAACGATCGGAATGCCCACGCTTCTGCTATAAGACCGCCACTTTCTAGCCTACGTACGGAGCCCTTTCCGATGGAAGCACTGTGGCAACAGCTTGTCACTGGGTCGTCAAACTTCACGCTGTATGCACTTTTTCCGACCATTGTCGTCAACATCACCTGGATCGTGAGCGGTCTGTTCTGTCTGGGACTCGATGCCGTCCCCGCGCTGCGTCCGTACAAGATCCAAGCGCACGTAAATGGTCCGGTGGAGTTCTGGAGAGTGGTGCTGCATTCGCTGCGCAACAAGGTCCTTTCCGAAATTCCACTGACCTTTGCTTCCTATCCGTTCTTTGTCTGGCTCGGCATCAGCAAAGACCTTCCCCTTCCATCGGTCAGTACGATCCTACTGACCCTGCTGTTCTGCTTGGTAGTCGAAGATGCGTGGCACTACTTTGCGCACCGCGCGTTACACACCCGCTGGGCGATGGACAACATCCATTCCCTGCACCATCACTACATGACTCCGTTTGGTTTGGCGTCGAGCTACGCCCATCCGGTCGAGACTCTGTTTACAGGCTTTGGCACCGTCCTACCGATGCTGATTCTGCGTCCGCATCTGTTTACGCTGCTCATCTGGGTGGTGACAAAGCAGCTTCAAGCGACGGCTGTGCACTGCGGATACATGTTCCCATGGCGCCCAAGCCGATACCTTCCGTTCCTGGTGAGCGCAGGCTTTCACGATCGTCATCACCGACGGTTTAACCGCAACTTCGCGCCCAACTTTGTGTGGTGGGACAGGCTGCTTGGGACTGCCGACGAAAAGAATCTCGGACCCAAAGAGCAGCCCGCGAAATAGTGAGGACTTCACATGCAAGTACTTGGTCTTCTGGATCGCGCGATTGGCCGCGCGATAGGTCGCGACAAACCCATCGACGTGCCGTCGGGACTTCGACTCCCACCGCTTCTGTCTGGCGGTCTGCCGGTAGTGGGACACGCTTCTGAGTTTGTGACCGGGGCGATACAACTTCTGTTTCGCGCCCATCGTGAACACGGAGAGATCTGCGGACTCAATGTCTTCCATCGCCGCATGGTTGCGATGTTTGGTCCCGATGCGCATGAAGCCGTGTTTCGCGCCCCCGATACGGTGCTAAATCCGTCGGAAGCGTACAAGATCATGACGCCGGTGTTCGGAAAAGGAATCGTCTATGACGCGGCCCCGGACAAACAAGCAGAGCAGTTTAAGATGCTCTTGCCGGCGCTCAAGGACAAGCGGATGCGGACCTACGGAGAAGCCGTGGTCCTCGAAACCGAAGAGAGCACGCGCACCTGGGGCGATGAGGGAACGCTGGACGTTGTCGAGTTTTGCCGCGTCCTAACGAACTTTACATCCAGCCGCTGCTTGCTCGGTCGGGAGTTCCGCGAAGGAATGAACGACGAGTTTGCTTCCGTCTACCATGACCTCGAGATGGGAGTGACTCCGCTTGCGTATCTGAATGCGCACCTGCCGATTCCTTCCTTCATCCGTCGGGACCGTGCCCGTGTCCGCTTGGTCGAGATGATCACCAAGATCACGGAAGCGCGGCGGCGCGAAAAGCGGGTGGGAGAGGACTTCCTCCAGACCCTGATGGATGCAAAGTATACCGACGGGAGAAGCCTGACCGAAGATGAGATCACCGGACTGCTTCTGGCCGGTATGTTCGCCGGTCACCACACCAGCTCGGTCACCACAGCCTGGTCCATGATCGAGCTTCTGCGCAATCCGCAGTCACTCCATCGCGCGATTGCAGAAGTCGATCGCGTCTTCGCAAACGGTCGTGCGGTCAATCACGCCGCGCTGCGCGAGCTTACGTTCCTGGAAAACGTGGTCAAAGAAACGCTGCGACTTCACCCACCACTTTTCATGCTGGTTCGGGTCGCGCAGCAGGACTTCACGTTCAAGGACTTCTTCATTCCCAAAGGCACCTGGATTCTCATTTCTCCGACGGTGTCGCACCGGATTCCATCCGTCTTCCCACACCCTGAAACCTTCGATCCAGATCGCTTTGCCCCCCCACGCGAAGAAGACAAGCGCGACTTTGCGTACATCGCGTTTGGAGGTGGACGTCACAAGTGCCTGGGCAACGCCTTCGCGATTCTTCAGATCAAAGCGATCATGGCGCTGCTGCTGGGACAGTACGAATTTGAGCTGGCCGGGGATCCTATCGACTCGGACTTCCACGGCCTGGTGGTCGGTCCCAAAGTTCCCTGCCGGATTCGCTACTCCCGTCGAGCGTCGCCCTCTGTTACGATTGCTGGTGCGACCGAACTGGCCAAGCTTGCTGATGAGTATGGACAAGCGGCGCAGCAGACTGGTGACGCAAAAAAGGGCGGCTGCCCGGTTGCACATCACGCACCTGCAGAAGCCCAGCAACAGGCCGTGGCGACAAAAAAACCGGAAGCTGCGCCTGCGACTCCCAAGAAGCTCACCGTGATGCTCGACACGGATCTCTGTCAAGGACACGCGGTCTGTGTGGGAGAAGCGCCCGAGCTGTTTTACGTCGGGCCGGATGGCAAAGTGGCGCTCAAGCAGCCCGAGATTCCTACCGAGCAGTACGCCCAGCTTCGCGCGGCTGCCAAGTTCTGCCCCACCCGCGCGATCCGCGTCAAAGAACAGGAAAGCTAGCGCAGCGACAGCGGCCTCGTCGTCAGATATTCGAGCAAAAAGTTGCGGAAAGCCGTGACTTTGCGCGGCACCGTATGTCCTTTGGGATAGACAAAGTAAAGTGTCCCTGTGCGTACGGTGTGACGAGGCAGAAGCTGTACCAAGTGACCGCTCGCAACATCCTCACGCGCAAGAAAGCTGGGCAGAAGTCCGATTCCTAGTCCGGCCCGCAGCGCAGAGTGGACAAACAGAAGATCGTCTCCGGTGACGCCACTGCGCCGCAACATCTTGGGGAAGGGCGGCGGTGGCAGTGCGGATCGGAAATACACCCACTCGTGATCCTGCGTGTCGGAAGGAGTCCGAATGTTGCCACGCCGAGCCAGATAGGAAGGCGACGCATACAACGCCATCTCAAGCTCGCTGAGTCTCCGCGCAACCAGCGAAGAATCGGACAGCGGCTTTGTGCTCACCCGCAGCGCCAAGTCAAATCCTTCTGCCACCAGATCCACCCGTCGCGGAGTGAGTCGAGCGTCAATCGTCACGGCAGGATGTCGCAGGCGGAAGGCGGCGATGGCTTCCGGCAGGAAGGTCACGCCGATGTCCGTGGGTGCGGTGATGAGCAGCTCGCCCGATGGTTCCTCTTCCCGTTCGGGCAGGCTGCCTAGCGCTTTGCGCAGCTCTTGCAGCTGGGGACTCACCCGTTCATACAGCGCGGCGCCGGCGGTGCTCAGCGAAACCTTGCGGGTGGTTCGATTGAAGAGCTGAACACCCAGGTCCTTTTCAAGCTGCGCGATGCTCCGGCTTACCGACGACCGTGGCAGGTGAAGACGCGTGCCCGCAGTCGTAAACGATGCGGTCTTGGCGACCTCGATAAACAAGGTGAGAAGGTTCAAATCCATTGTTGTGATTCTAGCAACAGTCTGACGCAAAAATAACATCTAGTGCGAATTTGGGATCAATCGCATCTTGGCATTCAGAAGGAGCGAATGGACATGAACGCAAAATCTTCTCTGTTGGCACTCGCACTCATGGGTCTGCCTGCACTGGCACAGGCGGCAAACTACGAGATCGACCCGGTGCACTCAAGCGCGCAGTTTGCGGTAAAGCACATGATGATCTCGACCGTACGCGGTGAGTTCACCAAGCTGAGCGGAACGGCTGTCATCGACGACAAGAACCTCGCCAAGGCAAGTGTCGAAGCCTCGATTGAGGCCGGTTCGATCAGCACCCGAATGGACAAGCGCGACGAACACCTGCGCAGCCCCGACTTCTTTGATACCGCGAAGTTTCCACAGATTGTCTTCAAGTCCACGGAAGTAAAGAAGGCCGCAGAAGGAAAGTACAAGGTCACCGGAAATCTGACGCTACATGGTGTGACAAAGCCTGTCGTGCTCGATGTGGAAGCGCCGCAAACCGAGCTGAAAGACCCCTACGGGAATATCAAGCGCGGAGCCACAGCGACGGCAACGATCAACCGAAAGGACTTTGGGCTGAACTGGAACAAGACTCTCGAAGCGGGAGGAATGCTGGTGGGTGAGAGTGTGCAGATCACGCTCGATCTACAGCTTGTCCGCAAAGACGCCGGAAAATAGCAGCGCTGGTTACGCCTTCCGGGGGTCGGTTTCGGACACGAGTGGGAAGTGGGCGCACTCCTTTGTAAAGCGCTGGAGTGCGGGGGGAAGGTCGGTTTCGGGGAGGAGTTTTCGGAAGGCAGACCAGTCGAGCATCGAGTACAGACTCATCGCCGGATAGTCCCACCGTGATAGCATTCCCTGTGTGACTTGGTTTTCCAGATACGCCAAGATCAGTCTCTGCCGGTCGGCGACCCGCTGATAGTAGGCATTCTGTCGATCCACCACATGACCAAAGCGCTGAAGCAGAAAGGGCTGGATTAGCTGGTCTTGCAGGGTATCTATCGCGCTCACGATGTTCTCTTCGTCGAGAGACAGGCCCGGCTTGCCATGTTTGGCCTGTAGGTACTGGAAGATGATCCGCGATTCCCACACCGACTTCCCATCGATGAGGAGAACGGGAATTCGCTTGAGCGGATTGGCAGCAGACAGCCGCGCATCCTGATCTGTCTCCAAGTAGTTGACGATCTCAAACTCGTAGGGAATGTCAGCCATGTACAGGCGAATCCGACGGACAAACGGAGAAGTAAGCGATCCAAGCAGCCGGTAGGTCACGGTCTTGCCTCCTTGTCAGGGGTCTAGCGGACTTCCATGATCTGGATCGAGGAAGTCGCGAGTGAGTGTTTGGATTGAAACGCTTGCCGCGTTAGCACCATCGCGATGTCGTCGTCTTCTTCGGCATATGAGCGAGCAACGGGTCCATCATCGCGAATGTATCCGACTTTTTCATAGCAGCGACGGCCGGGTTCGTTCTTGGGAACGATCGTCAGATACACGGCGGACAGGTGCAGAACCTGAAATGCAAACGCATGCAGCAAAACAGAGAGCGACGTCCCCAGACCTCGCCCTTGGGTGTCGCGCGCGCCTACCATGATCGCAAACTCTGCGCGATCCCCATCGATGTGCCGGAAGTCACCATCGCCGACGAGTTTTCCATCGGCAAACAGCAGGAACCAGCGTCCACCGTCCGTCTTGGTTTCCGCAAACAGATCGATCACATCTTGCGCCGTGACTTGCTGGGACGCAGACATCATCGCCCGATTGTAGTCATCGTTGTACCAACCAGCGAGCGTTGCGGCGTGCTCGCAAACTTCTGCATCGCTCGGCTCACGCGCCGACAGAGTCATCCCATCTTTTTGCCAGGTCAGGACATAGCGAGAAGGCGTCACAGCCGTGCATTCTAGCTCGACTTTTTCGGAAGGCGAGCGATGGCGAATGCAACAATCGCATGGATGGTCGCTTGATAGGAATGGCCCAGATGCTCAGCGGCTACGAACAGTCCAGCCCCGAACTCCAGCGACGGAAGCGCGTTGATTTCGATGAAGTGCAGACCTCCACTTTGATCGACCCGAAAGTCCGCCCGAGCAAAGTCTCGGCAGCCGAGCGCACGCACGATCAGTGCCGTGTACTTGCGGAGCCGATCGAGATCGGCAGCCGGAAGCTCCGCAGGACAGCGCAGCGATAGTCCGGTGTAGTCCAAGTTCTTCAATCGATAGTCGTACAGATTGTGCTTGGACGCGTACTGCGACTCGATGACGTACTCCACCGGAGTCAGCACGGCATCCTCAATCGTCGGCCCCAGCGCTTCCACAAACGGAACCGTCGCATCGCGACCCGGAAGGAATCGCTCGACCAGAACTCCTTGCGGATAGTGTGCAAGCTGACGCGCCAGCACCGAACGCAGCGCAGCCAAATCGAACACCACAGAGTCATCCGTGATTCCCTTGGATGATCCCTCGTAGTTCGGCTTCACAATCGCAGGCAACAGCGGCAGAAGCTCTGCATCGGAAAGGGGTGGCAGCGATGTGCCCAGGAACAGCCGTGCCGGTGGCGTCGGGATTCCCAAAGCCGCCGCCGCCTGTTTGGTGAGCCACTTGTCTTGGGTCACGGCCTGCACGAATGCATCGGAACCCACGAACGGAATTCCCATCATTTCGAGCACAGCCGGAATCTGTGCGGCCCGCGCGCGTCCAAACTGACCTTCTACGCTGTCAAACACCAGATCAGGACCAAACGCCTCAAGCTGCGAGAGCAGCGTCGGCAGTGGCTGACCCGCATCCAGTGCTGCAACCGTGTTGCCAGTCGCAGAAAGGGCAGCCGTCAGCATCGCGACCGTCTCCGGAGTATCGAACTCTGCTTGCTCTTCATCCAGCGCATCGCGACGCAGGTTGTGCAAAAAAGCAATCTTCATCAGGCCACCCCCAACGCAGCGGTCAGCATCGACATATGTGGCGGACATGGTACAGCGAGTGCTGTCTGCGGTGCGAACACTATTTTGCTTTGACCAATCACGATGAACGGAACGAGCCGGTTTTAGCTCTTGGTCGGCGTCGGCGTTCGCATGGTGACAAACTCCTCGGCGGCGCTCGGATGAATGCCGATGGTCCGATCGAAGTCTGCCTTGCGGACGCCCGCTCGGACAGCGATGGCGACGCCTTGAATGATCTCTGCAGCGTCCGGACCGAGCATGTGCGCGCCCACAACTTTGCCGCTCGCACGCTCGACCACAAGCTTCATCAGCGTCCGCTCATTGCGTCCCGACAGGGTGTATTTCATCGGACGGAAGTGCGCTTTGTAGATGTCGATCGCGGTGTACTGGCTGCGCGCGGCTTCTTCCGAAAGCCCAACGGTCGCAAGGCTGGGCTGACTGAAGACAGCGGTAGGAATGTTGTCGTAGTCGGGCTGCTGCGGATTTTCGTTAAACACCGTCTCTGCAAACGCTTGTCCTTCAGCAATTGCGACCGGCGTCAGATTCATCCGATTGGTGACATCGCCAACCGCCCAGATGTTGGCCACACTTGTCCGTGAATAGGAATCGACACAGATGGCGCCATCCTCGTCACAGTCGATACCGACCCGATCGATGCCAAGTCCTTCGGTGTTGGGAATCCGCCCGGTGGCATACATCACAAGGTCTGTCTCCATCCGCTCGCCGGACAGAAGCTCGATGACATAGCCCGCATCGGTCTTTTCGATCTGTCGAACATCCGCATCAAAGCGCAGGGTGATGCCGCGTTTCTGCATCGCCTCTGCAAGCTCGATCCGAAGATCTTTGTCGAAGCCACGCAGAAAGAGCGAGCCGCGGTACAGCTGCGTCACCGCAACGCCAAGCCCGGCAAAAATGCCCGCAAACTCGACAGCGATGTACCCACCACCGACAACGACGATTCGCTTGGGAAGCTTCGGCAGGGAAAACGCCTGATTCGACGTAATCACATGCTCAATCCCAGGAAGCGGCGGCAGATGCGGACGACTGCCCGTGGCAATCAAGATTTTGTCACACGTCACCGATCGACAGCCAATCACCGCAGTATGGGAATCAAGCAGTCGCGCTTTTCCATCGATGATTTGAGCCCCTGCCCCTTCGAGGAGGCCGCGATACACCGTGTTCAGCCGAGCAATCTCTCTGTCTTTGCTCGCTACCAGCTTGGACCAATCAAACTGCGGCTCTCCGACCGTCCAGCCGAAGCCGACGGCGTCTTCGAAGTCGTCGTGAAAGTGGGACGCGTAGACCAGCAGCTTCTTGGGCACGCAGCCCAAGTTCACGCAAGTCCCCCCAAGGCGCTGCTCTTCTGCCACGGCCACTTTGGCGCCGTATCGTGCCGACATCCGGGCCGCACGAACACCGCCCGAGCCACCGCCAATCACCAGCAGATCAAAGTCGTACCCATGATTTGCCATCACCCGATGAAACCAAAAACCCGGGCACAAATCACGGCAAATCGTCAGTGACGGTCGCGGTCGTGGTCGTGATGCGAGTGGTCGTGATGCGAGTGGTCGTGGTGCGAGTGGTCGTGATGCGAGTGGTCGTGATGCGAGTGGTCGTGATGGGAATGGCCTCCGTGTGTCGCCAGACCCGTCGAAGAATCGATGGAGAGCTGGCGAATGAAGCCACGCGGACCTTGGCGCAAAAACGAAGTCGCAAACAGCAAAAAGAGCAGCAGCGAACAAGTCGGATAGACGAGTCCACCGTGCTCATGGCCGACGTGGAACGGATAGCCACTGCTCGTTCCCAAGATGGAATTGACGATGAATCCGAGCGAGACCGTGAGCAAGGCGATCACGACACCATACAGCACAGCCACCTTGCGCCCGTGAAGCTGGGTCAGGACTCCATACGTGGTTGCATTGGTCGCAGGACCGGTCAGCAAGAACGCAATTGCAGCCCCCGGAGAGATTCCTTTGTGAATCAGAACAGCGACGAGCGGTGTAGCCGAGGAAGCGCAAACATACATTGGCAAGCCAAGCAGCGCGAGCAGCGGAACATCCAGTCCCTTGGGAAGGGAAGTCACCCACTCAATCCGCAGCAGAGGCTCCAGCGCCGCAGCAATGACAAGTCCAAGAACAATCCATGGCGCCGTATGATCCACTGTTTCGACAAAGCCAATTTGATATGCAGCGCGGAGGCGCTCGGCCCACGAGGGTTTGACTTCTGCCTCAGCAAAGGCTGGCACTTCGGGCCCCGACTGCGCGGGCAGGAATCGGCTGACAATCGCCCCAGCAAGAACTGCCACGACAAACGCACAGACAATCCGCGCGACGGTCAAAGGGAATCCAAGCAACGGAAAAGAGAGCAGCACCGCGTCCACGCCAAGCTCGGGAGCCGCAACCAGAAAAGACAGCGCTGCCGCCGCTGGTGCACCACGCACAATCAAGCTGCGATAGACAGGCAGGACCCCGCAAGAACAAATCGGCAAAGGCAGTCCAAACAGAACGCCGCGAACGGACTGCAGAAGCGAAGGACCGCGCCCAAGCCAAGCGATTCCTGCCGATGGGAAGAAGACACCAATCAGCCCAGCGGACAGGTACGCGACGAGAAGCGCCGGCGCACTCTCTTGCGACAACAAGACAAGCGTCCGTGCCATGCCCGCTTCCCCGGCTCGACCGGTTGGAAGAAGCTCGCTGTGCTGAAGCCACAGGACAAACAGACCGAGCAGACCACCAAACCCTTCGTAGCGAACGAACTTGCCGGAACGGCCTTCCTCTTCATGCACCACCACATGCAAGAGTGCGCCAGCCACCAAGCTCTGAAACACACCGAGCGATGCGCCGCCTGCGTGCGCAAACACTTCGGAAGATACGCCATAGCCAACCGCTGTCGCGATGGCGATAAACGACAGACCGGCAATGCTCCAGCGAGTTCCAGCCCGTCGCAAGAGCCACCACACAGACAGCCCGATGGGAATCCGATGCAGCACAATCGCCAGCGGCAGAAGCTGCTCTGTGCCGTGCTCTCCCCTGCCTAGTGCGAGCGCCATGCCATCAAGAAACTCGTGCGTTGCGAAGCCGACCAGCCCCAGCGCCACGGCGACGTTGTGCGCCCGCCGTCCACCAACGTGGTGCATGCGCTCGACCTGACGGACTGCCAGATAGCCGACAATCGCCAAGGGAAGCGCGGGCCAGCCAACCACCTCGTAGGCCTGCGGCAAAAGCATGCCCAGGACGATTCCCACGACCAGCAGCAGCACGAAGCCATCGAGCGCAGCCAGCGCAGCCCCCACCCAGGTTAGCGAGCGCTGAAGGACAGGACCAGCAAACAGCGCCAGCGTCGAAATCAGAAGAAGCTTCATCGCCGAAGCTGCGCGTCCATGCGCCCAAGTAGATGCAGAAAGAACAGCCTGATTCCCGCCTTGGTCAGTGCCCCCACGCCGGGAATCGGTGAATCAAATTGGACTCGCCATGTGACTTTGGTTCCGCCTTCGCACGGAGCAAACAGCACTTCGCCATCGTGATCGCGAATGGGTCCGCCACCGCGCACGATGCGGTACTTCATCCGTGTCGGCGGTTCAAACACCGTGACCTCTTCGGCGACCAGCTCTTTTCCGAGCAAGCGGACCTGCCGAATGCAGCCGACTCCGTTCGGAGCCGGGATTCCTTCTGGATCGAGCGTTACCTCGATGCTTCCAAGCAGCTTTGCCCAGCCGCGGTGGTCGGTGTACAGGGCCCAGACCTCGTCAATCGGGGCAGAAAGAACTCGCTCTACGGTAAGGCTCTGCATCATTCAAATCCCGAGCGACAGTACCCAGATTGGGTCGCTTGTTGCAAACACTTTGCCGAAGCTGGCTAGCCCGCGACCCACATCCCAAGTACTTGGCGGAATGTCTGTATTGACAGTAGCACCGTCATGGTCCCGACCACGAGGCCAAAGCTCCACCGAGAGAGCGGCAGCAAGGCCGCAGCCACAAAGACAGGAAAGAGCACCACCACAAAGCGCCCGAGCGACCCCGGACTGCTCATCGAAATCAGCAGTGTGACCGTTGCCCAGACCAGATAGGACAGCGGCAGGCGCAATCGCGCACGCCACAGAAGCAGCAAGGACGGAATCACAAACAGCAGCGTCTCAGGATGACCAACCAGTCGCCAGATGAAACCCACCACAGGGACAGACGCGCCCCTTCCCCAAAACTCGCCGCCCGCCCAGCCCGGCGCGGCTTGGCTTAGGACGAACTGCCACGGACTTCCGCAGTGCTTCCATAGATAGAGCATGTGTAGAAGCAGACCGCTTGGGCACAGAAGCAGAAACAGAGCCCGGCCATCGAGACGCCGACGATCAAACTCAATCGACTCCAGATAGGCGACGGCAAGTCCAATCGACAAAAGCACACCGACGTTCCGAGTCGCACTCGCAGCCGCCGCAAAGAACGCCGCTTTGCCAAACTGGCGTCTCTCTGCGAAAAAGAACGCACAGACAACCCAGCACAGAAACAGCGGCTCGGTATGAAACGAACTCAAATACAGGGAATACGGGAAGCAATACAGCAGCAGCAGTGTGCGAGCAGCGACGGTGAATCCAAAGCGATCACGAACCAACCGATACAGCACCAGGCTGGCAAAAAGACACGCAAGCTGGGCGACCACAAGGCCTGACAGCGCGACATTCCCGACCAGCAGAGTCAGCCCTTTGGCCAGCCACGGCAAAAGCGGAAAGAAAGCCGTGTTGCTCTGCTGTCCTGGGACGATCACCCGATCGTAGCCGCGCGAGGCAATCTCGTGATACCAGCCCGCATCCCAGCGCAGCCAGCCGTCGAGCCAAGGGCTGTCCGGCAGCGCTCGCCAAGTCCCAGGCACAAGGTGCGAGCCAAAGTACGAGAGCGCCACAAACCCGATCACAAACAGCAGCAGCCGATTCCCAATCAGCGCCCCTACGAGCACCACTTGTCGCCAAGCAGGCACAGACGACGAAGCAGGTGAAGTGGCAGACATCGCGCGCAGCGTGTCCCAAGCCACGCGTGAAAGTCAAACCGTGCGTAGCTCCGCAAGGGCAGCCAAGGCCACAGCGCTTGACGAGCAGGGCGAAACTAGGGCAACCTGCGCGCCCGTAAAAAACAGGAAAGCTTACGAAAGGGAATGGTCATGGCTGACGAGACGACTCTCCTCCTTCTGAAACCAGACTGCATCCGCAAAAACCTGGCTGGCGAAGTGCTGCGCAGGCTCCAGTCGCAAGGCTTCCGGCTCCGTGGCTGCAAGATGATCCAGCTTACCGACGACGTGCTCAAGGAGCACTACGCGCACATTGCGGCCAAGCCGTTCTTCCCCGAGGTTGCAAACTTCATGAAGAGCCAGCCGGTGATTGCGGTGGCTCTCGCGGGTGACGGTGTCATCTCGAAGGTACGCGACCTGCTCGGCCCGACAGACAGCAAGGCCGCCGCCAAGGGAACCATTCGCGGTGACTTCGGCGAAGACAAGATGGTGAACATGGTTCACGCGTCCGATTCGCCCGAAGCCGCCGAAGTCGAGCTTGTGCGCTTCTTCAAGGCCGGCGAGCTGTTCAGCCTGTAGTCCTCACGCCCCGTCAGTTGGTCAGCGGCGTATGCGGCGCATTGGTCGCCACATACGACAGTCCGCCCAGCAGCAAGAAACCGACCAGCAGAATAAATGGATACAGACGATCCATCCGCTGCTGGACGACCCCGCCAAACACTTCCTGGTAGGCCGACTGAATGCTGTAAAGGTCGGGACGAGGCGTCATGAGCGGCGCATCACCGACGATGTTGTCCGCGCCGCAGTGATCACAGCTCGTATCAAAGGAATGCAGCATCTCTCCTGTTCGGGCCGGCACCGACAGCGGAGAAGCACACACGCGGCACACAGGGGGAAAACCAGGCTCGGACACAAGCTGCGCCGTCATGAGCTGTCGAACGTAGAGAGGCTTCCGCTGAAGCAAAAGCCACGACGACAGCAGATGGAATACGCCGATCACCCACAGCCACAAAAGCGCCGCCAGTCCGTACTGCCCGCTGCGATAACCGAACAGGTAGCCGACGGCAATCCCCACGAAAGGGGCCACGTAACTGACGGACGCAAGCAGCAGGGGCCGCAGATAGAAGTGTTGCCGCGCGGAAAGTGCCATTTGCCACAGCGGATCCACATGACGACGCTCCGCTTCCACCTTGCGAAAGTTGTCACGCCGACTGCGAAGTTCTTCGCCGATGGGAATTGCCGCGTGGCAGCGTAGGCACTCGGTCTGTTCCGAAAAACCAAGCGGCACCGGGGCGTGGCAGCTGGGGCAGGAAAGGACGTGGGTCCTGTGCGGCGCCGAGCGCTCGTCGCTACGCTCCAGCGCAATCTCGTGCGGAATCACGGCCACAGGCTACCAGACTTTGCAGCGAGTCACCCGAGCTGTTTGCCGAGTCAAAAAGAAAGCAGCAGAATCGAGTCTTGGCGGTGATACTTACCGCCGCGCTGTGAGCTTTGCCGATGAAGACCTTGCTGATCGTCGATGATGAATCATCCAACCTCGACTCTCTTGAGCGCACCTTTGCGCGCTTTGTGCCACCGCACACCGACGAATCCTCAGCAGGAAGCGAGCTGCAAGTGCTCACCTGCAGCGATGGAAAAGAAGCGCTGGAGATCCTGCGCAAGCAGCGAATCGACGTGGTGCTTACCGATCTGATGATGCCGGGCATCTCCGGGCTCGACCTCCTCAAGGCCGGACGCAAGCTGTCGCCGGAAACCGAGGTCATCTTGATGACGGCCTACGGCACGATCGAAACAGCCGTCGAGGCAATGAAAGACGGCGCCTACGACTTCATCACCAAGCCGCTCAAACGCGCGCATGTTCTTCGCGTTGTCGGCAAAGCGCTCGAGCGGCAGACTCTGGTGCTCGAAAACCGCTCGCTGCGGCAGAAGCTCGCGGCTGCTGAACGCCGAACGATCGTCGGAGGTTCGCTGGCGATGCGCCGCACCCTCGATGTCATCGGCCAAGCAGCGCCGTCGCAGGCCACGGTCCTTCTTCTCGGCGAATCTGGCACCGGCAAGGAACTGCTGGCGCGACATCTGCACGACTTGTCGCCACGGGCAGGACGCCCCCTGATTCCCGTAAACTGCGCAGCACTTCCAGAGACGATCCTCGAAGCCGAGCTGTTTGGTTACGAAAAAGGCGCATTTACCGGTGCCGTGGCCAGGCGCGATGGCCGCTTCGCCCAAGCGGACGGCGGCACGCTGTTTCTAGACGAAATCGGCGAGATACCACTCCACCTGCAGGTGAAGCTTCTGCGCGTCCTTCAGGAAGGTGAAATCGAACCGCTCGGCGGCAAGCTGCGACGCGTCGACATTCGCTTCATCGTCGCCACCAACCGGGACCTGCGCAAGATGGTCAGCGAGGGCCGCTTCCGTGAAGACCTCTTCTATCGCCTAAACGTCATCGCAGTGACCGTCCCCCCGCTGCGCGAGCGGCTAGAAGACGTGCCGCTGCTGGTCGATCACTTCCTGGGCCGCTTCCGCGACAAAAACCACAAGAACGTCACCGGCATCAGCCGCCCTGCCCTCGACCTTTTGTGCCGCTACAGCTATCCCGGTAACGTACGCGAGCTGGAAAATGCGCTCGAGCGCGCCGTCGTGCTGTCCCGGCAGCCGGTCATCGACGTAGACGACCTGCCGCAGGAGATTCGCTGCGGAGGACTTCAGCTAACGACCAGCGCCGGCCACGGCTCATTGCCCAGTCTGACGTTTCCACTCGGCACACCGCTCGAAGAGATCGAGCGGACCGTCATTCGCGAAACACTGCACTACACCAAAGGCGACAAGAAGCTCGCGTCCCAGCTCCTCGGGATTGCGACCCGCACCATCTACCGCAAGCTGGACCGCGATGCCACGGATGGTGGCGAGCAAGATGAAGACGACGATTCGCCGCGCTAGCTGCGAACCCTGATACGCTGCGGCCGTGAACTTCCGCGACAGCATGATTCCGCCCGGTTTTTCAGAGGAAACGCGCCGCATCGTTCCCATCATGTTGGAAGCAGGCGAGCTGGCCCATCGCTACTTCTGCACTTGGCATATGCCCGGCACGGACCCAAGCGCCCTTCCCGTCGAATGGAAAGACGCAGAGGAACCAGTCACCGAAGCCGATCGCGCAGTCAGCGAGCTGTGCATCGCCCGTCTCGCAGCGGCGTTTCCAGCCGACGTCGTCCTTTCAGAAGAAAGGCCCGACGACGGCGCCCGACTCTCGGCCCCACGGTTTTGGCTGGTCGATCCGATCGATGGCACCAAGGACTTTATCGCCGGTCGGGCTGGCTACGCGGTGATGATCGGGCTCGTCGCTCGTGGCGTGCCCATCCTCGGGGCGGTGTATCAGCCAGCCGCGGCCCGCTTGTGGCTTGCCGAGCGAGGCCGTGGTGCCTACGAAGTGATCGAGGACGAAGCGCCGCGGAAAATGGCCGCATCTGAAACCGTCGAGATCGCCCAGGCTCGTCTGGTGTCTTCGGCTTCATCCCGTCCAGATCTCATGAACCACGTTCGCGATCGCTCTGGAATTCGCGATGAGGTCCAGGTCGGCTCCGTTGGAGTGAAGCTGTGCCTTATCGCCGCTGCGGCCCGTGACCTTTATATGAATCCCGCTGGACGCTGCAAGCTCTGGGACACCGCCGCCCCCGAGGTCATCTTGCACGAAGCGGGCGGCAAGCTGACCGACATGCGCGGCCGACCGCTTCGCTACTCTGATCTCGATCTTGGACACCACCACGGCCTCGTTGGATCGAACGGTCACTTGCATGACGCGGCCCTCAAAGTCCTTGAGCCTTTCGTTTCTGCCCTTTAGCCCTTCCGCCGAAGGCACCCGCCTTGCCATTCCGATTTTTTTCACGATCGCAAAAAAAGTCTGAAACCAAAGCGCCCCCATCTTCACTCACGGATGAGATGACGGGAAAACGAGCGCTCACGCTGCTCCACACATCACATCCGCTGGCTGGACCGGTTGAGGAAGAGCGCGCGATCACCAGCATCGAAGAGCCACTGATTGTCCGAGCCCAAAAGGGAGAGAGCGCAGCATTTCGCGCGCTGTTCCAGCGGCACAGTCCAGGCGTGCGTCGGTACCTTGGGGATCTGCTTCGTGATGACGCAGCGGCAGATGACGCCACCCAAGAGACCTTTTTGCGCGCCTATGACTCACTCGGGCAGCTTCGCGACAGCGCTCGCCTGTCTTCTTGGCTGTTCGGAATTGCTCGCAATGTCTTTCTGGAGCACTGCCGGGCGCACAAGGAAGCGAAGCGTCGTCTCGACGAACCGAACGAAGAGTGCGAGCCCGTGGATGATGCGCCCACACCCGACGCGGTGCTGCTGCTCGCCGAAGCGGATCGCGTGCTTGCCGAAGCGCTCACCCATGTTGGGGAACCGCGCAAAAGCGCACTCCTTCTGCGGCTCGACCACGGCCTTGCATACGAAGACATTGCGGACGTCATGGGCTGGTCCGTTACCAAAGTGAAAAACGAAATCCATCGCGCTCGGCAGCAGCTTCGCTCGCAGCTGTGGCGCTATTTGGGAGGCTCAAAGTGAATACCCATCCTTCTGTTCAAGATCTCGAAGCACTCGTCGCAGGCACACTTGATGAGGATCGTTCGATAGTGATCTCTGCGCACAGTGATGACTGTCCGCAGTGCAGCCGTGAAGTCGCTTGGCTGCGGGCTG